>JAHIVT010000113.1 GCA_018816555.1 Pseudomonadota bacterium
ATACTGCCACGCAGATCATCGCAGGCAGTGAGCAGGAGATTTTCAAGGCGAGAAAGGGTGAGTTTGGCACCACTCTTTTTGTGGTTGTTATTTGAGGCTGAATTATTCATTTGAGGGATAAATTTTCCATTTTTTGCCGCGTCGTCGTCCTTCCGGTTCAGCGACTGGCAAAAAAATTAATGTAGTCGCTATAACGAAATTGTCGATTACGGGACTGTCCGGTTGCTTCAACCAGGATTTTTTCTTCCACAAAACGACTCATAAGATTGTTTGCCGCCGTAAAAGAAACCCCGGTCATTGCAGCGATATTATTGACCGTAATAATGGGATGAGAATAGAGCGATTCCAGAACCGTCAGGGCATTGGCGGTTGCACGTCCAAATGAGGCGACTATACGTCGCCGGTGATGCTCTCTGAGGGCCACGATTTGCCGTGCTGTCTCCGTTGCTTCCAGGGATACCTCAGAGACTGCGGTCAGGAAAAACTTGAGCCAGGTTTCCCAGTCCCCGTTATCGCGGACATTCTGCAACAGATCATAGTAGCGCTGGCGATGTTGTTTGAAGTAATGGGAAAGATACAGCACCGGCTTGAGAAGGATCTTGCTTTGAAAAAGCAAAAAGGAAATAAGCAGCCTTCCTATGCGGCCATTCCCGTCTAAAAAGGGATGGATCGTCTCAAACTGGGCATGGATGAGACCAATTTTAACCAGGGCCGGCATTGCGCCCTCGGCATGCACAAATTTCTCCAGGTCGGATAATGCCTGGCCCAGTTCAAAGGGAGGAGGAGGTACAAATGTTGCCTCCGTCAGTGTGCAGCCGCTCGGGCCAATCCAGTTTTGACTGCGCCGCACCTCTCCCGGTTCCCGCTCGGCCCCTCTTACTCCCGCCAGAAGCCGGGCGTGGATCTCCTTGATCAACCTGATGGAAAAGGGAAGCTCACTAAGACGGTTAATGCCATACTTCATGGCATTGACATAATTGAGGACTTCGTCGACATCAAGGGGACGATTGGCACTCATGATATTGGCTTCGGCTTCGAGAAGGTCATTTAACGAGCTTTGCGTGCCTTCGATCTGGCTGGAGAGAACCGCCTCCTTCCGCACATACATAAAGACGAAAAGATCGGCGTCCGGCAAAGTATGTATTGAACCATCAAGGCGCCCCAATGCCCGGTCTGCTCGGGAAATAAGCGCAAGCATTTCATCATCGAAATGGAGTGGGGGATCAGGAGGCAGAGGCGCAGGAATAAAGGCGGAATAACCAGTAGCTTGTTTGATATATCGTCCAGCACGATGAGGATGCGACATGGTCCCTGTCCTTATAGTCAACTTTACCTGCAATAAGAATATCTTTTTGATATTTTATTAAATGCTGCCTTCAATATAAACGAAAGGGGCGTTCTTGTAAAACGCTACATTCAATAAAAAATAATTTGGCTATTCAACAGATAATGTTTCAGAAAAACAGATATTTTTTCAAATAGGGTTCACGCGCAGCTCCCCTCAAGCCTGATGAAGATTTTTGTGCTGGATACAAAAAGTATTTGTCTGTTCAACATCTTCCATTCTCCGCCATGTGGCAGGTGCCGGCAATTAAGAACCATGCTGAATCCGCCGCCATTCTTTCACCATAGAAAATCCTTGATTCAAAAATCTATTCATTTACGAGGTGGACGCGCCTGACCAGCTCTTCAGAAGTGGCCTCAAGGGCGAAACGGCCACACATGGCATATCATCCTTCTTGTTTTTCTTCAGCGTATGAGGTCATTATTGCCCGTTTACCTTGGTATTGCGTTTGTCCAGAACAATCTTCTGGCACTTCTTGCAGTACACCTTATTGTCGTAAATATGCTTGTAACTCCAGCAGTATTCCGCCACGACATCCGGCACACCTTCTTTACATGTCCAACAATAGTAACGTGTTGAGCGCGAAGGGAGCTTCTTTTTCCGGCTCTCGCCGGCATCCGTCTGCGGGAGTGCAACACCGAACCGTTTAGCGTAATCGATCCGTATCGGTTTATGAAGGGCGGTTATCCTCTGCGCAACATCTATGACTGTTTCGCTGCTGCAAAGTTTGGCGACACTTGCCAGTGCACCCAGGGGTTGCTTATTGTCTATTTCCTTATCAATAGTGGTTCTTAAAGAATCGACCTTTATCACAGCACTACTGCCAACTGTGTTCTTTTTCTGCCTGATGATACGAGAACCGGCAGACATCAAAACATAATTAATGAAATGCGGCTTGATCGAGATGCCCAGCCTTTTCGGCATGATGTCGTGCGTCTTGAGACAATCCTCCAGTACCTTGATGTGCCTTCTGTTCTGCTCGATGGGCGAGGGGATGCCGTGGTAATGGTTGTTATAGTAAATAAGAAAGTCCCCATCCTCCCCGATTTTCACCCCGTATGAAAAGTTTTTTGATTCAAGCACATAAAACTCGAAAAAACGGTTAATGAGTAGATGGTCAATTTGCGCCACCTGCCCATTTACCTCAAGACGGAGATCGTGAAGAACTGCCCAGTTCTTGGAACTGCCAAAGTCAAAATTAATGAGGTAAGCAGCATCCTGCTCCCCCTTCACGCCTTTGCGAAGCGAAGAGAGCTCTTTTTTGACAAGGTCACTTTTCTGCTGGGGGAGGTCCTGCGCCAGCACACTCTCAAGTAATGCTATGTCAGACTCCCGTGAGTCTTTTTCTTTAATAATCATATCTATAGTTCTGATGTTATGATTTTTATGGCAAGTATCCTGTCCGCGACCAACCACACTGTCGAAATGGATGTTAATATTTCTCCAGCAATTCCCAGAGTGCCCGGAAATGCAGTAATAGCTTAGTTGTTTAAAATTGGTTTCGTAAACTTTTTTAAATTTTTTACCCAAATTAAAATTTTTCTTGACATATCAATAAGATAGCGATTTTCACCTTTTATAAGC
>JAHIVT010000114.1 GCA_018816555.1 Pseudomonadota bacterium
ATCTGGTGATGGGGTGACAAGAAAGTAATAAAAGTAATGGGGACAGACCATGATTTATAGAGCACGCATAATGTCCGTAATTTAGCTTACTGGTTAATAGAGATTCCTGAGGTTCGGGCATCCACATGGTCAGGAAACATCAAAAGTTGCAGTTTTCCTTAAATGGTTAGGATTGCCGCTGGATCTTTTAAACAACGGCATGGTAGTGTTACCCTGTTACTGGATATCACACAAAGATGAATGATACCCAGTAAGAAACCAGCAGGCATCCGGAAATTCGTTGTCAAACTCTTTCGGATCAAAGTAGATATCAGGAAGCCAGATAATAACTTGTTGCTTGGAGGTAGAAACGCCAAAATGATTGATCACAAGCGTTGGCATTTCGAGGCGCAGATTGGCTTTCACATTTCATATGGAAGCTACCTGAGCGCATATCGGCGAGCTGTTGACATCCTTTTTGAAGCAATAGAAGCGAGGAACTCTCCGGTTAATACTATTTCTTATCCTTTACTGTTTTTGGTCAGGCATTCACTTGAAATAGGATACAAATTAAATATCAATTATCTGTCTCGGTACAGCGGTCTAGACGATAAGGTCAATTGGGACAAGCACTATCTAATTGAACTACATCAAGCCTTTAAGGATCATTTTATGGCTGTAGTGAAAGAGCTTGGCGTTGACCAAAAAGTCGTAGACGACTTCAACAGCTACTATTCAAAGGTCGAAAAACTGACGAGAATCTTCAACGTTCTAGATCGTGGTTCATATAGCTTCCGGTACCCGGTAGATACCAAGCAGAAAGAAGTTTTTAAGCATAAAGACACTATCAACTTACTGGATGTGAAAGACCTATACGATAAAGCGATGATTCTTCTTTTTCATACTCCTGACGTCCTTTCTGATGCCACCGACTACCATGATTATATGAACGAGATAATGGAACAAGAATTACGATCTGCCTATGACCCATACTAAAGCGCATTACCCTACAGTACAGCGATTTTAAAGGTGATGTTATCTACTTTCCGCGTCTCATCCCCTGATGAATGATATCGGGTTAGAAATGGGTAGAATACCCTATATTTCGTTGTCAAGAATGTTAGGTTGGGGTAGATAGTTATAACTCGATATTAACTTGTTCGAGCAGCATATTCGAATTTATATGAAGGTAATATGATGCATCAACCGATTGATCTCATCAAATCCATCGCCGCCGACTTAGGCAGTTACCCTTGTAACACCGAAGAGGACTTAGGTCTGAAGGGCTTCATTCTTGGTGCACTCTACAGCCTGCTCCGAGCTACTCAACTAAACTATCTTCATCGGACGGGACCAGCGTTACCCACAGGTTACGAGAACGAGTTAAACGAGATCGGAGAGTCATTTGCTCGAGGTGAGGTGGTGGATGAGGGCCAATGGCTTGCCGGTTTTTACTTCAACTCGGCTATGCAGCGGCTAGCCTCTGGCTACCATCGGGGCTTGCAATTGGTAACTGGTGATATCCTTGAAGCACATGAGCTTGCTGACATCGCTTTAAAACGCAAGCTTCTGCTTACTGACGACATCAAATTTCTCGACACCGTTCATGGTGAGGTACATAAACTGCACCGCGACCGCTACGGCTTATTGAAAGGTCGTACCATAAGCCTCGCTGATGCGATCGAAGCAGCACGGCAACTTTTGAACCTCGCTAAAGTTGCAAGACAAACGTCTCGCAACAAATAACCAAATTCACGGTCATTTCTGGAGGAGATCATGGCTGATGCAGACAAGTCGCTAGAAGCACTTTCCAAAACGCTGGGGCAAAGTGCACCTATGGATCACGCCCGTACTATTGTCTTGGCGGCTCTAAATGCCGTTCCGATCGTGGGAGGATCATTCGCAACCCTTGTCAATGCCTATATTCCCGAACGAAAGCACAAACGCCTCCTCGAATTTATTGAGAAGGTTGCTCAGAATGTTGACGAATTGAAAGATCGAGTAAGTAATGAGTACGTAGCAACCGACGAATTTGCGTTTCTATTCGAAAGAACGTTTCAAGGTGCTCTCGATAACTATCAGAAAGAGAAGTTAGACGCCTTTCGTGCAGCACTTCTCAATGCTCTGGTAGCCCCAGCCGACCTGAATGCCGAGACACGGGAACTATATATTAGGCTTGTGAACGACCTCACACCCCGCCACATCAGAATTCTACGTGCACTCATCGATCCCCCCGGATTCGACCAAGCGCACGGGATGCGTGTCGGTTCTGGTGGTGGCATGTCTACCTCCCTTATCTCAGTTTTGCGCAAACTTTTCCCAGAATACGCAGAAGCTGAGATCGATTACATCGTTGCTGACCTTGACAGCCTCGCACTAACTAGAATGCATACAGCACTTCGAACCATTATGACAGACACGGGTATTCACCAGCTTGAAGGAAGGCTAACGAAGTTTGGTCAGGACTTCGTTTTATTCATCACTCTGCCGGAAGGCACTACCTAAAAGGTCATTTCACTGGAGCGCTACCGCGCCCAGTGAATTCGTTGTTGTACGTAAGGGAGGGATAGGCACTTGCCATACAGCGAGCATCCAGCGGTCGACACGCCCGAATCGGGCGACACGATTCTCTGGCGATATATGGACTTCTCAAAGTTTGTATCATTGCTTGAGGAGTCCTCCTTATTCTTCCCCAATGTCGCAACGCTCACCGACCCATTCGAAGGATTCCTTAGCCGCCCTACCGTCCAGCAGATCACGGCTGTACCAGAAGAACTTGACGAATCAGAAGCAGCAAAGCGGAAACGTATCGCCGAGCACAATTTGTCCTTTTTTCGGACCGGTAGGCAACTGCTCTATGTTTCGTGTTGGCACGAGAACACCCACGAGTCAGTGGCAATGTGGGATCTATATTTGAAGAGCGGGGAGGGGGTAGCTATAAAAACGACCCTTTCCAGAATGAAGGAAGCTTTTGCCGACAACCCAGAACAAATCCACATAGGCCAAGTCAAGTATGTAGACTACGAGGAAGACAGAATACCATTCGACAATGTGTTGTACTTGGCACTGCATAAGAGGAAGAGCTTTGAACATGAACGAGAGGTCCGGGCCTTGATCATGAACCCGTCTGGGGCGGCTGGCGGTCTCGTTTCAGTCTCACTAAATAAACTTATTGAGAGCGTCTATGTGGCCCCCAATGCACAAGAATGGACACACGATCTAATTAAAAAGGTTGTACACAGGTATGGCTACAGCTGGCAGGTGAAACATTCTGGCCTCGAGTCGAATCCTTTGTACTGAAGAGTAGACAGAGATGGGGCAGTACAACAATAGTATGCACGCGGATCGCCTACAGCGCTGGCGCGCTTTCGGCGCCCGGTGAAACTCGCGTTCAGCCCTTGAGATTGCCACATCGAACATCGCGATAAATCAAACTACGCTGAGGTTATTAGATCTACTGTAAGCCTTTCGCACTATTTCTTTCTTTTGGTCAGGGCGATCTCAGCCATCGCCTCCTTGAAACAATCCGGGCAGTAGCCATGACTTATCCCCAGGCCGGTCTTTCTACTGATGAATTGATCCAGGGCCAGCCATTCCGTCATGCCGCCGGCATCCTCATGCAGCACCTTTTTACATTCACTGCACACCGGCAGGATTCTTTCGTAAATTTTGATCTTTCTTGCCAGATCCTGCTGTTCGAGACAGTTGGCGATGCGCAGATTCAATTCATTGCAGTCACAGGGTTTAAGCAGATAATCAGCCGCGCCGAGGCGCAGGGCCTCAATGGCAGAGGAGACCTCTCCGTAACCGGTGAGGATGACCACGGCGACTTCTGGATCAATCTGCTTGGCAACCTTCAGGACTTCAAGCCCATTGAGGCCTTCCATCATTAAATCGGTAATGATCAGATCAAAATAGTTCTCCCGGAGGATAGCAATACCTTCTTCTCCGTTTGCCGCCAGGGAAACCTCATACCCCTCCCCTTCCAACTCCAGACCAAGGCTGTTTAAAATCAGCTCTTCATCATCAACAATGAGTATCTTTTTCTTCACGCAACCAGACCGATCAAAAAGCAGAGGTGCCAATTAACTGCCGATTTTCTTTTTCAGCAGATCGGCAAAGGTGCCCATGGACTTCTCTTTCTTCTCACCACCAGCCTCCTTGAAACGATGAAATTCGTCCCGCATGTCATCTTCCTGGGGCTTCTTACCCTTCCTTCTGTCAACCTTGACAGCTACAGCTTCCTCGCTCTGTGGCAGGGAAAGAGAGATCCGTTTCTTCTCCCGGTCTATGCTATCAATACGCACCTCCAGACTCTGGCCCGGCTGGACAACCTCTCTGGGATGATTGATCCTGCGGCCTCCGCCAAGGGTAGAAATGTGGAGTAGGCCGTCAATCCCGGGAGCCAGGGTGACAAAGGCGCCGAAGTCGACAAGTCGTGCCACTGTACCGATCGCAGTGGTGCCTTCCGCCAGACTGCATGTATCCCATGGATCAGGCAGGGTTTCCCGCAGACTGAATGAAAAACGGTCATTATCCCAGTCAAGACTTTTTATCGCCACCTCGACATTCTGCCCTTCTTCCAGCACGGAGTGGATATCCGCAACCCGGCCCCAGCCTATTTCGGAAACGGGAATCAATCCCTCAACGCCGCCGATATCGACAAAAGCGCCGAAATCACGGATCGAGGTGATGACACCCTTGACGGTCTGACCGACCTGCAGGGTATCTTTCAGTTCCTCTTTCAGCGCAGCACGCTGTTCCTCCAGGATTTTCCGGTGGGAGACAATGATGCTCCTGCCGTTATCACGGAACTCGACAATCTTAAAGGTATACTGTTGCCCGATGAACTGCTCATTATCGGCAGTCTTGCGCAGGCCCATCTGGGAGAAGGGACAGAAAGCCCTGCCGCCGCCGATTTTCACCTCAAACCCGCCCTTGATCTCTTTCTGGATCGTCCCTTCCACCGGAATGCCGCCGTGAAAGGCCTCTTCCAGATGGGCCTTGACCGCCGCGCCGCCTATCTTGGTGGTGAAGATCTTTTCATTGCGTTCAACAGCAAGGAAATAAACATCAATCGAATCGCCTTCCTTGACCGAGGGGTTGCCCTCCTGATCAAGCAGTTCGGACATGGCCAGGGCCCCTTCACTTTTGCCGCCGAGATCAATGAAAACCCACTCCTTGGTGATCCGCACGATCTCGGCCCTGACCTTCTGACCGGGTTCGATACGGTCCTGGGTCGCATCTTTTTCATTAAACATCTCGGCAAAGCTCATCTCTTCACTCTTGGTTTCTTCGCCGGCAGGGACGTTTTCCTGCTCAAAATTCTTCTGGGTCATATCTCTGGACTCCTTAGTCGCCTAAATTCATTTTTTCGCCAACTTCAACTTTTTCAACAGTGCGGGATGAGCTGTCAAAAATGGCAAAACTGGGTTGGTTTTCCTTACCAAGCATATCGCCCGGATTAATCAACAGAGTGTTGCCGATCTGTTCAACGTTATAGCGATGATTATGGCCGCAACAGACCACATCAAAGATACCCTGACTGGCTATGCCCCTGGCCACCTGTGGATAATGATGGAATGCTATTTTTGTGCCGCCGGCTTCAACTGCGCCCAGAACGCCATGGTGGGTGATACCGGGGAACCTGACGCCGCAGGCCTGGGAAATAAGATGCTGGTCGCCGACATTGTTACCGTAAATCAGATGTACGGCGCCGGCAAAATCAGCCAACTCATCAAGCATAAATGGGGAAATCAGATCACCGCAGTGGATCAGCAGCTGAACATTAAAGGCGTTGCAATACTTGACCGCCGCCCGCAGATTGGCCACCTGATCATGGGTATCGGAAATAATGGCAATTCTCATAATCTTTCTTCCTGATTCTTATAAAATTTCCTGCAACACCTTAAGACAATAGATATTTTCCTCTCTGCCTTTTAAAGACATACGGAAGTAATGCTCATCAAGACCGTCAAATGATGCACAGTTGCGGATCATGATCTTTTTGTCGAGCATTTTCTCACGCAACTCCGCGGCAAGGATTTCTCCCTGGAGATAACAGAGAATAAAATTGGCCTTGCCTGGGATTACCCTGATATTGTTTATCTTCTGTAACAAATCGACAAACAGGAAACGTTCGCGCTCGATGAACTGCCGAACCACCTCAACATAAGGATCCGCATGCTCAAGCAGATATTCTCCGGCAATCTGGGCCATTCTGTTCACGCCCCAGGGTTTGCGCTGCAGGGTCATTGCCTGCAGATTGGCAGCCCTTGCCACCAGAAATCCGAGGCGAAGCCCTGGAATACCATAAATTTTAGAAGAGGAGAAGAGGACAAACAGGTTTGGCGGCAAATCATAGTGCAAAAGTGATTTCTCCCGGGTAAACGGCAGATAGGACTCATCCACCAGAAAAGAGGTGGCTGGATGCCGGAGTATGAAATCATAGAGCTCTTGCGACGGAGTCAATGCGCCGGTGGGATTGTTGGGATTGCAGATAAACACCAGTTCGCCGCCCTGAAACTCGCGGGCCAAGCGGTCAAGATCAAGATGAAAATCCTGCTCAGGCGGCAGCATGAAGTCCATGGCCGGGATCTTGGCCCAGCTGCAGGCAACCCGGTAATCGGAATAGGTAGGGTTGACGATAATGGCCCGACTGCCGGCAAATAGGTGCGGCAGGGCGAAGATAAACTCGGTGGTTCCATTGCCCACCAGCACCTCTTCTTCCTGCAGATTGAATTTGCGGGCAAAAATCTGCCGCAGGTTCTCACTTTCCGTCTCCGGCAGAAAGGCGATCTCTTCAATTCCCTGGACGAGAACTTCCCGCAGACCGGGCACCATAGCCAATGGCGTGAGATTACTGCTCATATCAATGAGATCCTTCACCTCACAACCCAGAGCCCTGGCCATTGCGACGATATTTCCGCCGTGCACGCTCATCTCTTCTCCTGTTTCAAAAATATACGCCGTGCCATCATAAGCAGCGCTTTTGCCATCCTAGCCGATATTGCCATGGGAAAAAATAAAATTTATTTCAAATAGAGGGGCAGCCCTGCCGCCATAAAGACAACCTGGTCGCACCGGGCGCCGATCGTCTGGTTGCACCAGCCGGCCAAATCCCTGAACCGGCGGGCCAGGGCTGCTTCCGGCACGATGCCCAGCCCCACCTCGTTTGCCACCAGGGCCACGGAAACGGGACACTCCCTGATCGCATCGGCCAGATCGCCTACCCTGTCCAGAATGTCCTCATCGGAAAAATTCTGCAGCAGCAGATTGGTCAGCCAGAGGGTGAGACAGTCAACCAGAAAGACATCGGTGTGCTGCCACTGATGGCGCAGAACATCGGCAATGGCATGGGGTTCTTCAATCGTTTGCCAATCTGCGCCCCTGTTTTGCCGATGCATTGCCACCCGGTGTTGCATTTCTTCGTCGTCGCCGGCAACGGTGGTGGCAACATAGGTTTTTCTGGCAAATCGCTCCGTTGCCCACTGCTCCGAAAAACGGCTTTTGCCACTCCGGCACCCGCCGACTACCAGTATCGTCTGTTTGCTGTCCTGGCTCATCACGTTCTATTTATCATGTTTTCCGGCGGATGGCCAGTGCCAGGAATCTGTCCTGCTCCCGGAAAACCAGCCTTTTTGCGACAAGATCATCGAGAAATTTTTCTATCTGCTGCATGGTGAACGAGGGGAATATCCCGGCCAAGGCCTGCAGATCAATAATCATTTCGCAGGCAAGATAGATCTGCCTGGATATCCCCCGCAGCCGGTGATGCAGCACCTTTTTGTCCGGCAGTTCCTGGCGGATAATGAGAAAATCCCCGCCGTCACGGAAGGAGAGAAGCAATTTTTCCGTTTTGTTCCGGCTGCGGTGGTAATCCTGCCATTTTTTCACCTTTGACGCCACCGGAGCCCATAGTGTTCGCTGGACAGCGCGATCGCCCCGAAAACCCTTTATCAGAAGCGCCAGCTCTGCGCCAATCTTGGCAGGAAAGAGCCGTGCCGCCTGGTGATGCATGGTTCTGGCACGGATACCGTATTTTTTCGGCGCTTCATCCACCGGACTGCCATGACCGAGAAAAAAGGCGGCCGTGGTCAGGGGATGAAAAGGAAAGGCAAAGTCAAGATTTGCCAGTGTCTCAGCAACCTCTTCACTGCTGCTGCCGGGAAACTCGACAATCAGGTTGCCATCCAGCACCACCCCGTTGGCCAGGGCATCCTTCATGACGGCCAGGTTATCCATGACCGTCACCCCTTTGACCATTTTTGCCAGCAGGGAGTTGCTCATGGCCTCGATACCCACCTGGACGGAAGTCAACCCGCCTTTGCGGCTGATTTCCATGGCTCTGCCGCGATAGTCGGCGCGGATCTCGGCAAAAAAACGAAAATCCCGACCGGAATGTCCCATTGTTTCAAAAAAGGCGACCGCCTCTTTCGGCGGCAGGGCATTATCCGTAAAAACAAAATCAAGCACCTTATGTCGGCCGGCAAGGGCAACTACCTCAGCAGCCATCTTTTCCGCCGGTTTAAAGCGATAGCCCCGCCACTGCAGATTCAGATTACAGAAGGTGCATTTGCGCCACCAGCACCCCCTGGAGAACTCGACGGGAATCACCGGTATGAATGGCTCCCGCCCAAACAGGGCCTCCATCTCCCGGAAATAATCATCATAATCAGGACAGGGCAGCCCGGCAACCTCCAGCTGTTTGCTCACACAGCCCGGGGATTGTGGGCCCGGCGACACCAAAGCGCTGAAAATATTATTATCAGCAAGGGATGACGTCTGCCCTGCCAGATAGGCACACAGGTTCAGCAGCGCCTCTTCCCCTTCCCCGCTGATCATGAAATCCACCGGAAAATTCTTCAGTAAGGCCGGGGCGAAATCACTATGGCAGGATGAGCCTCCCAAGACAATGCGCAGCAGGGGATGTTGTTTCTTCAGAAAAGTGACTGCGGCAAGGGTGGCGAGCAACTGATTAAAGCAGACGGAAAAACCGATCAGATCATATTGCTGCCAGTCGTTTGCCGCGGCCCACTGGGTGAGATGTGTTTCCAACTGAGCGCAGGTGGCATCAAAATCAAACGGGATGCGGTTTTCCCCTTTGCCTGCTTCCTCTTCCACCACCCTGCGGGCCCAGGAACGTTGTCCAGGAAAGAGAATGGCGCTGTACAGGGCTTCACAGATCCAGACATTGCCGGAAATAAAATGATACAGATCTCGGCCGAGAACCCGGGCAACACCGAGGTAGGGATGAAATGTCCGCACCTTTACCGCTGAATGCGCCTCAAGATAACTTTTTAATGCGCCAAGCTGGACGGAAGGACGATTGAAAATCGCCCAGGGCATGGAGACGAGCGCCAGCCGGAACGGATTTGTGGAAGTCATTTACTGCTCAATAATTTCAGTACCTTCAGGCGGGGAAAAATAAAAATACTCTGTCGGCAGGGGATGGTTGACCACGGTGTTAAAAAGCAGAAGATTGGTAATGCTGCCGAGGTGATCGATGATCTCCAGGCGGTTTACCAGAAATGTCCCCTCATCAACCCAGACGTTCATGGTCTCAACCTGGGCATGGGTCTTTTTGGGGATCAGTTTGATGGCCAGACTATCCGGCTTCTCCTGCTCAGGGGTAACGGGCAACACCTCAAAATCATGCAACAGATTGCCTTTGCCGGCAAAAAAATTATAGGTGACATCTTCCTGCAGGTATTCCTTGGCCGGGGTCACGATCATCTGATTTTCCGAGGCAAAATAAAGGGAAAACGTCTCGCCGTCGCTGACCAGCACCTGCTTTTCCGGTGAGGTGTAATCCCAGCGCAGCAGTCCCGGTTTCTGAATCACCATGGTGCCGCTCCCTTTGCGCTGGCGATGCTCCATGGTGCTTATCGTGGAGGTCTGCAGAAAATCGGCCTTGAACGACGTGGTCTTTTCATAGGTTTGCTGAATCTTCTCGGCAATCTGCATCGGTTTAAGGGTGGCGCATTGCCCTGCTGCCGGAACCAATAGGCCGCATAAAAAGTATATCACCGCAAAAAAAAGCTGTTTCATGTTAATTTCCTTCCACATCAACCTGGATCAGTTCCAGTTTCCTGCCGAAAATCCGCTGGGCCGTCATGCGGGCGGCATCCGTCACATCGGACACATAATAAGAATTTTCTCCCCCGGTTGCCAGTGCATTATCCACTTCGGGATGATTTTGCAAATACTTCTTCACCATTTCCGCCACCGCCGTTGACGAGTCAATGACATTCACGTTCCTGCCGATTCGAGGACTTATCAGATGCTTGAGCAGGGGATAATGGGTACAGCCCAGCACCAGGGTATCGACCCCTTTATGCTTCAGGGGATGCAGATAGCGGCGGATAATCATCTTGGTCTCCCGCTTGTCGAGCCACCCCTCCTCCACCAGCGGCACCAGCAGGGGGCACGGCTGGGAAAAGACCTTGGCCTCCGGCCTTGCCTCTCTTATTTTTGCCTCATAGATATTGCTCTTGATGGTCGCCCTGGTGCCGATCACGCCGATCCGATTGCTTGATGATACAGAAAGCGCCTTCTCAATAGCCGGGGTAATCACCTCAAAAACCGGTACGGGAAACTCAGTTTGCAGAAGATCGGAGGCCACACTCGCTGCGGTGTTACAGGCAATAATGATTATCTTGGCGCCTTTGTTGAGCAGAAACTCGGTATCCTGCCGTGCATATTTACATATGGTGGCAGCGCTTTTCGAACCATAGGGGGTGCGGGCCACATCCCCGAAATAGACCAGATTCTTGTCCGGCAAAAGCTGTTCAACCGCCTTTGCCACCGTCATGCCGCCAACACCTGAATCAAAGATACCAATCACTTACGTCTTGCCTGACCTGATTTTTTTATACAGAATAAAAAAGCACGCAGATACGTGCCGGCTGCGTGCCTTTTAACAAAAGAGAGATGTAGAAGTAAAATGAATTCGTCCTATTTCGACTTCTTGGCTGCCTTGCCTTTGGCGCTGCCTTTCAGTTTCCTTGCAGCGATGGCCTTTAAGAGATTCTCCGGTACCCCGCGTTCCTTGCCGGCTTTCTTGCGCCGTTCCGACAGAGCCTTGGCACAGAGCGGCTGCCGGAGAGGAAAACCGTACTTTTTACGATACTCTTTGCCGTTCAAACCATGGCTGGCCAGATGTTTGGGTGACAGCAATTTAAAGGACTGCCCGCACTCCAGACAAATGATCTTGTTTCTGAGGATGGATTTCTCCGGTGCAACATCAACAGCATTTTCATCCTTCTGCTCTCCTCCGACAGGAACTGCTTCAGCAGACACCTCGTTTGCCTGCAGCACCTGCAGCACATTGAAAGTATTCTGCAACGACGAAGTGATATCCTCAGCGGACATACTTGTAGAAGTACATTGAGCTTTTACAATATCCGCAGCCATCTCGACCAGTGATTTGCTCATTTCATCCTCCTGATAATATATAAATTGAAAAAATAATTTCTTTATATATAGCCGAGAATGTTAATTTAGCAAGTCAATTGCACTATTTTTTTACTTTAAGCAAATACATTCAGTAACCTGATGGAAAAGCGACATCAACCTATCAAAAAAACCGCTCAATATGAATTTCCAATTTGGTTATTCAGCAAACCTTGTCTTCATCAGGCAACATAATAGTTAGTTAAACATTGCCTGATTGGACATGAACAGGATAATCATTTGCAATGTCACTACAATTCCTGTCGCAATAATGCGTCAATATTTTCCACTGAATGATCAGCTGTTCTGACTGATATAATAGACTGAAACAGGATAGTTGCAATTCAGCAATTCCCAGAGTGCCCGGAAATGCAGTAATAGCTTAGTTGTTTAAAATTGGTTTCGTAAACTTTTTTAAATTTTTTACCCAAATTAAAATTTTTCTTGACATATCAATAAGATAGCGATTTTCACCTTTTATAAG
>JAHIVT010000115.1 GCA_018816555.1 Pseudomonadota bacterium
ACTTTTGGTTCAAATATCCTGCCGCCGCACCGGACTCAAAAATCTTGAATACTTCCTCTGCCGAGTGGAAGCTGGAGACCCTGTCTATCGTTGATTTGCTGACAGTGAATCCGGCATCTGCAAAGAGCCTGGCGTATTCGTCCGCCGACTCCAGGAAAAACCATGGTGCGGAAAATTCGGCAAAGATCTCTCTTGTCGCTTGATCTCCTTTGACATTCTCCACGGCCGCCAGAAAATTGGGGCAGTAATTGCTTTGCGCCGGAGCCTGAATAGCTATTTTTCCGTTATTTTTTAAGCAGTTGTGGCACGCTGCCAGTGCAGATGCCGGATTCGTGAACCACTGGAATGCCGAATTGCAGAAAATGCTGTCAAATTCATTGTCAAAATCCAGCTGCTCGACGGCAAGGTTAAAGAACAGGATATTGTCTCCGGCATATTTTTCTGTCGCTTTTTTGATCATGCCCTCTGAGGGGTCAACACCAACAACTTTTCCTCTTGTTTTTTCTCTGATCAATTTCGTCAGATGCCCGGTGCCGCAACCAAGGTCCAGCACGTTGTCGCTTGACTTGATAGCCAGCATGTCCATCAGGATTTCACCGGCAGATTTTTGCACCAGTGAATCCTTTTCATACTTATCCGATATTTCGGAGAAATCAGCCATGGAAACTCCCGACAAAGAGAAAAAGATATTAAAACGAGGAGTTACGGTGTTGGATGAGGGGCTGGGTTACCATCCGGCTCTCTGAGCTGCACAACTGCAGATCCGTATTGCCGGATGAAACCCCGGAAGCCCCTCATGAAAAATGGCAATGTCCCCGGGAAGAACTCAAAGGTCAATATGGCGGATATTGGCAGGAACCGATGGTGTATTCCTTCACCGGCTGACCATATTGATCCAACACCATCCTCCCATACCCGTCCAGCCTGAACCGCTCCCAGCGGCACATACCCGGCGGGACGTACGGCGGAGAGGTATAGACCTGCGTCGGCGGCTGAACGTAGACCACCGGCGGAGCTGGTGGTGGCGGTGGCGGCGGCTGACTCGCCGTTACAATGAACGTGCCAAGCAGGAGTGCGCCCAATCCCCACCACAGGGCGTCATCGCCGTGATAACCATGCGAATGATGATAATTCGAAGCCGGATGATGCCAACACATCCCCACCGATGGATACATCGGGATCATCATAACGCTCAACGCAAAAACAAAAGCTGTTTTTTTTAACATTTACTTACCTCTTTTTGGTTCGATATGCAGCGCCAATCCCTTATAGTTAGACGTGATTACCAGGGTAAAGGTTTCATCCGCTGCTGCCGGTCAATTTTTCCCTCAGCCCGTCGAGATGTTTCCGGATCCTTCGATCTTCTTTGCCGCGCAACTTCACCCGCTCAACCACGCTGCTGACCGTGCTGTAGTTGTTCATGCCAAAATATTTCCCCACCTCGCTCAAGGTTTCCCGGCTCAGATGACGGACAAAATAAATTGCAACGAAGACTTAAAAAAAAACCAGCAACAGAGCGATGCCTGACGGCGCACCGCCAGCGCTCGGGAAAATTCTACTCTTCCAGCCGGCTATCGCAGAGCAGAAAGGATTACAGGAAATGAGAGGAGAGGTGATGGAGTCATTTTTTCCGGCCATAGGGGTGCGGAGAGTCTCTGCAGAGTTCAAGGGTTGATAATTGAACTGAGGGAAGACACCTTTTCTCCCCCGTCGATGAGGCAAAAACACTGGCAGCCTCTCCTTATTTCGTATCACACCGTGGTAACACCAGTAAAGCAAGACTCATTATTATACATCCCGCAGGGAAAGGGCAATACGTTTTCTCTGCCGGTCCACCTCGACAACGCGGACCGTCACCTGCTGCCGCACCTTGACCACTTCAGCCGGATCACGGACAAAACGGTCGGCCAGCTGGCTGATGTGGATCAGGCCGTCCTGGTGCACGCCGAGATCGACAAAGGCCCCGAACTTGGTGACGTTGGTGACAATGCCGGGCAGCTTCATGCCGGGCTGCAGATCATCAATGGTGTTGATGCCCTCGCTGAAGGCAAACAAAGAAAAGGTCTGGCGGGGATCCCGGCCGGGCTTGGCAAGCTCTGCCATGATATCGGTGAGGGTGGGCAGGCCCACGCTGTCGGACACGTAACGGGAAATTTCAATGGACTTGCGCCGGGCTTCCTGCTCGATCAGCTCAACCACGCTGCAACCCTCATCCCGGGCCATCTGCTCCACCACGGCATAGCGCTCCGGATGAACCCCGCTTGCGTCAAGGGGATTTTTCGCCCCATGAATGCGGAGAAACCCGGCGCACTGTTCAAAGGCCTTGGCCCCCAGACGAGGCACCTTGAGCAACTGTTGCCTGGCGGCGAATGGCCCATGCTCATTGCGGAAGGTGATAATGTTCTTGGCCAGGGCCGGCCCCAGGCCGGAAACAAAGGTGAGCAACTCCTGGCTTGCCGTGTTGACCTCCACCCCGACGCTGTTGACGCAGCTGACAACCACGTCCTCCAGCCCTTTTTTCAGCTCGCTCTGGTTGACATCGTGCTGGTACTGGCCCACGCCGATGGCCTTGGCATCGATCTTCACCAGCTCGGCCAGGGGATCCTGCAGCCGACGGCCGATGGAGACCGCGCCGCGCACCGTCACGTCATGGTCGGGGAATTCCGCCCGGGCGGTCTCGGAGGCCGAGTAGACCGAAGCGCCGCTCTCATCCACCATGGTGATAATGATAGCGGCGGGCAGGCCCAGCGCCCGGACAAAACTCTCGGTTTCCCGGCCGGCGGTGCCGTTGCCGATGGCAATGGCCTCTATGGCGTATCTGCTGCACAGCTCGACCACCACCCGGCCCGCCTCCTCCTGCTTGCGCTCTGAATGGGTGGGATAGATGGCGGTAAACTCGAGAAGTTTTCCCTGACCGTCCAGGCAGACCAGTTTGGCGCCGGTGCGGAAACCCGGATCAAGGGCCATCACCCGCTTCTGTCCCAGTGGAGGGGCAAGCAGCAGTTGTCTGAGATTTTCGGCAAAGACCTGTATAGCCTCCCTGTCCGCCCGCTCTTTAAGGGTGGTGCGCAGCTCGTTTTCCAGTGACGGAGCAAGCAGCCTCTTGTAGCTGTCTTCCACCGCCAGGCTGACCTGCTGGCCGCAGAAATCGTTTTTTCTGACAAAAAGCCGCTGCAACATGGGCAGGACATCTTTTTCCGGTGGACGGAGGGATAGGGTCAGCACCTTTTCATTCTCGCCGCGAAACATGGCAAGCAGCCGGTGACCCGGTGTTTTGGCTGCTTGCGCCTGCCAGTCGAAATAATCACGGAACTTGACCCCGCTTTCCTGATTCTTCTTCACCACTGAAGAAATGATAACGGATTTATCGGCAAAAAGGGTGCGGAGACGGGCGCGCAGCGGCGCATCCTCGCTGATCCACTCGGCGATGATGTCCCGGGCCCCGGCCAGGGCATCATCTGGAGTGAGAACGCCCTTTTCCTCACTGACAAAGTCCTGGGGCTGCGGGGGAGCACCCTTGCCTGAAAAGATGGCGCGGGCCAGGGGCTCGAGCCCCTTTTCCCTGGCAATCATGCTGCGGGTCCGGCGTTTGGGCCGGTAGGGCAGATAAATATCCTCAAGCACGGTAAGACTTGCGGCGCTCTGCACGGCGACCCGCAGTTCGTCGCTCAGCAGCTCACGCTCGGCAAGGGAGGAAAGGATGGCCTGGCGCCGCTTGTCAAGCTCCGCCAGCCTGGCAAGCTGGTCACGGATTGCGGCAATCTGCAACTCATCCAGCAGGCCGGTTGCCTCTTTGCGGTAGCGGGCGATAAAGGGGATTGTTGCACCCTCGGCAAGCAGCCCGGCCGTGGCCGACACCTGTCCGGCTGACAACCCCAGCTCCCGGCTAATGATCAGTTGATGCGGGTCAGGCTGCGCGATCATGTCAGTTTACCGCCTCGGCCTTCATCCTGGCCTGTTCCGCCTTGTCCATCTTGCCCATTTTGTCGTACGCCCTGGACATCAGCTGCCAGTTCTGCCTGACCAAAGCGGAATCCCGACCAGCCAGACTGTTGGCCTTCAGGCAGAACTGCACCGCCTGCCCGTAATCCTCCTGCCCGTACTTCACCAGGGCCATCTCATGCCAGAGTCTGGCATTGCGGGGCTCAACCCGCAGGGCCCGTTCCAGGGTCACCTCGGCCCGGTCAAACTGGCCGGCCTGCACTGACTGATGCGCACTGGCAAGGAGCCCCCCTGCGGCAGTCTTCTCCTGCGCCGGCGGTCTGGCCATGGGTTCCCCGGCCGGCGGTCTGGAGGCACAGCCATGCAGCAGCAGATTCAGGGCAAAAAGCAGCCCGGTAACCCATAACGGATTCCATTTATGGCTACGGCTTTCTCTTTTCATATTTTCCTCTTTCTTTTTCATCAATGAAACCAGCTGCGGATCTTGTCCCACAGGCCGCTCCCGCTCTGGCGCCGCTTCTCGGGCGGAGGTGCCTGCTGGGTTGGCTGCTGCTGGCCGGTCACGGTCTGTCCCGGCGTGGTGCCGGCAACAAAAGGCAGCCAGGCCTTTTCACCAAAGTAATCAGTAAACGAGCGCTGATAACTTGTATCCACCCTGGCCCATTCGATGCCCTCCGGTTCGGTCAGTTCAAGGGGCTGAAGGGGAAGAGACTGCATAATCTTTCCCCACACCACCATGGCGCCGCCGGAACCGGTCAATTTGGTCGGCTTATTGTCATCCCGGCCGATCCAGACCACGGCAAGCTTGTCGCCGGTGAATCCGGCAAACCAGCTGTCCCGCAGATCATCCGAGGTCCCTGTTTTCCCGGCAACCTTGATATAATCAGGCACATAGCTGGCAAGAGACTGGGCTGTCCCCTCGCTCACCACCCGCTTCAGGGCATTGTTGAGCACAAAGACGATATCGGCCGGAAAGCGCTGCTCCACAGACAGTCCGAAGCGTTTGACCACCTTGTTGTCGGCCCGCAGCACACTGCCGATGACCCGCTGCGGCACATAAAAACCGCCGGCGGCCAGGGTCTGGAACATCTGGGAAACCTCCAGAGGCGACATGGGAGCCGCGCCCAGCAAAAAGGAGGGATAGGGAGAGAAATCCCGGTCAACCCCCATGAGTTTGACGTTTTCAATGACTCTTTCCACGCCCACATCCATGCCCACCCGGATGGTGGCCAGGTTATAGGACTGGGCCAGGGCCTGATACAGGGGCACCCGGCCATGCTCCTTTTTATCGTAATTGGCGGGCCGCCACTTCTTGGTTCCCGCACTTGTGAGGGTAATGGCCACATCATCCACCGGAGTCGCCAGGGTGTAGCCGTTGGCCAGGGCGGCCAGATAGACGGCAGGCTTGACCAGCGAGCCGATGGGACGCTGGGCGTCCAGGGCCCGGTTAAAACCTGGCTTTAAAGGATGGCGTCCGCCGGCCAGGGCCAGAATCTCCCCACCGTCCCTGCTGCTGACCACCACCGCCCCCTCAAGCTCCTTGCGGCCGGTCCGTTTCTCCAGGGTGGAGATAGTTGACGACAGATGCTTTTCCACCTTCATCTGCACCTGGGGATCAAGGGTGGTAAGAATCTTCAGGCCGTCGCCGGTGAGATCTTCCTCACGGTAGTCCCGTTCCAGCTGGCGGCGGACCAGCTCGAGAAAGGCGGGATACCGGTTAAAGCCGCTCATGATGGTATCGCTGCTCTCAAGTTTAGCAGCCTTTGCTGTCTGGTACTGCTCCTCGGTGATGACATTCTCGGAACGCATCATGTCCAGCACCACCTGTCTTCTCTGTAGACAGCGCTCCTTGTTGCGGCGCGGGTCATAATAGGACGGCCCCTTTATCATGCCGACCAGCATGGCAACCTGATCAGGCGACAAATCCTTGACATCCCGGCGGAAATAAAACTGGCTGGCCAGGCCGAAACCATGCACCGCCCTGGCCCCGTCCTGGCCTAGAAAAATCTCATTGGCATAGGCGGTGAGGATCTCGTCTTTGGTATAATGCATCTCAAGCAGCAGGGCCATGATGGCCTCGTTGATCTTGCGCCCCAGGGTCCGCCGGTTATTGAGGAAAAAATTCTTGACCAGCTGCTGGGTGAGGGTGCTGCCGCCCTGCACGGCTTCGCCGGCCCGGAGATTAACAAACATGGCCCGGGCAATGGCAAAGGGATCAACCCCGAAATGGATATAGAAATGCTGGTCTTCTACGGCGACCAGGGATTTGACCAGAAGATCGGGCAGTTCCGCCCTGGTGAGCAGAACCCGATCCTCATGCTCCCGGGGATGGAAACTGCCGATGCGGGCCGGATCAATGCGCACCAGGGACAGACTCTCGCCGTTATCCGTCCGGTTGATCGCCCCTACCCGCTGGCCGGCAAACTCAACGGTCACGCCCACGGATTTTTCCAGTCCGTTGGTAAAATAAAAATCCCTGGTGACCAGGTGCATGAGATTGCCCCGGCGATCATAGCCGCCGGGAGCTTTGGCCTGCTGGTCTTTACGGTAGCCGCCGAGCTGCAGTTCCTCCTCGAGCATCTCCGGGGTAAAGGCCAGATCGGGATAGAGTTCCAGCGACCGGGCATAGACCACGGCAGGGATCGACCAGCGCTTGCCGTCAAACTTGGCCCGAATCACCTTGTCCAGATAATTTGCGTAGATGCTGAAGGCAACGGAGGACAAAATCAAAACAGCAATGGCAACCCTGGTGAAAGTCGAACGCAGCGTCTTTAATTTCTTGTTCTGCCCTTTTTTGGGGGGGGATTTTTTCTTTTTGAACAATGTTTACTCTTTTAAACCACAGATTAATGATATTCCCGCCTTATCGTGCACCTCGCCCAAGCGGAATTTTTGTCTCTTCAAGCACGAGGCCAAGAATATCACATTTTCCCCGGACAACTTCAACAGCAAAATGCCCCCTCTTGTTATGCATGGCGTCTATCCCCTGTGGTGAACGGCACCGACGGTTTCATTTTTTTTTCTGCCATTTCGTTACAGCATAGATCATATGGAACAAACGGGAAATTGACGGCAAATTGCGACACAACAGGGATTTACCGCGATCTTCTCCTCACAATGGGCCATTGTCAACCCGAATCGGCCCACAGAATAAATGGTAGTTGCCGGGCAAATCTGTTATGACTTTTTTTTAATTTTGTCACCACCCATTCCCAGCCAAACCAGGAAGAGGAAAGCCTTCCCCCATGCTGCTTATCCATCCACCCATAGCCAAGCCCTGTGAACCGCCGGCCGGCATCATTCGCCTGGCCGGTGCGCTGCGCGGACACGGCCTGCCCTGTACCCTGCTGGACGCCAGCCTGGAAGGACTGCTCTTTCTGCTCGCCACACCTGTCTCGGCCACAGACAACTGGAGCCGCCGGGCCGGACGTGATGTGGACACCAACCTTGCCGCCCTGCGCAGCCAGGAGCTCTACCGCAATCCCGACCGCTACCGGCGGGCCGTGGCCGATGTTAACCGGGTGATGGAACTGGCGGGCAGACCGCATCTGCAGTTAAACCTTGCCAATTATCAGGATAAGGTTTTGTCCCCCATCAAAAGCGCTGACCTGCTCAGGGCGGCGGCTCGTCCCGAGGGCAACATCTTTTATCCCTATTTTTCCAGGCGGCTGTCCGAGCTGATCGATAAAACACAACCGGCCATGGTCGGTTTTTCGCTTAATTATCTGAGCCAGGCCCTGTGCACCTTTGCCATGATCGGCTTTATCAAACAGCACTATCCCTTGCTGCCGGTGGTACTGGGCGGCGGGCTCATCACCTCCTGGCTCAGCAACCCCGGCTGGCGCAACCCCTTTGCCGGCCTGGTCGATCACCTGGTGGCCGGGCCGGGGGAGGAGCCGCTCCTGCTCCTTATGGGGGTCAGTCAGCAACCGCGTCACCACAGGCCTGATTTCACCGGTCTGCCACTAACCGACTACCTGGCCCCGGGCTTTATCCTGCCCTATGCCGCCTCATCCGGCTGCTACTGGAACAAATGCTCCTTCTGCCCGGAAAAGGCGGAAGGCAATCCTTACCGCGCTCTGCCCCCTGAACAGGTGCTGGATGATATTAAACAGCTGACCGCACAGACCCAACCCGTGCTGCTTCATCTGCTGGACAACGCCGTCAACCCCGCCCTGATGCGAGCCCTGGCCGACCGGCCGCCGGGGGTCAACTGGTACGGCTTTGCCCGGGTCAGCCCACTGCTCACCGACAGGAATTTCTGCCGGGCCCTGCGCCGGTCCGGCTGCCTGATGCTCAAGCTGGGGCTGGAATCCGGCGATCAGGGCGTTCTGGATGCCATGGACAAAGGCATCTCCCTGGCCCTGGTGTCCGAGGCGCTGGAGGGGCTGAAGCAGGCCGGCATCGCCACCTATGTCTACCTGCTCTTCGGTACCCCGACCGAAACCTTGACCCAGGCGCGGCGCACCCTTGACTTTGCCGTGGCCCATCACGAGGCCATCACCTTCCTTAATCTGGCTGTGTTCAATATGCCGGTCTGCGGCCCGGATGCCCACAACCTGCAAATCAGCGACTTTTACGAGGGCGACCTCTCCCTGTACACCGACTTCGCCCATCCCCTGGGCTGGCACCGCAGCAAGGTCCGGCGTTTCCTGGACCGGGAATTCAAACGCCATCCCGCCATTGCCGCCATCATCCGCCGCGACCCCCACCTGTTCACCTCAAACCACGCGCCTTTTTTTAACGTTCCAGCGTTCCAGCGTTTAAGCGTTTAAGCGTTTAAGCGTTTGAGCGTTTGAGCGTTTGAGCGTTTGAACATTACCCTTGCACTACCGGCCCTATCATGCTAAATTCCGCGATTTTCTCCGGAGTTACCAATGATACATCTGACCAACATCACCAGACAGCACGGCTCGCAGATCCTTTTCCAGAATGCCAGCTTCCAGATCCTGCCGGGCACCAGAACCGGCCTGGTCGGCCCCAACGGTGCCGGCAAGAGCACCATCTTCCGCCTGATCACCGGCGAGGAGGAACCGGACAAGGGCGAGATCTCCTGTTCAAAAAAAACCGTCATCGGCTACTTCTCCCAGGATGTGGGGGACATGTCCGGCCGCTCGGCCCTTAAGGAGGTCATGGCCGCTTCAGGCGAGGTTATGCAGCTTGGCTTGCAGATGCGAAAGATGGAAGCGGCCATGGCCCAGCCCATGGCGGACGAGGAGATGGAGGCGCTGCTTGAACGCTACGGCAATGCGGTGGAGGAATTCGAGCACCGCGGCGGTTACGATCTCGAAACCAGAGCCCAGGCCCTGCTCACCGGTCTCGGCATCGGCCCGGACGATTTCCACCGCCCGGTGGAAACCTTCAGCGGCGGCTGGAAAATGCGCATTGAACTGGCCAAGATCCTCACCCTCAACCCGGATGTTCTCCTGCTGGACGAGCCCACCAACCATCTTGATGTGGAATCGATCATCTGGCTGGAGGAGTGGCTGACCAGCGAATTCAAGGGCGCCCTGCTCATGACCTGCCATGACAGGGATTTCATGAACCGTATCGTCTCCCGCATCATCGAGGTGGGCAACCGCACGGTGACCACCTACAGCGGCAATTACGACTTTTATCTGCGCGAACGGGAAATCCGGCGGGAACAGCTGCTGGCCAGCTATCGCCGCCAGCAGGAGATGCTGTCCAAAGAGGAGGAATTCATCGCCCGCTTTGCCGCCAGGCCTTCCCACTCGGCCCAGGTCCAGTCACGGGCCAAAAAAATTGAAAAAATCGAACGCATTGAACTGCCCCCCGAACAGAGACTCATCAAGTTCGAGTTTGCCGAACCGCCCCGCAGCGGAGACGATGTCATGACCCTGGACAATCTGTCTAAGACGTGGCCCCTGCCGGACGGCAAGAGCAGATCGGTATTCAGTGGCATCAGCGGCATGATCAGACGACAGGAGAAAATCGCCGTGGTGGGGGTGAACGGGGCCGGCAAATCAACCTTTCTCAAGATGCTGGCCGGGCAGACCGAACCCACCGCCGGCAGCCTCAAGGTCGGGGCAAATGTCAGCATCGGCTACTTCAGCCAGCACTCCATGGAGCTCCTCTCCCCGGAAAAAACCGTGTTCGAAACCGTGCAGGAAACCATGCCCCAGGCCACCATCGGCGTGGTGCGCAACCTGTGTGCAGCCTTTCTCTTCCAGAATGATGAGGTGGACAAACGCATCGCCAATCTGTCCGGCGGGGAAAAAAGCCGGGTGGTGCTGGCCACCCTGCTGGCCCGGCCGCTGAACCTGCTCATCCTTGACGAACCCACCAACCACCTTGACATCCAGTCCCGGGAAATCCTGCTGGATGCCCTGCAGAAATTCACCGGCACGGTGCTGCTGGTCAGCCATGACCGCCATTTTCTGCGTTCGCTGGTGCAGCGTGTTTTTGAAATCGACCACGGCGAAATGCGGGTCTACCAGGGGGATTACCGCTACTACCTGCGCAAGTCGGCGGAGATGAGAAGCGCCGTCGCCGCATAAATCAGTTCAGATCCTGGAACCCACCGCCGCATAATGGGCTTCCCGCTGAGCCGCCGGCCGGGCGAGAAAGCCGTCGATCTCCGCCAGCATCTCCTTTCTGTCCTCGCCCAGCACACCGGCGACATGGACATAGTTGTTCTCATGATCGCAGACGACAAAGGTGGCGAGATCATCGAGCCCGGCGAGAAGAAGCCGCAACTCCTGCACGGTTCCCTCCGGGGTCTGGGGTATAAAGGTTCCGGCCCGAATTTCCTTCCACAGTGGGCATTCCGTCCCGCCAATGCCGCTACCATCACCATAAACCCACAGCCTGCGAAGGCGGACGAACTCCGGTTTTGTGTCATTGATCACCTGGGCGGTGGCGTCAATATGCTCCTGCCAGTGGTCCCTGCCGCCAAGCCCCAGAAGCACATATAGGGAAATCTCGATGCCGGCGTCCCTGAGCCAGGCTGCCACCTTGGTGACCATGGCCGGCGACTGGCCTTTACGGTGAAAACGCAGGATGTGGGCATCACCTGATTCAAGGCCGATATGCACCCTGTTCAACCCGGCGCGGGCCAGGGTGGAGATGGATTCCTGCCCTAACCTGGACAGGGTTGATGCCCTGGCGTAACAGGTCAGTCTTTTAAGGGGGAAGATGTGCCGCAGGTAGCCTGCAATCTCACAGAAAGACTCAAGGCCGATCTCCAGGGGATCGGCGTCGCCGAAAAAGGCGGTTTCCGCCCTGGGTCGCAGCCGGCTGAGAAGATCGATGTCATGCCTGACCTCGTCAACCGTGCGCACGGAAAAGACGGGCGTACCGAGATGGGGGTAGATGCCGCAGAAACGGCAACGGTTCCATTTGCAGCCCCGGGTAAGACGAACAAGCAGGCTGCGCCATTCGCTGGGTGGCCTAATGACCGGCATTTCCGGAAAAGGATTTCTCGCTGTCATGATGGAAAATTATAATCAAAATCGTTCACCTGAAGCGAGAAAAAAAGAGAGTAAGACCTCGGGAGCGATCGCAGGGGATTACGCCCCCTGCGATCGCCGGCAATTATCAATTATCCTTGGCTGCGTGGCAGACAAAACAGCCGCATTCATCATTTTCCGTGCCTGAAACGCAGGTATTGTAATCCCAGCGCAGCATGTCAGGATAGGGCGAACCATGGGGCCGATGGCAGGAGACGCAGGTCACCACGTCCTGATCAAGCTCCACCGTGGCGAAATTCTTCTTGCCACCGAGACTAGTTTTGGCAACCGGGACCAGCGGATTGTACTCATTCATCTCCATGAACTCGCCGCTGTTGGGAATAACCACATCAGAGGGATGCCGCAGCCAGGCGCCGTTATAGTCAACCGGCTGATCGGCGTTCATCTCATGGTGAAAATTACCGTGGCAGCCGCTGCAGAACTGGCCGATGGTGTAGCGGGTCATGAAGAGTTCTTTCGCGTAAACATCCTTGGTGCCGAAGTAACCGTTATGTCTTGATGCCGAAGGATTCTGTTCCCAATTCTCCTCTTCAATGCCCTTGACGCCGAAGGAGGTGGGATCGGCCATCATGGCCGGCAGGGCGCCGAGGAAACGGTACCAGCCGCCCGAGGCATCGACCACCTCCGAAGTGCCCCCCGCATGATGCCGGGGGTAATGGCAGCCTTTGCAGCCACTGTTTTTTGTTGCCAGAGTATCATGGCAGGGCGAACAGTTGGTGGAGTGGCCCGGGGCGAAAAAGGTCCAGGCCGGCCCGGACAGGACGCTGTCCGTGTCGGAAATGCCATATACGTTGTGCCCCTTGTTATCCCCGCCGACCTGGGCCACCCAGTAGAAATTGCCGCCGGCCAGAGCGGAAGAGGCGGAACCGTCCGGCGGATAGGTGGGTTCAACGGTGTTAAAGACGATGGGGACCCGGTCACCGTTGCCCATGTCAACAATGGTTGCGCTGCCGTTGCTGCTGTGGCAGCCCACGCAATCATCAACCAGCAGTGTCTCCTGCGCTCCCTTGCCACCCGCCACCATCTGTTGGCCATCCTGGCTGTTGTGCATGGTATGACAGGCGGAACAGGGTCCCTGCACTCTGGCAATTGCTGAAGCTGACAGCACCATCAGCGGCACTATCAACAGAGGATAAATAAATCTGTGTCGGTTTTTCATAATTTTCAATCATCATTTTGTCTTTATCTGTGCGATTTGACTTCATTCAATTTGTTGCTTTTCATTATTTATCTGCGCTGCTCGTGGCAGACACTGCAGCTGTAGCCCAGTTTATGGTGCCGGTTGCTGCCCTGCATCCGCGGCGGGCCGGAAACTGTTTCAACCGGATGGCAGACCAGGCAATCTCTGAACAGAGAAACCGAGTAACCGGTTATCTCGGGGTTCCAGACGGCAGGATGACAGAAGAGACATTCATAGGTGTCGCCAAACTCCGCATCGGGTGGGGCAGTGGGAAGAATAATCTGCGAACCGACCAGCAGATGATGTTTGTTGACATTGGTTTCCCCCAGCAGAGGAAACTCAACGAGATTGTCATGGCAGCTACGGCAATCCGCTTCCGTGGGCAGGCCGTCGCCGCCGGTTATCCCGCCGCCAGTCATCCCGCCGCTGCTTGCCCAGCTTACCGGACAGGAGAAGAGATGGAGTATTGCCAATAGACATGCCCAGGCAAAAAACAGCCTCGCCTGATGAAAAAACCTGGTCGTTGAAAAACCTGTGGCCATCGGAACATATATGCTCTTTTTCATTTCATTCACCGGAGAAAATAATCTGACCGTTTTTCCATTTACGGATCATCCAAAATTCTTTTTCATTTACCCAATCAACACCCTGCGATTACGCCACTCAGTTGACCAAAACCACAATGGCTGCCTGCTTCCTCAACTCCTGGATATGTGAAGCCTTCTTTTTAGCGGCCATGTCCCCCTCCAGGTACTTTTTGATGAAATCATGCATCTCCGCAAGCGACGCATAGCCGGCCGGTTTTTTATCGATGACCTGGATGATGTGAAAGCCGTATTTGGTGGCAACGACCTCACTGATCTCTCCCGGAGACAGGTCAAAGGCGACGGCATCAAATTCCGGAGGCATGAAACCGCGCTTGATAGAGCCCAAGTCCCCGCCTTGGTCTTTTGATCTGGCGCAACCGGAATAACTGGTTGCAAGCTGGGGGAACCGAGCCGGGTCTTCCATAAGCTGGCTGCGCAGCTCTAAAGCTCTGTGCCGGGCCTGCTCTTTCACCTCCGGGGCGGCAGCAGGGTCAACCGTGATCAGGATGTGCCGTGCCTTGATGCTCTCCTCACTCTTAAAATTTTCTTTCGCCTGTTCATAATACCCGGCAATCTGTTCCTCCGTGGGCTCGATGCCTGTCAGACCCTGGCTTGCCAGATAGGCATCCATCTGCAGCTTGCTACGGTAGTTTTCAATAAACTTTTCCGGGGTCAGATTGCGGGATGCGAGATAGCGATCCAACTGTTCAGGGGATTTGAATTCGGCCTGCATTGCCGCCATTTTCTGCCGGGCCTGCTCCTCTGCATCCTTGACGACCATCCTACTGCTTGCCTGGCGCAGCAGTTCCTGATCAATTAATTTATCCAGGGCTTGCTGCTGCAAGGTTGCGGTCAGTTCCGGGGTGGCCCGGCGCATACCGTAGCGGGCATATTTTCCAAGCTGCTGCTTAACCTCGGCGTCAAGCAGCTTTTCCGGGATGGGAAGTCCGTTGACAGTTGCCGCGACCCCTGTGCCGGCTGCCGTCTCCTGACGCTCCGGCTCAGCGGCCTGCACCGTGGTCATTTGCACCAGGACCAGCACTGCTATGGCAAAAAGACAAAAAATTGCGCGCTTCATCAAACTCTCCCGGATTATTTCCTTGTTACAGCCTTTGCCGGTAGCACAGTCTTCCTCCGGCAACAAATAAAATTTCAACCTTATCTGCCAAAGCTTGCGGCAAAATCCTCAACACTGATGCTGTTCATCCCACCCTGCAATTGCCTGGCAAAAAAAAGCAAATCCAATCCGTCAACATCTCCGTCATCAAGTATCGCAGCTACGGCATCGACCAGCCCGAAACCATACACCTCATCCCGGCCTTCATCTCCCAGATCCACCGCTGTCTGCTGCAGACGCAGACGGATATCCTGATTGTTTGCCAGTCCGTCGCCGTTGACATCCACCTGCCCGGCAGACATCAGCAAAGCAGCAACCGCAGTGACATGGGGCGCGGCCTGGGATGTGCCGCTCAACAGGGCGTATTCACCCCCGGCCGTTGTTGACAGAATCTCCACCCCCGGCGCCATGAGTTCAACTTCTGTATCCATGGGGGAAAACCAGGCGGGAAGATCACTTTGGTAGGAACCGGAGACGGCAATAACCGAATCATAGGCAGCGGGATAGAGCACATCCCCCGAACGTGTGTTGCCGCCAGCGGCTATGAGCAGCAGTCCTGCATCATAGGCTGCCTTACAGGCATCTTGCAGTACCGGCGAATTCGGGCCGGCAATGCTGATATTGGCTATGTCCATGCCGTTATCCACCGCCCATTCAATGCCTGCTATAATCCAACTGAGATAGCCGGAACCAGATCCGTCGAGAACCTTCACCGCATAGAGGGATGCATCAGGCGCCCCGCCGACCACGCCGCTGCCATCAGCGGATGCGGCAATAATGCCGGCCACATGGGTGCCATGGCTGTTCCAGCTGTCATCATAGGGATCATTGTCAGTAAAAACAAAATCATAGCCGCCCCGGTAGTTGGCCGAAAGCTGGGGATGGGTATAATCAATGCCCGTGTCAATGACGGCTATTTTTACGCCCTGGCCGGTGATCCCCTGGTCATGCACAAGATCACAGCCGATGTGCTGCACTCCCCAGGAGCTGCCGTATTCAGCTTCGGACAGCTCCGGCTCAACGGCGGAGACCACCGCATCCTCCACCACGTATTTTATGCGGGGATCGGCGCGCAGGCGGGAAATTTCCTGTTCAGGGAGATTGGCGGCAAAGGCATGGATAATACGAAAGGCATGCCTCATTCTGCCTTTATGACTGCGGAGCAGATTGCGTTCGGCGAAACCGGGCTTTTTGTTGAAGCCGATGATCACCTTGCGTTCCACAGTGGATGGGGCGGCAGATTCCGCCGGCAGGAGCAGGCAGAACAGCAGAAAAAAAAGTACAACAGAGATGCGGCTTTCCGGCTTCTTCATGGTCCATCAACCTTCATGCAAAAAAAGAGAATCAGCAGGGAGCAGCAGCATTGCCGCCCCCTGCCAGCCGAATAAGGTGAAGAAAGAAACGTCCTATCTTCTCGGTCTTCTGATTATAATCTTTTTCTCAACACTCACTGCGCCGTAGGCTTCCCCATAGACGCTGTCCACGTTGATGGCCGGATCACACTCACCGCACTGGGCGCTAATCGTGGTGTCGGTCCAGGAAAGCACGGTGCAGTTCGCCACTGCATTGGGCAATGAAACACTGGTGCCTGACCCGCTGGCATTGATGTACTGGCTGAAGCCCTTGCCGGTGATGCTGACAACGCCGTTTGAACAACTGGCAGAGGTAATCTTCACCTCAGGCATAACGGCCAGATGGACGCTGTTGCTGATGGACTTGCCCTTCACGGCGTTCAGGGCATAGTTGCCCGCAGCCAGGGTGGCCGGAATGGTGACGACGATGGTGCTTTCCGTGATGGAGTCCGGAGTCAGAACGGTGGCGCTGCCATCTGCTGCTGTCAGACTGATGGTGCTGGTAATTTCAATCGGTCCGGTGGGGCCTTGTACCATATTGGTAAAGGCGGTGCCGGAGATGGTGAGCTGGGTGTCAAACCCTGCTGTGACGGTCGAGTCGCTTACCCCGGAGATATCGGGAATAACCGGACCGGAATAAGGTGCGGCGGCGGCGGTAAAGCCGTGGCAGCCCCAGCAGTCATCCTGGTTGCCGATATGGCCGTAGTAGGCAGCTTCAGTACCCGGATCAATGCCGTTGGCATCGGAATCCACCTGGATGTTATGCAGGGAATTCACGCCATGGCAGTTCTCGCATTGACGCACCCTGGCATCCGCGTCGGCATGCACATCATGACACAGGGTGCACTTGCCCAGGTAAACCAGCCCGGTGCTGTGATGGGTATCCGCGTTGTTATATACGTTCACGCCGCTTGCCGAATCGATGCCGGCGTCATGACAGAAGGCGCAACCGCCTTCGCCATTGGGGCCGGTACCGGTGTTGACCTGCGGGGTCACCAGAGATGGGGCATAAGTCGGGATATAATGCCCGTCTCCCGGATTGTCGATGGGGCCATGACAGGCCTTGCAGTCATCCGCCAGGGCCTTGGCCGTCAGATGATGCACGGAAGCCTGTCCGGCCAGTTGTTCATGACAGAGCAGACAGTCCCTGAAGGAGACAAAACTATAACTGTATGCCGCAGGATCCCAGACCAGCTCATGGCAGGATAGACATTCATAGGCGGTACCGGGTGTTCCGGCAGGTGCGGCAGTCGGGTCAGGGATGGTCTTGCCCACCAGCAGATGATGCCGGTTGGGAATTGTTTCCGGTTTTACCACAGTGGTGTCTTCATGGCAGGCCCGGCAGTTTGCCTCAACCAAG
>JAHIVT010000116.1 GCA_018816555.1 Pseudomonadota bacterium
GGGCATTATCGGCAAAAAAGTTCATTGCAACATATACGAAAAGAGGGCCTCGGTCTGTCGTGATTTTCAGCCAGCCTGGCTCGGTGGTGAATCAAACGAACGGTGCGACAAGGCAAGAATTCAATGGGGCCTGCCGATACTAACTCCGGAAGTCTGGAACCAGCCGGACAACTTCCCCAAAGCTGCTTGAGTTTTTCTTATTTTTTTGGTGTGGCAGCAGCCCGGAAAGCTGCCGGCCCGGGGAGTAAGGCGGCAGCTTGCGGGCTGTGTGCGGCAGGGGAGGATGAAGCATCAATCCGGAGCTGTACTCATCACATGGCTTAGCTCTTCGATTTTGTTGTTTTTCATGCGCCAGTCATACAGGGCGACCATATCCTTGTAAACCTGCTGCATCTGAAAGAAGCCGTGCCAGTGGGCATAGTCCGGTCCGTTCATGGCGGCACCCTGGCGGGCCCTGCGGCCGGTGTGGTGCCAGAGGAAGTAATACAGTTCCTGGAAGCCGTCCTGCCACGGGTCTTTGCCGAGCAAGCCTTTGGCCTCCAGTGCCTTCTGCATGTCGGTTGCTTTGTCATAATATTTGTTGTACAGCTCCACCACGTTGTCCAGGGTCTGCATCTGCACATCGGTATGGGTGGTGCCGTGACAGTTGGCGCACACCTTGCGCATCAGCATGTCGCCTTTCTCGCCGTCACCCCTTACCCCGCTTCTCAGCTCACTGCGCGGATGGACCAGATCCCATTTGAGGCGCTCGTTGACATTATGGGTGGTGGAAAGTTCGCCAATGCCGCTCATATGGCATACGGCACAGGTGGGAGCCGAATAATCTCCCGGCTGCCAGGTGTCAGGAGCGGCATCCCAGTTCCACTCCTCGCCGCGTGTCTGGAAGATCTGGCCATGTTTGCTTTCAAGGTAGATTTCGATATCCGGATGATCCGGTCCGAGATGGCAGCTGGCGCAGGCTTCTGGTTTTCGGACCTCTGCTATGGAAAATTGATGGCGGGTATGGCAGACGGTACAGTTGCCCACCGACCCGTCCGGATACCTGGTGCCCACGCCGCCCGGCCAGGTTTCCTTGATGGGTTTATTGTCCGGCCCCAATTCAACCTGGGTGCCGTGGCAAATCTGGCAGCCTGAGGCGCGTGGGGCGCGGTTGCTGGGTGAACCCATCTCATTGCCCATAAACCCGCCCCCTTCGTGCTGGTACATCAGTTTCAGGAATTTTTCCTTTTCCACCACCGGAGCGCCGGAAAGATTGGCATGGCCGCTTTTCAGAAACTGCTCAACCTCGGCGGGATGGCAGCGTTCACATGTTTTCGACGAAACCATGGGTGAGATATAGGTGTTCGTCCCTTTAATGCCGGAACACTGGCTGGCCATGGGAGATGTTTTTTCAACCACATGGCAGTCATAGCAGGTGATATTTGCATGCCCCATTTTCCCCTGCTTCCACGATGCGATGATGCCCGGGGTTTTATTGGCATGGCACTCGATACATTTGGCGGCCTCTTCAGACATACCTCTTTTGATGACTATATCCTTGGGTGCCAGGTTGGGCATCTCCGCTGCCGGGGCAGTAACTGCACAAACGGTAAAGGCGTTAAGAAGTATGGTCGAGCTGAGCAGCCCTTTGCAGATGAACTTCTTTCTCATTTTTTTCCTCCTTGCTTATTTTCGCGTATCAAAAATCCATTATGATTTTCGCTGGAAAAATTTATTTGCCTCTTCAATCATGTCCTTGTGGCCGATATGGGGGTGGCACTCTGTGCATCTTTTCTTTACCTCTCCCAGCAGGTAGGCGCGGTGGGCAATCAATCCGCCGGACCTGATTCCCTGGGGGGTCAGATTGTGATGACAGCGGCGGCAGGCGCTGTCGAAAGTGAATTCAAGGCGGTTTGCTTCCGCATTTGCCGCCCAGTCAAACTCGGCAGGTTTCAAGGTCAGATTCTGGATAACATCGCCGGTGCCGGTCCGAGCCTTTGTGGTCAGGTATTCCAGGAAATTGCCATGGGGCAGATGGCAGTCCACGCATTGGGCGGCAAAGCCCTGGGGATTTTTGCCGCCATGGGTCGATTCCTTCCATGCCGTGCGGAATGGCGTCATGGCGTGACAGCTGACGCAGAAGGTGTCGGTATTTGTTGTTTCGATCATAAAACCGGAGGCCAGCACCGTAATCAACGCCAGGATAATGCCCATGCCCAGGCCAACCCACCAGGCTTTTTTTCTGCCGGAACTCTTTGTCCCTCCTAAAGCCATTCAATCACCTCCTTTTGGTTTTATTAGCAAAATTCTCGGTTCGTTTATCACGTTCATAGAGCAATTAGTATTCCGCTCGTGAGCCGACTTTTTTGTCCGATGTTTATCTAGCTGAAATAGTTGTAAATAAATGCATTTGTCTTGCTTGCCATGCCTCGGTGCTTTATGATGGATGGGCTTGATATGTATTTTTTGTAACCGTGCAGTAACGCCTATTTTTTTGCGGCTGTTACCTTGTGGTTACATCGGCGGACAAAGCTGCTGTTTGAAGGGGACATCTGATCCGCCATACCTTAGAGATGGATGTTTGTGCAGGAGCGGGAATATGTTCCAAAAAATTCCATTGCAAGCTTATCTTGTGAGATCTCAGATATGAAACCGGAAACATACCGTGTTATTTTTTTCTTTGCTATTCTGGTTCTGGTTGCGATCTGGGAGAGAGTAGCCCCCAGGCGCAGGCTTACCGTCTCCAAAGCGGGAAGATGGTTTAACAACCTGTCGATCATTATTCTTGATACATTGTTTGCCCGCCTGCTCGTTCCTGTGGCGGCTGTTGGCGTGGCCGCTGCTGCCCAGCGGCAGGGCTGGGGACTCTTTCATTATCTGCAGTTAAAATTCTGGCCGTCCCTGATCTTTGGCGTGTTGTTGCTTGATATGATTATATATCTGCAGCATCTGATGTTCCACTCCGTTCCTCTGCTCTGGCGGCTGCACATGGTGCATCATGCCGATCTTGATATTGATGTGACCACTGGGCTGCGTTTTCATCCCATTGAAATTCTGATTTCCATGGCCATCAAAATGGCGGCGGTAGCAGCCCTTGGTTTGCCCGTTTTGGTTGTTGTTGTTTTTGAGGTGACTTTAAACGGCACGGCCATGTTTAATCATGGCAATATCCGGCTGCCCGGCAGGCTTGACGCCCTTCTCCGTCTGCTGGTTGTCACGCCGGACATGCACCGGGTCCATCATTCTGTGACCATTCGCGAAACAAACAGTAATTTCGGGTTTAATTTTCCCTGGTGGGATAGACTTTTCGGCACCTACCGGGCCCAACCGGTCATGGGGCATGATGGCATGACCATCGGTCTTTCTCAGTTCAGGGATGCGGCAAAACTGACCCTGCCCCATCTTCTTATCCTGCCGTTTACCGGCAATGCCGGCTCTTATGCAATCGACAGCATTGGCCGGGACCCGCAAACATTGAAAAAATAGATTCTTTACCCCCCCAGCCCGTTTGTATTTCTCGCCATTCTTGACAATATTCCCCAGTGTTACTATATATGAACATATGCTCAGATATTAATTATGTGCTTCAGGGTGGTGTGCATGGCGGATTATGAAGACCGGTGTCAGTGTAGGATTATTCATGAAGAGCGGGTTGATGGTGCACGCAGCAAGGCCCTTGCTCCCGATGAGGTTGGCAGGCTTGCCAATTTTTTCAAGGCTTTGGCGGATACTACCCGGCTCAGCATTATTCTGGCACTCCAGCATGGTGAAATGTGTGTCTGTGATCTGGCGGCCTTTCTTGCCGTTTCCGAGTCCGCGGTCAGCCATCAGCTCCGTCTGCTGCGGCAGTTGCAACTGGTTACCAACCGTCGCCAGGGGCCGGTTCTCTATTACCGACTTGTTGATGATCATGTAAGTCAGGTGACCGATCTGGTTCTGGAGCATATTCGGGAGTAAGGCATTGCCGCAGGTATCCGGCAAACACATTTGCTGAGGCGGCAGGAAGCAATCGACTGTCTGCCATTGGTTTAAGAGCTATCGGCAAGATGGCACAGGAAGATAAATATTATGGAAATACTATCATTTTCCCTGTCAGTCATCCGGGAAGCGTGGAATATGCTGGCGGATTCCTCGGTATATATTCTCTTCGGCCTGCTGGTGGGTGGCATGCTGAAAATGTTTCTCTCGCCGGCATATGTGGCGCACCATCTGGGCAAGGGGCGGTTCAGGTCGGTGTTGAATGCTGCCTTGCTCGGCATTCCCATCCCTCTCTGCTCCTGCGGCGTGCTGCCGGCTGCCGCCTCACTCAAAAAACAGGGGGCAAACAATGGGGCTACCGCAGCTTTTCTTATCTCCACCCCGGAATCAGGGGTGGACTCCATTTCCATCAGCTACGCCCTTTTGGATCCCATCATGACAATCGCCCGGCCGCTGGCTGCCTTTCTCACGGCCCTGGTGGCGGGTTTCAGTGAAAATATCATGAATCCGCCGCAATCAGCCGGTTTGGCAGCACCGGATTTGCGCTGCCAGGTTGACAACTGCTGCAGCGGCGAGAATTGTCCGCCGGAAGAACATGCTGCGCATCATTCCTTGTCGGAGAAGATGACTGCGGGACTCCGCTATGCAAAAGACGAGATATGGGGGGATCTGGCCGGCTGGTTTTTTCTGGGGCTGCTGGCCGCAGGGTTGATCACGGTGCTGGTGCCGGATGAGCAGATCAGCCTCTATCTTGGCGGGGGGGTGTCGGCCATGCTGCTCATGCTTGTTTTCGGCATCCCTCTTTATATCTGTGCCACCGCCTCCACCCCCATAGCCGCAGCCATGATCCTCAAAGGCGTCAGTCCCGGGGCGGCGCTGGTTTTTCTGCTGGTGGGCCCGGCCACCAATATCACTTCCATGTCGGTTCTTCTCGGTTTGCTGGGCAAACGGGCCACGGCCCTTTACCTGCTGGCAATTTCTGTTGTCAGTGTGGGGTGCGGACTGTTGCTTGATTTCGTTTATCAGCAAGCAGGCATTTCAGCAAAGGCTGCAGTTGGGCAGGCTGCAGAACTGTTGCCGGTTGAAGTAAGGATTGCCGGAGCGCTGATTCTGCTTTTCCTTTCCGTAAGGCCTCTGGCAAAAGGGCTCAGCAAACTTCTGTTTAACAAAAGGGATGGACATTGCACATGTGGCGAATGCTGCTCCTCCTCCCCTTCTACCGTGCCTTTCCCTGTAAAAAACAAAACGGTTTCAGGTAAAGGGAAAAGATTATAAGAGCGTAGCCATAAAAAAAGCATGCCCGGCTTGAAGCCGGGCATGCTTTTTTGTTACGGATAAAAAACTATCTTATTATTCTTTTACTGTTGCTGAGATGACAGCCACAACACGACGGTTTTCCTGGCGTCCCTGCTCTGTTTTGTTGGTGGCAATGGGTCTTGAGAATCCATAACCCTTTGTCATCAGTCTTGCCGGATCGATGTTGAATTTTTTCACCAGATATTTTCTCACACTTTCCGCTCTTCGCATTGAAAGACCATCGTTGTAAGCTTCTGAGCCATAGTTGTCAGTGTGGCCTTCAAGAACGGCGGATGTTTGTGGGTGAGACTTCATAAAGGCGGCAAACTCATCAAGCTGATCCTGTTCGCGGGGACGGACATTGTCTTTGTCGAAATCAAACAGCACATTGAGGTTCATGGTGATGGTTTTGTCCATAACAGGAGCGGGCACCATCTTCTGAACAACGGGTTTGGCAGCCTCTTTTTCCAGGAAGACCTGCTCAACAAACTCGGCCATTCCCTGGCTTGTGGCTACAGCACCTTCCGTGGTGGCAAAGCCGCACTTACCTGCTGCAGCAACATCTTCCAGCGTCTTTTTCCCCACCGGGCTGTCGCCGATCAGGATGGTATAGATACAGATCCTGTCGCCAAAGGCATTTTTCAGGGTTTCGGCAGCCGCAACCGGTGATTGGTTGTAAGTATCCATGCCGTCGCTGACGATAATGACGGCAATTTTCCCGGTGCTGTCTTTCAGGTCATCAACACTTTTCAGCAGCGGTTTGGCCAATGGGGTCAGCCCGCCGACCTGAACGCTTTTGACTGCGGCAGAGAGATCTGCGGCATTATAGTCTGTCATGCCATAGATCAGTTTACTGTCTTCCAAATTTGCGCCCAGGGTGGGTCCGAATACATGCAAACCGGCCTGCATCTTAAGAGGCGGCAACGTGTCGTTCATATGCAGAACGACATTTTTGGCCTGCACAACTTTTTGGTTGCCAGCCTCCTTGTCATACATGGATGACGAGGCATCCAGGATGATCACGGCATTGTCAACCTTTTGCTTGTAACCCTGTGCCAGTTTGCCGGAAAGGTCAGTGGCCGTAAATGGGCTTTCCGTCGCCATGGGGGCGCAACCGGCGACAAAGCCGATCAGAATTAAAATCCATAGTGATTTCAAAATGTTCATTTTTTCAACTCCTCCTCTTTTCCTCTTGTCTTTTTTAACTTCCGTTACCTAATGCTTTTGTCAGTTGCTCCTATTTATTGTTTTTGCTCGATATGCTCATCCCGTTGCTGGAATGGAATAGTTCGTCCTCCTTGTCAAAAGTGGTTTTGCTTTTTCTGTCATATCAGAAACCACCGGTAATCATCGGATTTTTCCCGGTTCGGCCCAATGAAAGAGACACGGCTGGCTGAAAGTTCGGCAACTGGGCATGATGCCCGCAGCTATGCCGGACAGAAAATCCTTTATGGTAAGGCCTGCCAGCAAAGCTGCAGTACCGATTACGATCTGGCAGGATGTGGTATTGATGCTCAAATGAGTGGTTACTGTTACCAGAACAAGGATCAGCAGAATATAACAGTGTAAATTGTCCAGCCAGTGAAAGAGGGTCAATTTAACCCTGTATTTTTCAACAAGCATGGCCACAAACCTTGGAATAAGGCGGGGATAAGCAGTTACCCACAGAAAAATCAAGCAGCGCAAGTCGCAGTTTCACTAAGTAGCAGGTGAACCAGTATGAAACTGTTTCAATAATATTGTCGAAATTCACGGAGCCCTCTCGGCCGCCTGACTTGGTAAAAAATATCGCTTAGTGTGTTAGTTTATAATGGGGGCAAAGGCGTGTCAAGAGAAATGAAAAATGCAGCGATGTCTTTCAGTTATATTGTGAGGTCAGGCAAGGAGGAAATGATCGGGAGAGTTTGAGGGGCTGCATATGCCGCTCTTGGTTCCGCAAAAAAAATCGTCGTGCGGTTATGCTTGTCTGCATCATGCCCTGGCCTGGTCAAACTCCGCCTGCACCACTCCGGCAAGGCCTGTTGCAGCGGTGCTGATCAGGGCGTAGGCGAAGTTCGAGGGCTACTTTATCCCGGCCTTTTCGTTAAACAGATGAAGGTAGCTGCCATATCCATTTTTTTCAAGCTGGTCAACAGGGATGAAGCGCAGGCTCGCTGAGTTCATGCAGTAACGTTTGCCGGTGGGGAGCGGTCCGTCATCAAAAACATGGCCGAGATGGGAATCGGCATACCGGCTGCGTACCTCCGTGCGTCGCGTAAAAAAGCCGAAATCATCGCGCAGGACAATATTGTCGGCTTCTAACGGTTTGCTGAAGCTGGGCCAGCCCGTGCCGGAATCATATTTGTCCAGGGAGCTGAAAAGGGGTTCACCTGAAACAATATCCACATAAATCCCCGCTTTTTTGTTGTCCCAGTATTCATTGCGGAAGGGCGGCTCCGTGCCCTCCTCCTGGGTCACTTTAAACTGCAGAGCAGTCAGCCTTGCCTGCAATTCATCTTTGGTGGAGGTTTTTGTCTGCCATGGTTCCTGGGCCATGAGGACACCTGTGATAACAAATGAAAAAAGAACAGCAAAGGAGATAACGAAGGCGTATCTGTTCATAAATAATCCTCTCTTGTTTTGCTGCTTGGGTTTTTGCATAAAAAGAGTTATTCTCTGTTGATTTTAAGACCAGGCAAGTCCGCAAAATGTTCTGGCGGGAGGCAAATTTATGGATCTGCAAAATGACAGTCACAGTAAAACCATCGGTTATATTCTCTGGATTTTCGGCTTCACGGGCTCCCACCGCTTTTATTATGGGAAGCCTATTTCCGGTACCATTTATTTTTGCACCCTGGGGCTGCTCGGCATAGGATGGCTCATTGATTTTTTCCTGATCCCGGCCATGGACCGGCAGGCTGATCTCCGCTTCAAGAAGGGCAAAATCGATTACTCGGTTGCCTGGATTCTGCTCACATTTTTAGGCCTGTTCGGTATCCACAGGATGTACATGGGAAAATGGCTCACCGGCTTGATCTATTTTTTCACCGGCGCCATATTCGGCGCCGGCTATATCTATGATTTCTGGACCCTGAACAATCAGGTGAGTTTTCTCAACATGCAACACGAAATGTTGTCCTAGCCATGCATCCTTTTCCGCCATACGTTTCCCATGCATGAACCGAAGAGAGACGCTAGCCATATCCATTATGGCTGGTATGTTGTGGCGGCAGGGACGCTCTGCATATTCGCCGGTCTCGGCTTCGGCCGTTTTGCCCTCGGCATGCTGCTGCCGTCCATGGGGGCGTCGCTGGGCCTTTCTTTTTCCCAGATGGGCCTTATCAGCACCTCGAATTTCGTCGGCTACCTGGTCGCCGTGCTGTTGTGCGGCAAACTGTCCGCCCGCTTCGGGGCACGAAGACTGATCGGTTTTGCCCTTTTGCTGGTAGGGCTGTCCATGCTCTGTATCGGCGCCAGCGCCAAGCTGTTTATGATCATCGTCTTTTATACCCTGACCGGCATGGGTAGCGGCATGTCCAACGTGTCGATGATGGCCCTGGTCTCAGCCTGGTTTACCAGCCGTTCCCGGGGAAAGGCGGCGGGATTTATCGTCATCGGCAGCGGCTTTGCCATCGTCATTGCCGGTCGGCTGGTGCCGTGGCTGAATGGCAGGGGCAACGAGGGCTGGCGGATGAGCTGGCTGGTCCTTGGCACCATTGTTACCGTGGTTTCCGTCATCTGTTATCTGATATTGCGTGACAGGCCGCATGAGCTTGGTCTGGAGCCGGTGGGCAATAGTCAAGCCTCCACGCCGGGTAAGAGCCAGGACATTTTTGAAACAGAGCCGGTGCGGCCCAGCCTCATTTACCACTGTGCCGCCATTTACTTTCTTTTCGGCTTTACCTACGTGATCTATGCGACCTTCGTGGTCACCGTCATGGTGCAGGAGCGCGGCTTTTCCGAAGCTGTGGCAGGAAACTTCTGGTCATGGGTCGGTTTCTTGAGCCTTTTTTCCGGGCCTGTTTTCGGCGTCATGTCCGATAAGTTCGGCAGAAAGGCTGCCCTGATCACGGTTTTTTGCATTCAATCCCTGGCTTATCTGCTTATTGCAGTCAATCTGCCCGGACTTTTTTTATATCTCTCCATCGGCTTCTACGGCATCGTGGCCTGGAGTATTCCCTCCATCATGGCCGCCTTGATCGCTGATTACGTGGGCCCGCACAGAACGGTTTCCGTTTTTGGCTTCATCACCTTTATTTTTGGTATCGGGCAGATTGCCGGACCCTATCTGGCCGGGGTGCTTGCCGAGACAACAGGCAGCTTTTCGAGCAGTTTTTACCTCGCTTCAGGCATGGCTGTGCTGGCCGCGGTTCTGTCCGCCGCCTTACCCCGGCAAAGTCATCCCATGGTTTCCAGAGGCGTTTTAGCGAAGAAGTGAACCGCTCCGCGGCGATTACAGTCTGTTTTTCTGATCAGGGTGACAACGGTTGCAGCCGTTCATCGGAAAAGCGACGGTCATGTGGCAGGTACCGCAATACATGCCGTACAGATTCTTTTCCTTGTCAAATTCCACGGTTCCCATCTGGGCAATGGAAAACAGATCGGGATGACAGTTGGAACAGTCCAGCCACAGGATGTGCGATTCATGGGAAAAGACCACCAGGGTTCTGGGTGAGCGGGTGGTCCAGCGCAGCGGCATTTTCAGATGTTGCGGCAAGGGCATGGACTCCGGGGGATTTTCTGCATTGAGTGAATTACGCGGGGAGATTGCCCCGCTTTTGATCGCCTCCACCCAGTTGATGCCGTCTCCATACTCCTGGGTTGGCACATTTTGGCCGCCGAGCATGGCATCTTTTTTGGCCTGGTAATGGCCTTGCTTATCAACCTTGACATGACACAGGTTGCATGAGTATTTGACGGAAAAGGCGATGTCCCCGTTGTGGCAGGCCCCGCAATAGAGGCCTTCCAGATACTCCTCCCTGGTGATGCCTGTTCCTCCTTTTTTCATAGTAAATTCAAGCTCGACATGGCAGACTCGGCAGGTGTATCTGCTGCGGTGGATGCGGTGGGAGAAAACAACCGGATCCATGCGGTGCTTCTCGCTGCGGTCACGCAGAACGATATCGCCATACTGCTCCGGTGGCCCTTTATACAGGGCCATGTCCAGCAGCAGGTTCAGTTCGGAACGCGACAGGGATTCGGTGGAGTATCTTTTCTGAAAGATGGGGTTGCCCGGTTCGGCGAGTTCTTTCTGGGTAAGAAAGCGGTCAAAGTTGTCGCCGCACCCGGCAAGTAGCAGGCACAGCAGCGCCGTCAGCCCGAACCTGTGGAAGGGTTTGTGTTTTTTCTCCATATCGTGGGTTTGCCGCAGGAAACGCATAGCGATCATGAGCCTGGGTTTAATACCGGTTTCGAATGGCAGCGGGTGCAGTCATTGAGAGCAAAGGCGATGTTCCCATGGCAGCGGCCGCAGAATTTCCCCTCGGTAATTTCCTTCATGGTTATCGGGGTTTTGCCGCTTTCCAGGGCAAAGGTATCCGGATGGCACATGCCGCAGCCATTCCAGACCACATGTTTGGCGTGGGAGAAAATAATGTTCGGTAAGCCCGGCAGGGCTGGTGTGCGGGGCTCTTCTCGGCTGTTGACCATCTTTTCGCTTTTACGGAGACTGACACCCTGCAGAAAGTCCTTGGGCTTGATAATGCCATCTTCCTCGGCCTTCATCCAGTCAATCTTGTTGCCATAGGTGGCAGGTGGCAGGGTTTTCTTAAGTTCCTGAAATTCGCGCTTGGCCTGCTGAGCCAGTTCCTGTTCATGCTGTTTGTCCTTGGGATGGCATCGGGTGCAGGCTTCCAGGGCAAAGGCCTCTTTGCCGTTGTGGCATGCGCCGCAGTACATGCCGTTGCGGTTATCCTCTTCCATCACTCCTGTACCGTTGGCAAGCTGGGAAAATTCAAGATCAACATGACAGAGGCGGCAGGTGTACTTGCCGCGATGGGACCAGTGCCGGAAGGTGACGGGAAGAGCAGTATTGTCTTTCTCGGGTTGGCTCATGAGTACGTTGCCATATTCAAAGCTTTTGACTGCGGCAAAGGCAATTCCTGTTCCGCACAAAGAAATGAATAATCCAAAAACCACTCCTGTTTGAAACGTTTTTGCCGCGGCTCTTTTCATCATTTTTCTCCTTTCCAGGGTTACAGCTTGTCCGTGAATACAATTTTTGATCTCACCTCATCCGCCTCAAAATACGGTGTGATTCCTGAAAAGCTTATTCGCGGACATGCCTTTATCTCAGGAAGATCAATTTTCATTCTTATTCTTGTTTTAAGATGCCGTCTCTGGTGTGGTCAAGCAAAAGATGTAAAAAATAGGTATTATTCCCAGCCTATCCTGTGGAGAGATCGTTTTCGGTGCCTGCCCGGATAAATTTGTCAAGGTGATAATAATTATTGATTTATTGTGAGAATATTAAAAAAACATTTTCTTTTCCCGGTTTGTGTGTTATAGAAATAAATCTATACTGAGCTGTGACTGTTTGAAGTATTAGCAATACAAAAAAAGTTAACCGCATAATCCTCGAAGACGAGGCAGTGCGGTTTTTTTTTGCTTAATGGTCCAAACCGTCGGCTTGCCGGTCGTTTTTGCATATGTCGGAAAGACCAGATTTTTAATGGCTCCACGTTGAGCCAGATTCCAGGGAGTTGTAAAGTGATTGAAGGTAAAGTGAAGTGGTTTAATGCGGCAAAAGGTTTTGGTTTTATTGAATCTGATAAAGGCGGTGATGTTTTCGTTCATCATTCTGCCATAAATAGTCAAGGCTATAAATCCCTCGATGAAGGGGCTCGGGTCCAGTTTGAGATCGTAGACGGTCCCAAAGGTCCGGCAGCAGCCAACGTTGTTCAGCTGTAAAAATTGGGGAGTGCCTTGAAAAATTAGGCATCCGGTTCGAGGACGAGAAGCGATGGAAATAAGAAGCGCAGCATATATGGCATATGTGAGCATTTTTTTTTCCGGTGCGACGCAGTAATCGGGTCGGAGGACAATTTTTCAAGGTGCCCTGAAGCAAATTGATGCTTTTGCCCCGCACAGCGCGGGGCTTTTTTTTATGCAGTGCCGGAAAACATCCTCTTGCCCTGCAAACATTTATTACAAAGAAGAAAATATGACTACATTTGCAGAGTTAGGCGTTCAGGATAATATTCTCAGAGGGATTCATGCGTTGGGTTTCACTGATCCCACCTTGGTGCAGGAACAGGTCATTCCCATCGTATTGAACAGGCAGGCCGACCTGGTCGGCCTGGCCCAGACCGGCACCGGCAAAACAGCAGCCTTTGGCATTCCGCTCATTCAGTTGACTGATATCAGCCGCAGACAGACCCAGGCCCTGGTTTTATGCCCCACCAGGGAGCTTTGCGTGCAGGTTGCCAGGGATATCGGCGATCTTTCAAAATATGTCTCCGGTTTACATGTTGTCGCCGTATATGGCGGGGCCAGCATTGACGGTCAGATCAAAGCGCTGCGCAGCGGTGCCCAGATTATTGTGGCAACACCTGGGCGGTTGCATGATCTGATCCGGCGGGGGGCTGTGGATATTTCCGCAATCAGTCTGGTAGTGCTTGATGAGGCGGATGAAATGCTGCAGATGGGTTTTCAGGATGAACTGAATGCCATATTGGCCAACACTCCTGCCAGCAAAAATACACTGCTGTTTTCCGCGACCATGCCCAGGGGGGTAGCGGAAATTGCCAGCAAGTACATGAATAAGCCGGTGGAGATCACCATCGGCCAGCGCAATGCCGGAGCAGAAAACATCCGGCATATTTATTATATGGTGCAGGCGCGCGACAGATTTCTTGCCTTGCGGCGGATCGTGGATATGAACCCTGATATCTATGCCATTGTCTTTTGCCGGACACGGCAGGAAACAAATGAAGTCGCTGAGCAGCTGATCCAGAGCGGTTACGGTGCCGATGCCCTGCATGGTGATCTTTCCCAGGCTCAGCGGGACCAGGTGATGAACAAATTCCGCAGCAAAAATCTGCAGCTGCTGGTGGCAACTGATGTGGCTGCCCGCGGTCTGGACGTCAATGATCTGACCCATGTCATCAACTACAACCTGCCGGATGAAACAGCAAATTATACGCATCGAAGCGGGCGCACCGGCCGAGCTGGGAAAGCGGGAATTTCCGTCGCCATCATCCACATGCGGGAAAGACATAAGATCAGAGAAATTGAAAAAATTCTCAAGCGGACTTTTGAGGAAGGACGCATACCCAGCGGCCATGAAATTTGCCAAAAACAGCTCTTCCGGCTGGTCGAAACCGTAAAAAATGTTGATGTTGCCCATGAGCAGCTGCATCCATTTTTTGCCACCATTGCTGACGAGCTTGCCGCACTCGACCGGGAAGAATTGATTAAGCGCTTTTTCTCCATAGAATTTAACAGGTTCTTAGAGATGTATCGAAATGCACCTGATTTAAACATCTCCGATAGGGAGAAAAAACAGGATTCCCGGCAGCAAAGAGATGGGAAATCCCGCAGGCCTGGCAGCGATGAAAAGTTCACCCGTTTTCTTATCAATGTGGGGAAAAAAGATGGTGTGCACCCGGCGCGACTCATCGGTCAAATCAATGATAATGCCGCTATTTCCCGCATCAAAATCGGCAAGATTGAGGTCATGAACTATTCTTCCATACTGGAGGCGGAAAGCAGGTTCGCCCCGCACGTTCTCAAGGCCTTTGCCCACCTGATGATTAACGGTAAAGATGTTTCAATCGAAATTGCCCCCGAGATTGCCAAGCCAAAATGGCAAAAGGACAATGCCGCGGTTGATGGTAAGTCGTCCCGCAACGCCAGGGCCGTGGGGCAGAAACCGGAAAAGGGGAAAAAAGCCTCCAAGAAAAGGCTGTGGGAAGCCAAGGACCCTTTTCTCTTTCTGCATTAAGTCCAGTTTATGATGGTCCTCAGTTTTTTTGCTGCAGGGCGGGAAATGATATCTGAGTATCAGTCGTGCTTAATGGGACAATCACTATGGTGATTGTCCCATTTTTTTTGTCTGAGAAACGATGGGAAAGAATTATGCAATGATGATGTGGCGGATAGAAACTAGATATTGTGATTGACTTGATATTCAATTCTTGATGCTGAAAAATTTCGGCTGCCAATCGCGTTCTGCAGTATGAAATTATTTAACTGATGAATCTGATCATCGGTTAATTTCTGAAATTTCAAATGACATATCCTTGTAAATACATTAAAAATTGATGCGCCACTTGTAATTTCCGTTTCAAGAATATTAATCCCCATTTCCTCTAAACACATATTGTTTTTCAAGCATCGTATATCTATTTTATCCTCTGAACCCGGGTCGAAATCTTCGTTTATGCATGAGCAGCATAATCCTCCCAGGCTGATATCTTCAATCTTGCCTACATTCCTCGAATGTATAATAAAATGTCCGTTGCCGACTTTAAATCTCTGGCTGTTTCTTCTTTCCAGCATCTTGTTTATCCTTATTGATTGGCTATTTTTTAAATAGTAATTAAAGTGTTTTTGTGAAAAAAGAAATGTGGCAAATTGTCACGCAAAAATTGTTGCTCTTGTTTAAAAAGAATTCTCTTTATTTTTTATAAACGTGACGAGCATGCAGATGGTTCCCTGGAATTATATGTATCTCCGGCAAAAAATGGCCTGGGTTTTTCAGTATTGTCTGTTTATCATGCCGTAATCAGGACATTTTTGGTTTGCGGCCTTGGGAAATTCTGACAAGGCTGATTTTACATTTCTTAACATGCCGCTTTTTTTTCTTTGCCTGACGGGCATGAAAACATTTGTCGGTCGTCATGGACGCCCCCTGGCCCCTGAGGCTGTTGAAAAGCTGCCCTACTTGCTGATACTTAAGATGCTTTATAAACAGCGCTTTGCTATGAAGTGACCAATTATTACCCAGCAAGGTTTACCCTTCACAAGCTTTGCTTATGGAGGATGTTCACTTTTGGGTGGTACGGTTTGTGGAGCCCATGGGCAGCTCAAACCATGGAAATAATACGGTTGAATTATTCAGGGAATATGTCAAATTGAAATAATGCTGGGTTCGCAAGAAGGTCCGGCACTGAATTCTTGTGACGATAAATCAAGAAGTTAGCATGCAATGTGCAGCTGTCGAGAGGGTTTTTGTCCTCATGAGGCATATATACGAGACAGTCAAATAATGTTTTTCCCATTACCCTGGCGCTGGGAAAATCGGTGCCAGCCACATATAAAAACAGGATGATAAAGATGCGTAAGCTAATTTCAGGATTTGGCCCCATGTTTTCAGCCATCCAGGATGCAAAGACAGGTATATGCTGATCATGCGCTTATTCTGGCTGAAATCGTTCTTGACTGTTGTGTTGCTCCTCTCCCTTATTGCTACAGGCTGGGCGGGCGGCGCCATTGAGCGAACCCTGGAGGTGTTGGGGAAGGTTCCCGGGGTCACTGCAGAACAACTGGAACGCAGCAAGGAAATTATCGTAAAACTTGATTATACGAACATGAGGGTTTTCAGGGCATTATGCACTCTGCCTGATATGACCGCCCCTGAGGCCTTCAAACTGCTGCCTGGTCTTACCGGCGAGCCGATCAATTATGAGCATCTTTTGCTTTTTGAACAGTTCTGTACCCTGCCGGGAGTTGATCTGCCACTCGCCCTGCAGGCTCTCCAGGAAATAAAAGATCTGGATTACGTATCTGTATGGGCCGGAGTGAGTTTGTGCCGCAATTCCTCGCTTCATCCTGCCCAGGCCCTGTCCGCCATCCAGCGGCTGCGAGAAATAAATGATCCGGCCCGCTGGGCGGCCAAGGCCTTTTTTGAGATCAATGGTCAGATGGATGACAGCGTGATTCAGGGGCTCATGATTATCAGGGCTCTTTCCCCTGAGCAGTGTTGGGCCGTGGAGGCTAACAGCAAGATTGAGGCGATCACCGTGCAGCAGGCCTTGATGAATATGGCCGCCATCCGCATGATCACCCCTGATAACATCCTGACCGTCAAGGCCTTGCTTGCCCTGCCTGAAATGACAGGCGCTGATGCCCACGCATGGCTGACCGGTTATTTCGTCAAACCGGAAACAGAGCATGATGCCGACTATCAAATGCTCTCTCCCAGGAAAAAGACGATACTGCTGAAGGCGTACCTCAATGCCTCGGATCATATTGTGCTGGTGCTCAATAATCTCCATTCCGTCACTAATCAGGAGGGTGATGAGATTTCAGATGCACAGCTTGCCTCATTTTCTTTTCAGCGTCTGGGTGCTTTTTTTACCCGATTCCCTCCTGAGACCAGAAGCCGGTTTGATGCCAGGTTTGCCAGCTTTGCCAAAAAAGGAGATAAACATGGTGCCACCTCCTGCCTGCGCGAGGCTACTGCTTTCGCCCGCAAGGAGTCGGCCAAGAGGCTCAGTACTGCAAATATTTATGCCGTGATGACCAGGGTTTCCATCCTCTATGACAGCTCGTTTCGTCTTATTCTGATTTCGGAGCTGCAAAAAAGAATTGCCGCCGGTTATCAGGGCAGCCTGCTCCATTTTATGCAGGCGGTTGATCCGGAAAATGTCAATGTCGCCAACTTTGTTTCCAGTCTCTCCCTGAAGGCCAGGCTTGCCATGTTCCTCCCTCCCAATGTGCAGGGGCAGGAAGACATTGTTGATCTGGTTACCGCCTCAGCATTCAAGGATGAAAACAGTCTGGTGCTTTTTGCCGCCACATTTGAAAAATTGCTGGATGGACTTCTGCCGGCCACCCGTGTTTTTCTCGTCGACAGCATGATTTCCCATGCCCGTGATGCAAGTATTTTCGCCCAGCAGATCAGAACCATCCTGCAGTATTACCTGGAAGGCAAACCTAAAGTGCTGGGTGCTGAAAATGGGGGACGTATCAGAGAGCTGCTGGTAAAATATGACGCCCCTCCTCTGACCAGCTACATCCGAACTCCGTTTACAGAATGGTTGCAGGACGGGACGCTGAGCGGCCTGTCCGTTTTTCACGGCGACGATGATGGCCGCAGTTCATTTATTGCCTTTGGCAACCTGCTGTTAAACAAAGGATATCTCCCCCGGCCAAGTACAAAATTCAGGGCAAATCAGCCCAACAGTTTTGCCAGAGAGGAACTGGCAGGTTTTCTCATTCCGGTTACCCGCAAGCAAAACGGCAGCCTGGAGCGGCTTTTCCGGTTTCTCAAGGAAACGCCTCTTGTTGTCGACTTTGTGAAAACCGTCAACAATGTGCTGATCTCGCACAGTGTCAGTGTTTTTTATAACGGCGACACCCAACAGAAATTGTTGGGTCAGTTCATTCTGGATGGGCACGAGATGTATGCTCCCCGTGGCCACAGTTATTGGCTGAATGATCATATTCTCGATCCCCTGCAGAGTCTGATTAAATCAGAGAAGGTTAGCCCTGAGGAGCTGACAGCCAAACAGCGTTTTCTCAGCATAGGGGCCTGCGGCGGAATAAAGATTTACTCGGATCTCACCCAGGCGTTCTGTAACAAGCTGGATATGCTGGGAAGTCTTGGGGCAGGAAAAACAACAATTAACAATCTGTATAACTTGTTTCTTTTTGAGACAATCGCCTCTGAACCGCAAATACCGACATGGAAGGAGATGGACCGTAAAAACGCCTTCATCTTTCGCGAGGATACGGATAAGGACTATCAGTTGCCCGGCGAACTTCCAGCCATGCTGTATAAAATTCTCGGGAAACGGAAGTGTTGGTTGAGACCGTTTGAGGCTGATCTTTAAGGTTTCATGGGCAATGAAACAGTGGTGAGGGAGAGGTTGTGAGAAGGGCGACTAATTGTATGTTTTGTTGATTTTCCTCTGGTTTTTGGCAGTTTCCGTGTAGTCTGGGGCGCAGACATATTTTTTTCCTACCACATCGATTTGTGGCGGCATTTTGGTCTTCTCGAAATAGTCATATCCTTCCTTTAGATTCTTCCAGAAGCTCAACCAATTGGAATTCTTGTGTTTTCTCATGTTCGCCTCAGTCATTCTGAAGGGGAATATGTGAACGCGGAAAAATCTCTGGCCGTTGCGCAGGGCCTCTTGGGCCAGGGTGTATATTTCTTCTATCCTGCTGTCTGTCATGGCGAAGCAGCCTACGGAAATACAGTCCCCGTGAATCATCAGGGCGCTGCCGGTTCTACCGTGCAGTTTGTCGTAGGTGTTGGGAAAACCGATGTCAAAGGAGAGATGATAATGGCTGTTGGGATTGAGCTGTCGTTCGCTTACTGAATAAAAACCTTCCGGGCTTTGTTCGTCCCCTTCTCTAAGTTTAGGCCCTAACTTTCCGGATAAACTGCATATTCTATATGTCTTAAAGAGTTGGTATTCCTCGTCCTGCTGTACCCACAATTCAAGTTCCTGGGACTCCTTGAAGATTCTGATAAAGATAGGGTTGCCCAGCTCAACGCCCAGCTCGCTCAGCTCCATCTCAAGCATAGGAGCAACTCTATTGCACACGGACATTGATGTTTCACTGGTCAGGATTTCTGCCTGAGCAGGGAAAATTGCAAAACAGACCAACAGTGCGGTGAGAACTGGCAGCAGCCAAGTACGATTGAGTATTTTCATAATTTGCTCTTGTTCTGAGGGGGAAATTATTTAACTACCCAACTTTAAGGCCGGTGAAAGATGGAGCCTATAGTACTAAATAGCATAAAATATGCTGGAGAAACAACTTATTCCCGCAGGAATTCAGTTAAATTTTGCCCTGACTCTTTCTGCTCTTTTTGCAAAAGGCTCAATAAATAAGAAATTTACCTTGTTGCGGCAGGACTGGAACCCTGCTGTTCTGCAAGTATGACAGGTCGCAGAAAAATTTTGTTCGATATATTCTTGTTGCATCGGTTAAAAATTTTGTCTGGATCAAGCTGAGCAAATGGGAAGTTTTTTCCATGCGTCCTGAGCAGACTGTTTTTTGCGACGTCAACATTGTCTTGATGAGGCTGATGCCGCGGCAGGTTCTGGTTCTTTTCTGTCCTCCCGGACCGGGAGGCGGCTGACTAACGTCAGCAACTGTCATTGAAATCCTCACTGTTTAAACCAAAGCGGTAGAGGTAATCGTTAAGCTTGAGCTGCTGATCAAGGGTGATTTTGTCCCATGATCCGTTTTGGGCGCATTTGGGATATTTCTGGGCAAATACCCGGTTCCATGCAGCGGGATTTTTTGATTCCGCATACAGAAATGGTGCTCCTTTATCGTTATTGCGGGTATGACAGCCTTTGCATACCTCCCTGAAGACCTTGCCACCTTCACCCCAGGGACGGCTGTCCCATTCCAGGGGGCCATATTCGAGAATCCGGCACGTTTTCGTTGTGTCGTCATATCTGCTTTTCGGGCGGGCTTCTGCCTGCAGGGCAAAAGAAACGGCTAGCAAAAAAACGGTGAAAATGAAAGCTGATCTGGGCATGAAATTTTCCTTTTCCTCTGCGGCATTAGTGCCGGAAGGAGACGTTGATGCAAGAAAGGATGAAAAAAAGTAAAGGTGCGTCCGGGCAAGCAACCTCAATAACATTCCCGGTGCTATTCTGTTAAACAATTGTACAACAACTTCCGTGCCATGAGGTGATATATGCGAATAATAAATGATAATGGCTATTATAAGCATTTGGCAAGGTTTATTTACTGTAACGGAGGATAAGGTTAATTGAAGAATATTCTGTATTACATTGACGACTATTCTTCAGACGCATTCGGCTTTCAATTGACTTCCATGGGAAAGCTGTCTATATTTGTACCGAACGGTTGGTTTTGTTATGAGAAAAAGCAAAGGCGAGCTGACTCGCGATTATATTATAAAAACGACCCGGAAAATTTTGGTCGCCCAGGGATTTCACAATACCAGCATCAATGATATCATCAATGCCACTGGGGTGAAGAAGGGCAATCTGTATTATTATTTTGCCGGCAAGGAAGATCTGAGCTTTTCGGTTCTGCAAGACGCGAAAGAGGAATTCTTTGCCTTTCTCGAGCAATCATTTCAGGGCAATGACCCTATTGATAAAGTTATTCATTCCTGTGAAGCAATATTTAAAGAGCAACAAAAGCAACATTTCGTCGGAGGTTGTTTGTTCGGCAATGTGGCACTTGAGATGAGTGACTGCAACGAGCGTTTTGCCGCGGTCATCCATGAAGTTTTCACCACTTGGACCCAAAAATTGGCCATTTTGCTGGAAGAGGCCGGTGAAAACACCATCCCGGTGAGCCGGGTTCCTCCCAGGCAACTGGCTAAAACGCTGGTGGCCGTCATCGAAGGCGGCATAATGATGTCCCGGGTCAGCAAAAGCAAGGCTGACCTGGAAGATTGCCTGGGGACCCTGCAGATCATGCTCGGCAGGTGAAAGGTTTTGAGGAGTCGTTACGAAATAACCTCTGATTTTTGATCATTTCGTTACGGCTCTATATGCCGTTTAGACCATCGCGTATGGCGACATCATTTTGTTACAGCGGCTATCCGGCCAATACCACCCTGGTCAGGCTAAAATCGGCTGAGAACTGCTGCGGGCGAAGAAAATGCCGGCCCGTTCCCTGGCCTCTTCAACGGAACTGCTGGTCTGTACTGCCGAGGCAAGCCTCAGCCCGAAAGGATAGGTCTTGCTGAAGTAGTGGGTGAATTCCTTCAGCCGACCCAGCCTGCGCTCCGGCCGGAAACGTTTTTCGAGCTGGTCGACGAAATAAAAATAAAAGGCCGGACGATCAACGTCCAGCAGGGGCAGGTTGACACCATACAGCTCCGAGGCGATCTCATGAAAGAGCCAGGGTCTGATTGCCGCACCCCGGCCGAGCATCAGGCCGTCGGCCCCGGAAAGCTCCAGGCAGCGGCGACCGTCTTCAACGCTGAAGATGCCGCCATTTGTCACCACCGGGATAGAAAGCCATTTTTTCACCTTACCTACCCATTCCCAGCGCGGTTTCCGGCTGAACGGTTCTTTGCGCAACCGGGCATGGACGGTGAGAAGATCAATCCCCTCTCCTTCAAGCATCCGGCAAAGGCTTTTCAGGCGTGCTTCATCCAGCTGGTCACCAAGTCGGATCTTGGCGGTCAGGGGGAGTGAGGTGTGTGCCCGGGCCTCAGCCACCAGCTGCCGCAGATGATCGGTATCATCGACAAGTTTGCTGCCGCCACCGAAATTTCGTACTTGAGGCGCTGGGCAGCCCAGGTTCAAATCAATGGCATCACCCCCCAGCTGATGCACCCGGTCAATGGCCGCTGCAAGATGGGATTTGTCTGCCACCAGCAGCTGATAGGAAAGCGGATGCTCTTCCTCGGTGCTGACCAGAAAGGGGGAGACGGCCGCATTTTCCATGGGAAGCCTTCTGGCGGACAGCATTTCCGTGGACAAAAGGCCCACTCCGCCCAACTGCATCAGCAGGGATCTAAAAACGGAATGGGTAAGTCCTGCCATGGGAGCGAGCAGCAGCGGCGGATTGATGCACAGGTTGCGGATTTCAATCATGATATGACTTCACTAAAACCTTTTGGCAAATCTTTCTGCTTAATCGGGGATATCTATATCGCTGTGATCGCATTCCGAGCAGCGCAGCATGGGTTCCCATTTTTCAAAGGCTACCCGCCAGCCCTCTTCCTCTATTTTTTTTTCATATTGTTTCTGGCATTCATCACAGAGCCATCGATCGCCTGCCGGCGTAACCCACAGTTTCATATTTTCACCTGTTGTGTTTTCGTTATTTTTTACTTGAGCAAAATGGCTGGTCTCATAGTATTGTTTCGCCATAAAAGGTCGACATTCTACACCATGGACGAGATTAATACGATGCTCACCGCAGGTATTTTCTTGTCGAACGCAACAATTTTTCGAATAAACATGAAAAGCAGAGAAACAGAGAAGGCCGGGCATGATGAAAAAGCCGTGACTGCAACCAATAGGAAGCCTATGACTGATATTTGCCTTGCGCGGAAAACCGCAGTAGTCATCAAACCGGAGTTTGCCGGTTGCCGGTTGCTGGATTTCATCACCTCCCGTTTCACCTACCGTAGCCGGGAAGAATGGCGGCAGGAGCTCGATGCCGGCCGTTTTTTGCTTAATGGCGAGCGAGCTGCTTCCCTGTCTCTGCTGGCAGCCGGCGACCGGCTGGTCTATCTGATGCCCATGCTGCAGGAACCGCCGGTGGACCAGAGTTTTGTCGTGCTTTATGAAGATGAGGATCTACTGGTGGTGGATAAACCGGCCAGGCTGCCCTGTCATCCGGGCGGCTGTTTTTTCCGGCATACCCTGTGGGCCCTGCTGCAGGAGCGGCATGGCCTGCAGAAACCCTCACTGATCAACCGGCTGGACCGGGAGACATCCGGTATTGTTCTGGTGGCCAAGAACAAACAGGCGGCCCGCCTCTGTTATCAGCAGTTTGCCAGCCATCTGGTGCTCAAACGCTATCTGGTGATGGTGGAAGGAGAGTTTCCGTTTCAGGATCTGCAGGCTGATGGCTGCCTGGCCCCTGACCCGGAGAGCGCCATCCGCAAGAAGGTGCGCTTTTACCCGCATGATGCGGTGGAGATGGCTCCTGTCGGAGCCGTTCAATGCAGTACTGGATTTCGGCGGCTACACAGCAGGACTGGTCTCAGTTTGCTTGAGGCCATCCCTGTTACCGGCCGCTGCCATCAGATCAGGGCCACTCTCTGCAGTCTCGGTTTTCCGGTGGTCGGCGACAAACTCTACGGGGTTGACGAGCAGCTGTTTCTCCGTTTCCGGCTGGGCGATTTGACCACGGCCGACCAACAGCGGTTGCGGCTGGACCGTCAGGCCCTGCATGCGGCAACCTTGCGCATCCGCCATCCGAGCAGCGGCCGGGAACTTGAGTTTTGCTCCCCCCTGCCCGCTGCGATGCAGTCCCTGTTGGGCGGCTTTGGCGGGACCGATGACTTCTTTGCTTGATTCTCCCCAGCAGTAAGGGCAGGAATAATTCTTCTGTCCTGGTTTTTTATGATCATATTATGATGCAACGATCATTGTGCACAGGGCAAGCTGTCTGAAACGGCAAAGGAACAGGTTGAAACAAAGAAAGAACAACCGGATCATGTCCATACCAGTCAAGACGGTTTCGCCATGTTTCAAGCCGGATTAACGATTGCCCGGATTGCGGAAGAACGCGGCCTTGTCAAATCAACCATCGAAGGCTACCGACCCTTTGCTGAAAAATGGGCGGCAGAGAGTTTTGCACAGGACATCCCCAACCGAAAATTTTTAAAAAAGTATGATTACCCCGCAACTTATCGCCACAATCAAAGCGCAATTTCACATTAACTGGTCCGGCCAGCATGGCATAAGTCATTGGGCCCGGGTGTATGCTATCGGCATGAAACTGAGTCGACAGACCGGAGCAAATCAACACGTTGTCCAGCTCTTCTCACTGTTTCATGATTCGCGACGTTTCAACGAACACCTTGATTCCCATCATGGTCCTCGGGGAGCAGAGCTGGCAAGCCAACTTCGCGAAGCTCATTTGCCGTTGTTAACCGATGAGGAGTTTGACCTGCTGCATATGGCCTGTTGCCTGCACACACAAGCAGCAACGCACGAAAATATCACCGTGCAAACCTGTTTTGATGCGGATCGATTGGATCTCGGCAGAGTTGGAAAAGTTCCGGACCCAGAATACCTCTGCACGGATGCGGCAAAGTCGGAAGAAATGATTGCCTGGGCCTATCAGAGAAGTATCCAGGGGGTAGTTCCGGATAATGTTCTTGGCAGGTCTATTCTCCAAGTTGGGTAGAACCAGTTTTACGAAGTCAAGACGCCGCGGGTAGGGCAAGATCTCTCTTTCATCTTGCCCGGCTTTTCTTGTTGAACTGATGGAAGCTCGGCAGAGCTGTCCGCAAGGACGGCGCCTCTTGTCACCGTAGCACATCCGTTGAGCGTTAGTTGAGCGTTAAAAGAATGAAGCCTACAAATACCAGGATGATTTTGTTGAAAATAGCCATGGTTCTCTCCGTTAATCCAACGAGTTTGCAGAAAAAGCCTTTTTCCGATAACTGGACGTCTCCTACTCCGCAGGGGGCAGTCCTTCCAGTTGCCGCAGGATCTGTTCATTGGTGAGGGGCGCCCGGATCAGATCGCAAGGAATGTCGCGAACGGATCGCATGGCTGCCCGGATAGCGAAAAAAGCGCCGATGCCATACATGAAAGGAGGTTCGCCGATGGCCTTGCTCTGCATGACGGCGCCGGGGGCGGAGGGGTCTTCCAGAAAATCCACCTCGATCCTGGGAGGAGCGAAATGAAAGTCGGGAATCTTGTAGCTGCTCAGTGAATCCGACAGCAGCCTGCCTTCCGGACTATGCACCAGTTCTTCGATGGTCAACCAACCGATGCCCTGCACAACGGCGCCCTCAACCTGCCCCCTGTCGACTAAAAGATCCAGGCTGCGTCCCGCATCGTGAATGATCTGCACCGATTCGATCGCGGCAGTGCCGCGCAGAGCGTCCAGGCGCGCCTCGACGACCGCAGTACCGCAGACATGATAGGCAAAGGGGTGGCCTTTTTCGTTTTTTTTATCATAGTGGATGTCCGGAGTGGCATAGAATGCGTGCGCCGACAGATCAACCCGTTGGCTGTAAGCCGTTTGCACCAGGGTATGCCAATCGAGTGGGCCGCATGTGTCACCGATCCACACCCGTTCCTCCCGGATGGCGATCCGTTCCGGGGTGGTGTCGTGCAGCGCGGCGGCCACCGTCTTGAGGCGTTCCATGATGAGGCGGCAGGCGATGACGGCGGCGGCGCCATTCAGATCGGTACCCGTGCTGGCCGAAGTAGGCGATATGTTGGCAACACGAGTCGTGTTCGTGCTTTCCAGTCGCACCCGTGTCTCAGCAATGCCGAGTGCGAAGGCGACGATGCGGCGCAGCTTGGTCAGAACCCCCTGCCCCATTTCAACCGCGCCGGTACTGACGCTTACACTCCCGTCAAAGTAGATGTGCACCAGTGCACCCGCCTGGTTCAGCGTCGTGTTGGTAAACGAGATGCCGAAACAGATGGGCATAATTGCAAGGCCGCGCTTGAGGTAGGGTGATGTCTCGTTGTGCCGGGCGATTTCTTCCCGGCGTGCTTTGACATCGAAACGCGCCAGGGCCGTCTCGAAACTGCGCCGGCTGGCGTCCCCCTCGATCCTCATGCCGAAGGGCAGCTCGTTCCCTGGCCGGAGCAGATTAGCCTGCTGGAGTTGCAAGGCCGGAATATTCAGGATTTCGGCTGCCGCCGCAATTGCCGATTCCATGACAAACATGGCCTGGGGAGCGCCGAAACCGCGGAATGCCGTAAAGGGTGGCAGGTTTGTGCGGCAGCACATGCCGGTGATTTGTACGTTTGGGATGAAGTAGCTGTTGGTGGCGTGAAACAGGCTTCGTTCGAGGATGGCGGGTGAAAGGTCGGCTGCGGCGCCCGAGTTCTGGTAGTAGGTGGCTTCGAAAGCCAGGAACCTGCCGTTGCCATCGAGCCCGAGGCGGTAGTCGGTGGAGTAAGGATGGCGCTTGCCCGTCATGCGCATGTCTTCATGGCGAAGCAGGACGAGCTTGACCGGGCGCTGCAGATTTTGCGCTGCGAGAGCGGCCATTGCAGCCCACGGCGTGGCCTGTTCCTCCTTTCCACCGAAGGCGCCGCCCAGGCGTTGGACTTCTACCTCGATGTTATGCATGGGGCAGGCCAGGATGCGGGCCGCCACACGTTGGACAACAGAGGGGGATTGGGTTCCGGTATAGAGGCGCATGCGGCCGCGCGCCTCCGGGATCGCCAGGGCAGCCTGTGTCTCGAGATAGAGATGTTCCTGGCCGCCCGAGTCGACGCGACCGGCAACTATGGTTGCGCAACGGGCCCATGCCTCGTCAACGTTGCCCAGGGACAGGGTGCGCGCCGGGGCAATCAGGTCGCCGCGGGCGGCGGCCCGGCGTGGATCGAACTCCGGCGGTCGTTTATCGATGTCGATCGCGATGCGCTTTACTGCCTCGCGCGCCTGGGCCGACGATTCCGCAACGACAACCGCGATGGGTTGGCCGACATAGTGGACCTCATCCTCGGCAAGCAATGGCTCATCCTCGATAATGACTCCCAACTGATTCTCACCGGGAATATCGCGGGCCGTGAAGATGGCGATCACGCCCGGCGCCATCGCGGCTGATTCGACATCCATGGCGCGGATGGCACCGTGTGCCACGGGAGAGCCGAACACGGCGGCATGGAGTGTGCCGGCGGGTTCGGGCAGGTCATCCACGAAAAGCGATTCCGCGCGGACGTGCGCGAAGGTATCCGGTGAACTCATGGCAGTAATTCCTCCAAGGCAAGGCGCGGGAAGCACTCGACGAAGTGGGCAATGACCAGTCGCCGCAAGAGGCTGCGTTTGTAATGGGCCGTGCCGCGTACGTCATCAATGGGTGCAATCTCCGCATCAACGAGCTGGGTTAGTTCCATCACCGTTTCAATGGAAACGGGTTTGCCGGACAAATAGGCCGAGCTCCGGGTAAGAAAGAGCGGGGAGGGGGCGACGCCGCCCGCGGAGAGCCGGGCCTTGGTAATGTATCCGTCCACCTCTTCCACGAGCATGGCCGTGTTGACACTGGCAATATCGAGATGCTCCCGTCGTGATACTTTCTCGAAGTTAAAGCGGTTTCCGAGTGGGGGGCAGGGGAACCTGATCTCGGTGACCAGTTCGCCCTCGTTCAGGTCAAACTGTTTATAGCCCCGATAAAATGCATCGAGGGAAACACACCGTACACCGCTCGGGCCGCGAATCGTCAGGCGCGCGTTGAGCGCCAGCAGAAGAATGGTCAGATCCCCGATGGGGGAGGCGTTGATGATGTTGCCAGCCAGGGTGGCGCGGTTGCGAATGAGCGTTGACGATACGAGTCCAAGTGCGCGTTCCCACGCGGGAAGTCTTTCGCGCAGCCGTGTATCGCCTTTGAGCTCCTCCACCGTCGTCGTTGCGCCGATAATGATAGTGTCCTTTTCGATGCGAATGCCGTGCAGCCGGAGGTCTTTGCTCAGGAAGTACAGCGCATGGTTTTGCAGGCGATCGGCTTGCTGGACGAAGAGGTCGGTCCCGCCTGCGACGGGCACCGGGGTTTCATGGGCGGTTTTAGGGGATTCGTTTGTTGCAATGTTGTCCAGTCTTGAAGCCATGTCAAGAAAGTATGCGGGCAGGATCGAGGCCTCGACAAGTGTATGAATGCGATTGAGAGGATCGGCTAAGATGGTGTCGATACTGGCGACGAGCCGCTCAATGGCCCGGAGAATCGACGTGTAGCCCGTGCATCGGCAGATGTTGCCTTCGACAGCGGCGAGGGCATCTTCCATAGCAAGCGAGGTGCTGGTAAGTAGAAATCCCGTCAGCGCCACGACGATACCTGGAGTACAGAAGCCGCATTGGGTGGCGCCCTCATCGACGATAGCCTGCTGGACGGGAGAGAGCCCGTCGCCGTTGAGGCCCTCAATGGTTACAAGGTGTTTGCCGTCCAGGTCGCCGACAGGCAAAAGACAGGATGCCGCGGAACGGTACTGTACGCCGTCGGGGGAGCGGCTGCCGACCAGGACAGTGCACGCGCCGCAGTCCCCTTCGCGACATCCTTCCTTGGTCCCCTTGAGGTTTCGTTCCCGGCGCAGGAGGTCCAGCAGTGTGGTTCCCGGCGCGGTGGTTGTGCTGATGAGGTCGCGGTTGAGAATGAATCGGATCATGGTCACTCCGTGTGTTTCTGGTCCATACAGAGTATATAGACCGCTCTCCTTTTTTCCCTCATTAGATACCCTCTCCAATCATTTCAAAAAAATAGTCGGGCTACCTTATCAAGTAACCCGGCTTTGATTGTAAATATGTTTGTCTGGCATTTGTCAATATCGCTGCACCACTTTTAGTATTTTTATCTATCCTGAGAATCTTTACAAAATGATTAAATAGATGCAAATATGTCAAATTGTCGCGGCTAGTTATGGTTATGCGCAAAACGAAAGATTCGCAATGGAAACCCTTAATCTTGAACCATATGCTATGAGTTGAGATGACTTCCTGATTCTTCCATGCAGGTAGACATCCTCACATTTGGCAAACAAATTCTTTAGAGACTTTACCCTTGGCAGCCTTAACCATAAAAGAGGAGGGGAATTACAAATGGAATTGTGATTACCAACGAACTTCAGCCAACTTTAGAAGACGTTGGGGCATAGGCGGAGTACGCATGGACACACAAGCAAGTCGGTCTACAATTTTATGCAGATCAAACCGCCTATTGAAACGATAACAAAATTCTGCGAGATAACGAGGCAAATGGCGAGTGCTGACATGGTGATAGGTGCCATGGAGAGCATTCTTCACGTTTCCGATCATGACGTTAACCCATTTAAAGACTTTATCCACATCATATCCATTTTCCGTATGGGTGATAACAGCTTCATGGTTACACTTTGCCTCTTTGACTCCTGGGAAGCAGTTTAAACCATCGGAGACAACCAAGCTAAATGGACTCAGGTGTTTTTTTCCCCATGCGGATATTTCGTCCTTCAAGAAGCCAGTTACACGACTCAATCGCATTTTGATGGGGTGGCCTTCTTCTGATAGGGAAACAGAGGCTAAAAAAGGAATTTTGCCGGTTGCTCCCCGTCCGCGTACTCCGTCCTGTTTCTTGCCTCCCCAGTATGCATCATCTATCAAAATGAGATTTCTTAATGGTCTGCTGTCATCTTGTTCTTTCATTGTTTGCTGGATTTTGTGCTTGATCCGCAAGGCTGTGTTGGCAGAAACTCCCAGAGTACGACCAAGGTTCAACGATGAAATTCCATCTTTTGATTGCGTGATGAGATATATGGCGAGGAACCACACTGTTAACGGAAGTTTGGTAGAGGCAAAGATGGTTCGAGAAAGCAGTGAAGTTTGGGTTCGGCAGTAATGACACTGAAAAACATTTCGAGTTTGAATTTCACAGTGCCCCTTGGAGCCACATTTAGGACAAACAAATCCATTGGGCCAGCGGAAGCGTAACAGAGACTGATAGCATTTGTCTTCATCTCCGTATTTGGATAAAAATTCTGTCAAACTTAAACCTTGTTGAAACTGAATTTTATTCTTCGCCATGATAATCCTCCTTGGTAATGATTTAGGAGCATTATCCCATAACTGGTAGGACAAATAGCGTCCTACCATAAATAAGGCTGAAGATTAGTGGTAATCACAAATGGAATTGATTTAACGGGGGGTGACTTCGTAAATTCATTCAGGAGGTTAAAAAAATAAAGTTGGACAGGGGTTGGACAAAATAACGATAAACAAAAAAAGGGTTTACGGAATTATCCGAAAACCCTTGGTATTACTGGCGCGCCCGACAGGATTCGAACCTGTGACCTACGGCTTAGAAGGCCGGTGCTCTATCCTGCTGAGCTACGGGCGCATGAATTTTATAGGCAAAATTTAAAGACGATTTTTAGCATGAGAAACCATAATTTGCAACTCAATTTCTCTAGTCGCGCGCACCCTTGGTCATGATTTGACTTGTATGTTGCCTGACGGCTATTGTCCTTGTATCATGTGTTTGGCGTTCCGGCAGAGCCTGATGTTGTCCCCACCAATTTTTTTAACGAATTTTTTAAGGTCGCCATGTATTCTTCCAGACGTATAGAAAGAGAAGCCAAAACCATTGAGGCCATGATTCGCATCTACTGCCGGAAGTTGCATCATGGCGGCCAGCCGCTCTGCGCCGAGTGCAGCGAGCTACTGGAATATGCCCGCCTGCGTTTAAGGAAATGCCCTTTTCAGCAAGGTAAAACGACCTGCGGTAACTGTGCGGTCCACTGCTACAAAACGGCGATGCGGGAAAGAATCAGAAAGGTGATGCGATATGTGGGGCCGCGTATGATGCTGTATCATCCCTATCTGGGTTTCATGCACCTGGTGGACGGCTGGCGCAAAAAACCGAAGAAATTCCGGTCTCGCTAAGCACTTCAAGTACTTTAAATACTTTAGTATTTCACCCGCACCCGATAGGTCAGGGTGATTGAGCCGAGAGACGGCACCGGCACCTGCCAGACTGCCGTGTTGCTTGCTGCCTTTTCATGGGGCAGCGACTCTTCCAGCATCTCCCAGTCGCCGGGGATGGGTTCCACCACCTTGACGGTTACCGCTTCCTTCTTGCCGTTTTTCAGTTCAATGCGAAAGGCGCCTTCATACACGTAGTCATAGCGGGTAAAACCGGCCACTTTTTTAAAATCCGTCTGTTTTCTGTTTGCCGTGACGTCAAAGGAGTCGCCGAGTTTCAGGCGCAGGGTCTCGTTTTCCGGGGTGTGATCGATGCGGTCTTCGCCGACAAACTGCAGCCTGTCCCGGGAATCCTTTTTGTAGACACGCACCACCCCTTTCGGCAGGGGAAGCCCCAGATGGTTTTCCTTGCTGTTGGCGATCTCCACAAAAACGCCGATTTTCATTTTCTGGCCGAGTTCGCCGTACTGGCTGTGGTAATAATAGTCGGCGCCCTGCAGGATCAGCTCTTTGCGGCAGGGGACCTGGCCGGCCTGCAGCAGAGCCACCTGCTTGGTCTGATTATCCCCGATAGTGGTTGGCCGCTCCAGGGTGTAAAGATGATACTCGAACATCTGTTCCTCGGCCATGGCATCCATCTCCGCGCTCATGGCCATGGCCTTCTCCCTGTAGATCATGCGGTTTGGTTTTTCAGACGACACCTGATTGACATCTCCGGCCACCAGCTGCAGGCTGGCATTGTTGTAAGTGGCTCCGCTCTGGTTGGTGAGGGTGACCCAGCCGTTGATATCCATGGCATTATCCGCCGGGTTGAGCTCCGCCACATAGTCCGCCTGCCAGCCGAGGCCGCTGGTCAGATAACTGAGCTCCACCTGCTGGGACTTGTCCGTTCCGCTGTCGGCCAACATGGTCAGGGTAGGCCGGTCCCGCAGGTTTTCCGGCACATGGTCAAACACCAGACGGCCGGGGATGCCTGTTTCGATATGGTCGCCCAGCTGGAGTACCACCCCGTTATTGGCGCTCAGCACTTTGGCTTTCTCCCGGGTTTCCTCGCCGGTGGTTGGGTGGGTTCTGATCACCGTCACCTCCTTGCCCACATATTTTTCCAGCAGGGCCTGGGGGGTGAGCAGATCAAACTCAAAGTTCTGCTCCAGGATGTCCAGATTGCCGCCGGAGAGCAAAGCGGTTTCCGGCTTGATCTGGGCGCTGACTTCCCGGAAGGCAAGGACGTTTTGCCCGGCGGGCAGTCTGATGGTGCGCCGGTCCTTGACCAGGGCCAGATTCTGGTTGTAGATGGTGACGCTAACGCCCTGCTGGTCGGCCAGGGTGGTGGTGTATTCCTCGCTCAGGGCGGGCAGGCTGCAGGCCAGGCAGAGTACGGCTAATGATGCGGCAATGATGTTTTTTTTCATTTTCTTCTCCATAGATTTACTGGTGGGGTTTGCCAGGGGAATTTGCTCTTTATTATAACCAGGTTGACTGTTAAAAGTCCCTCTGTTATTTTCTGGAGAGGTTGTCGGCCGTTTTGACCGTTGCCCCTTTCTCCCCTCTCTGTAAAAGGAATGCTCACATGACAGCACCCCGCCTTGCTCCCTCCATTGCCGGCATTTACCGTTTTGAAAAAAAAAGCCAGGTGCTGCGCCCTCTTTTTTCCAGCGGCGTTTCCGCCGGCTTTCCCTCCCCGGCGGATGACTATATTGACCGGGAGCTGGACCTGAACGAATATCTGATCACCAATCCAGCTGCCACCTTTTTTGTCCGGGTTGCCGGGGATTCCATGATCGGCGCCGGCATCAATCATGATGATATTTTGATCGTTGATCGCTCCATTGAGCCGGTGTCCGGCAGGATTGTCATAGCCATTGTCGATGGCGAGCTGACCGTAAAAAGACTGATAAAAAACGGAGACTGCTGCCGGCTGGTGGCGGAGAATCCCCTTTATCCCCCTACGGAAATCGAAAAGGAAATGGAGCTTGAGGTGTGGGGGGTGGTTACCTGCGCCATTCATCATTTGTAGCCTGGTGCTTGAAAAACTGCTGCACTGTTGCCTGCAGCCGCCTGAGGATACCTGTCCCATGAGCAAACTGTTCGCCCTTGTTGACTGTAATAACTTCTATGCTTCCTGCGAGCGGCTTTTTAATCCGCAGCTCATCGGCAGACCGGTGGTGGTGTTGTCCAACAATGATGGCTGCATCATTGCCCGCTCAAACGAGGCCAAGGCGCTGGGCATTGCCATGGGCACGCCGTATTTCAAATGCGAAAAACTGCTCAAGGCCCAGGGGGTGAAGGTTTTTTCCTCTAATTACGCCCTGTACGGAGATATCTCCAGCCGGGTGATGTCGCTGCTCAGGCGGCTTGAGCCGGAGGTGGAAGTCTATTCCATTGATGAGGCCTTTCTGCATCTGTCGGAAATGAGAGGCCGCACGCTCACCGACTATGGCAGAGAGCTCCGCCAGACCCTGCGGCGCTGTACCGGCATTCCGGTTTCCATCGGCATCGGACCCACCAAGACCCTGGCCAAGGTTGCCGGCCATATTGCCAAAAAGAATGAGGCGCTGCAGGGGGTGTTTGATATCACCTCCGCCGATGTTGATGCCATTCTCGGCCGATTTCCCGTGGCCGAGGTGTGGGGTATTGGCCGCCGCTCGGCGGAACGTTTGGCGCTTTGCGGCGTAACCACCGCCCTGGATCTGAAAAATTGTGGGGACGGCTGGCTGCGTAAAAACCTGAGCATCACCGGCCTGCGCACCGCCATGGAGCTGCGGGGCATCTCTTGCCTCGGGCTGGAAAACTGCCCGCTCAGCCGCAAATCCATCGCCAGTTCGAAATCGTTTGGCTACCAGGTGGAGTCACTGGCCGAACTTAACGAGGCTCTGGCCACCTATATCGAACAGGCGGCGGTGAAGTTGCGCGGCCAGCATGCCCTGGCCAACAGTCTGGAGATCTCTCTCACCACCAACCGCTTCAGCAAAACAGCTGTCCATTACAGCGCCCGCAAGGTTATCACCCTGCCTGAACCAACGGCCAGCAGCACCGTTTTGATTCGCCATGCCCTGCCCGCCCTTGCCGGCCTGTATAAGCCAGGCCTGCGTTACCAGAAGGCCGGGGTGGTGCTCTTCGGCCTGGTGCCGGAATCCTTTTACCAGTTCAATCTTTTCAGCCCGCGGGACCGGAAAGGCAGTTCGCTCATGGCGGCATTGGACCAGATAAACGGCAAGTGGGGCCGCTGCACCATCCAGCATGGTGCGGCAGGCTTTGACAAGCCATGGAAAAACAGGCAGCTGCAAAAATCCCAGGCCTACACCACCAGTTGGCAGGAGTTGCCGGTGGTCAAGGCGTCCTTGCCGGTACTCTGACCATGAAGCCGCGGAGACGTCTGGCCGATATCTTTTATCCCCTGCTCATCGCGGTGCTTATCGGCGCCCTGGCCGGACTCGGGGCCGTCTTCCTGCGCTGGCTCATTCATACTCTTTTCTCTCTGTTGCAGGTGGCAGGCAATTTTTTCTGCGACGCGAGCGGCGAGCCGCACTGGCTGTGGCGCTTGTTGTTGCCCGCCCTGGGAGGTCTGGCCATCGGGCCGGTCATTGCCTTCTGGGCTCCGGAAATAAGGGGGCCGGGGGTGCCTGAGGTAATGGAGGCCCTGGCCCTGAAAGGCGGTCATATCCGCCATCGGGTCACCCTGATCAAAACCGGGGCCACGGCCATGCTGATTGCGGCAGGCGCATCCGTGGGCCGGGAGGGCCCCATTGTGCAGATCGGCGCGTCAATCGGTTCAAGCGTCGTGCAGCTGCTCAAGCTTGACCGCGACAAGCGGCGTATGGCAGTGGCCTGCGGTGCCGCTGCGGGCATTGCCGCCACCTTTCAGGCCCCCATGGCCGGCACCCTTTTTGCCGTGGAGATTCTGCTGCTGGAGATGGAGGCCGCTTCCTTAAGCAATATCGTTATCGCCGCGGTGACGGGCACCCTGGTGTCCCGCTACTGCTGGCAGGGGGCTGCCGTCTTTCATATTCCCCCTTTTGTCATGCAGCAGTCGGCGGAACTGCTGCTTTATCTCGGTATGGGACTGACCTGCGGTTTTCTCAGTCTGGTTCTCATGGCGGTTGTCTTCGGGCTGCCGCGGCTGTATGAGCGATACAATGTGCCCATCTGGCTGACGCCGGCTCTGGGCGGTCTGGTGGTGGGGGGCCTTGGTCTGGTGTGGCCGCAGGTGCTGGGATTGGGCTATGTGACGATCAATGAGGCCCTGGGCAGCAATATCCCCCTGGCCCTGGCCGCGGCGCTGGTGCTGGGGAAAATTCTGGCCACCGGGCTTTCCATCGGCAGCGGCATGAGCGGCGGTATCTTTGCCCCGTCGCTTTTTATCGGCGCCATGACCGGCGCGGTTTTCGGCCATATCGCCCAGTTCATCTGGCCGGCGCTGAGCAATTCCACCGCCTACTTCAGCCTTATCGGCATGGGTGCCATGGTGAGCGGCACAACCCTTGCGCCGATTACGGCCATCATGACCATTTTCGAGCTGACCTATAACTACGAGGTCATCCTGCCGCTGATGGTGGCCTGTATTCCCAGCCTGCTGGTGGTCAAGATCCTGCACGGCTATTCGGTGTATGAGACCAATCTGCTGCGCCGGGGTATTAATATTGTCCGCGGCCATGATGTCAACCGGCTGCGCAGTATGGTGGTGAAAAATTACATGTGCCGGGAGCTGCAGCTGTTGACGGTGGATACCCCGCTGTGCCGCATCGGCGAACTGATGGAGCAGAGCAGCTTTCCCCATTTTGTGGTGGTGGATCGCTACCAGGAACTGGCCGGCGTGCTTACCCTGCGTGATCTGCGTCACAGGCTGACCCACCCGGAGCAGTTTTCCGATGTGACCCCGGCTGCCGCCCTGATGCAGAAGGAGGTGGTGACCGTGACGGAGGATGAGGATCTGGAAACGGCATTCCACCTCTTTGCCGGCAATGAATTCTCTTTTCTGCCGGTGGTGGCGAAAGGTGCCCCGCGCAAGGTGGTTGGATATCTGAAGAAATCGGATCTGGTGGCAGCCTATGACCAGCAGATTCTCAAGGAGCGCATTCTCCAGCCTCTTTCCTGGGTTTGCTCCATCGGCAAAAAGCGCTGATCAGTTTTTCTCGTTTTCTTTCCACATCGGCCCTTTTGCCGTGTCGATCACGGTGATGCCCTGTTCTGCCAGCTTGATGCGAACATCGTCCGCCTTGGCCCAGTCCTTTTCTTTCCGAGCCTTTTCCCGCTCCTGGATCAGCTTATCGATCTCCGGCGCCAGTGGGCACTCCTCAAGTTTCAGGACATGGAAAACCGAGTCGATTCTTTCAAGGGTTTCCTTGATGTACTGTTTCTGGTCGCGGTCGAGCTGCCCGTCATTGATGATGGGGTTCACTTTTTTGATGAAATCGAACAGGCTGCCAAAGGCCTTGGACACGTTCATGTCATCATCCATGGCGGCCTGGAAGCTTTCTTCCATTTCGGTGACATAGGCTGCCACTTTCGGATGGGGCAGGTCCGGCGGCAGGCACTGGATTTTGCGAGTAAATTCATCAAGCCGTCTCAGGCTTGCCCTGGCCGCATCGATTTTCTTGTAGGAAAAGTTGATGGGTTTGCGGTAATGGTTGCGGATCATGAAAAAACGTATTTCCCGGGGACTATAGCCCTGTTCGACCAGCTGCCGCAGGGTGATGACATTATTGTTGTCCAGGCTCATTTTTTTGCCGTCCACCAGCAGCAGTTCGCTGTGTATCCAGAACCGTGCCAGGGGTTTGCCGGTCAGGCTTTCGGCTATGGCGTTTTCATTTTCATGGTGCGGGAAGATGAGATCGCGGCCGCTGGTGTGGATATCCATGGTGTCGCCCAGATAATGCAGGGTCATGGCGGCGCATTCAATGTGCCAGCCAGGCCGCATGTTGCCCCGGTCGGTCTGAAAGAAAATACCGCTTTTCAGCTCGGCCAGGGTTGACCGTTTCATCAGGGTGAAATCCAGCGGGTTGTTTTTATCGTAATTATCCAGGTCAACGGTCTTTCCCACCTGGATTTTGTCCAGCGGCACCCTGGAAAGCCTGCCGTAATTCTTGAATTTGCTGATGTCGAAATAGACCGAGCCGTGCTGCTCATAGGCGCACCCTTTATGGACCAGCTCATGGGCAATGTTGATCATCTCATCAACATGGTCCGAGGCGCGGGGATAGCCGGTGGCCTTTTTTACCCCCAGGGCCTCGATTTCCTTCATGTACTCGCTGATATAGTATTCGGTGAATTCTTTCAGCGGTTGGCCCGCCTTGGCTGCGCCGGTGATGGTGTTGTCATCAAGGTCGGTAAAATTCATGTAAAAGTGGACATTGTAGCCCTTGTTGAGCAGGAGCCGGTGGATAAGATCCGCCACGATGAATCGTCGGCAGTGGGCCAGGTTGGTCTGCTCATAGGCGGTGGGGCCGCAGGCGTAAAAGGTCACTCTGTTGGGTGAAAGGGGCTGAAAAATTTCCTTTTTACGGTTCAGTGAGTTGAAAAAGCGCAAGCCGGTTGTTCGTGTCTTTTTTTCTTTCTTACGGGTGAACAGCTCAGTGCTCAGATATTTGTCGCCGCTGTCCGGCAGGATGACGACAATTACCCCCTCTTCGAGCTGTTCCGCCACCGTCAGGGCGGCATAGAGGGCCGCGCCGGAACTCATGCCGGCAAAAATACCTTCCTTTCTGGCCAGCATCCTGGCGTGACGGAAGGCCTCTTCGTCCGGAATATTGATGATCTGGTAGGGTTTGCTTTTGTTGAAAATTCCCGGCTTATAGGACTCTTTCATGTTCTTGAGCCCCTGGATTTTATGGCCGAGAAAGGGCTCCACCGCCGTTACCCGTACTTCAGGATGGTTGGCGGTGAAATAGTGGCACAGGCCCATCACCGTACCTGACGTGCCCAAGGTAGCCACCACATCGGTTACTCTGCCGCCGGTCTGCTCCCAGATTTCCGGCCCGGTTGTTCTGACATGGGCCATCCAGTTGGCATCATTATTAAACTGATCGGCGAGAAAAAACTTGTCCGGATGTTCACGGGCCATGGCATAGGCTTTTTCAATGGCCCCGTCCGTGCCCCTTTTGCCCGGTGTCAAGAGGATTTCCGCCCCGTACGCCTCCATGATCTTGCGGCGTTCAATGCTGGCGGATTCAGGCATGATCAGCTGGCAACGGTATCCTTTTATTGCGCAGACCATGGAAAGGCCGATGCCGGTGTTGCCGCTGGTCGCCTCCAGCACTATTTTGTCAGGGGTCAGTTCCCCGGTTTTTTCCGCTGTCTCGATCATTGACAGGGCAACCCGATCCTTTACAGAGCCGCCCGGATTACCTGCCTCGAGTTTGGCGTAGATGGTGATGTTTTTATGGGGGTTCAACCGGTTGATCGGCACGATTTTCGTGTTACCGATCAGATCAAGAATATTTTTATATTCCATATGCCGTCAATATGCGCCGTTGGGTTAACTGTAAAATTTCAGGAAAATGGTCCAATGAACATACTGACTGATTATAATGCGGGGCACATATTGTCAAGAGGAAAGCCGGGCCGGATAGGGCGGGCTTATTCAGGCAGGAGAGGGAGCAGCTGTTTGTCATGAGAAGAAGGCACGGAACAGAAAAGACTCCGTGCCTTGCGGAGAGAGAGGAATGAAAAGGACTTTCTGCTGGTCTCGGTGGTGCCGACCGGAATATCAGAGCACCCTGCGTTCTTAAGCAGAACGGGTACACCATTGCTGATTACATCTTGTTAAAGTATTCCTTTTCCGCACCGCACTTGGGACACACCCAGTTATCAGGCAGGTCTTCGAAAGCTGTGTCGGGTTCGATCCCGTGTTCCATATCCCCTTCCTCCGGGTCATACACATAACCGCATGGGCATTCATATTTCGCTTTGGCCATCTTGTCCTCCATTTTTCATTGTTATATTGATTAATCCATAAATTCCATAATTTTTCCGCAGCACAGGGGGAGTTCTTCACCGGCCTTGACATTCATATACTTGTTGCAGATGGCGCAATAATATGCGGCGTCCGCATCGGCATGCTGTTCGGTGCTCCTTTTGGTGATACCGCCGGGAATGCCCTCTATGACAAAGCGGGCAAGATTTTGTTTTTCCGGGATGTATTCCCCAATGGGGTTCAGCATCTTGTTGTCACCCATGCAGTCAAGCAGGATTCGCCACAGCGCGGTGAGCGAGGATGTTTCTTCATTTTTTTCAGGAACAAGTTCAACAACGTTTTTATCTATCGTGATTTTCATGGTCATTTCCACCCGTATACTTGCAAAATTTAAAGAACTGCCTTCCCCGCAGAGGTGATTTCATATTTGCATCTCGCAGGGCTGCCGACATAGCCATTTGTCTTTAAAGTTTTTAAGTGGCTGCCCACTGATTTGCCGTCGATACCGGTTACTGTTGCTATGTCTTTGCAACCGCAGGGGGTTCCCATGCCGGCAATGGCCGTCAGAATTTTTTTCTGTTCATCCGTGATTTCGCTTTTGCAGGAGCATTTGCAACCCATCTTAACACCTCATTAAATGTTATTCTTGAGTGATAATTTTTAATAATAATTATCAATAACTGTGGTCTTGTCAACCCATTTTTTTAATTATGCTGAAAATCAGCTGACAATTCAATGGGTAAAAAGGATGTCATCCACACAAAAAAAAGAGCAGATCCCGAAGGACCTGCTCTTTTTATAACTCTATGAAAAAAGACAACTATGCTGTTTTTTCATTCTCCAGTTTTACGGAGATAGCAATTTTGTACAGCACGGTGATGATAAAGAAACCGGTTGCCCAGATACCTGCTGTGATGCCTAATTCAACAAATGTCGGGTAGTACTCGGTGATCTGCTCAAGACCGTTCGGTACAAAACCGCCGAGGACCAGACCAAGACCCTTATCTATCCAGAAGGAAACAAAGATCAGGATGCAGGACAATGCCAGCAGTTGGTCAGATTTTAGTGCCCGTGATACAAAGATGAGTCCGATGCCGGCAAAGCCCATAACAACCGAGGCAAGCATGAACGGCACCAGGTTGTTGTATACCTGGCCTGTGGCATGGTCGGTCAGTCCAAAGTACAGGTAGTCCAGGGTATGCATGTGGCCGGGGATGGTGCTGTAATAAGCGACAAAGATCTCGCAGCCCAGGAAGAAGAAGTTGAGCAGAGCAGCATAACCGATGATGGTTACCAGTTTGTCCTGGGCCACCCGGCCGATGTCAAATTTGGTGGTTCGCTTCATGATTAAAGCGATAACCATCAGCAGACAGGGTCCGGCGGCAAAAGCGGAGGCGAGAAAGCGGGGGGCCAGAATGGCGGTGAGCCAGAAGTGGCGGCCCGGCAAACCGCAGTACAGAAAAGCGGTAACGGTGTGGATACTAACAGCCCAGGGGATGGAGATATAGATAAACGGTTTGACCCATTTGGGATATTTGATTCCCTGGTACTCAGAGTGCAGAACTACCCAGCCGCAAACAACGTTAAGGAACAGATAGCCGCTCAGTACGATCATGTCGTAGAAGAGCATGGAGTTCGGTGTAGGATGAAAGATAACATTTAAAGCCCGCATCGGCTGGCCAAGGTCTGCCATGATGAACAGCATACACATGGCAACTGCGGCGATGGCCATGAATTCACCCAGGATGGTGATCCGGCCGAAGTCCTTGTAATGGTGAAGATAATAGGGCAGAACCAGCATCAAACCACCGGCAGCGACACCGACCAGAAAGGTAAACTGGGAAATGTATATTCCCCATGTTACGTCGCGGCTCATGCCCGTGGCGCCAAGTCCGTAGTTGTACTGGACTATATAACAGATGACGCCCACCCCGATGATACCGAGCAGGAACAGTACCCATGCCCAGTATCCTAAGTTACCTTTGAGCGATTTTTCTAACATAATTGATCACCTTAGATTATATAAAATACTGAGGGCATGGTGCCCAAAGAGGGTTTACGTTGAATAGTGAACCTTGCCTTCAATACCTGTGAAATTTCAGAATTCGGATCATTCAGATCACCAAAAACCATCGCCTTTGTGTCACCGGTAGCTTCCACGCAGAGCGGCTGGAGGCCTTTTTTTACCCGCAAATCACAGAAGCTGCATTTTTCGACAACACCCCGCATTCTGGTGGGGAATTCCGGATTGATTTTTTTGATGAACGGCACGCCGTCTTTGGAACCGCGCGGATCACGCCAGTTGAAGCTTCTGGAGCCGTACGGACAGGCCGCCATACAGAAGCGGCAGCCGATACAGCGGTGAAAGTCCATCATGATGATACCATCGGCATTCTTGAAGGTGGCCTTAGTGGGACAGGCCCGCACACAAGGCGGATTATCACAGTGATTACAGGTGACCAGAAATTGCATGCCATGCGTCCTGTCATCCTTTTTGTAGTGGCTTTCATCAGTAGGAAAGGCGTTGGTGAAAGGTACCTGCCACAGCCATTTGATTTCATCCTTCTTGTTGCCGAAATCCGGCACATTGAAATAGGTGTGGCAGGCTTCAATGCATTTTTCAGCCAACCCGGGATTGTCGTGGAATTTCACCGCGTCAATCACCATGCCGTACCGTTTGCCGGTTGGAGCTGCTCCGTGGCCGGCTGGTGCACCGTGAGCATCGGGTTGAGCGCCATGACCGCCACCATCTGATGATGCCTGAACCTCTTTTTTCATCAGCATATTCAGGGCAGAAGGCGCTCCTATTCCGGCAACAGCTGATATGCCGGCAATCTTAAGGAATTTTCTTCTTGAACTATCCATTATCTCGCCTCCTTCAATGCCAAATCTTCCTGGGGTGCGACATGGCAGTCCCAACAGTATGGATATACAGAAGCAAACGTGTGGCACACATCACAGAATTTCGTCTTGTTGGTGTGGCAGTGCATACAGCCGTTCTGCAGGCTTTTCTCATACAGTACGCCGCCGGCTTCTACTTGTTCTCTTTTCCCTTCACGAATGACTTCATCGCGCCAGACGTTCAGGAGTTCCATGTGTGACTCTTTCATATACTGAACAGGTTTCACACATTCCTTGTACCCAACCGGTTTTTCAACCTTGGGCGCCTCAATCTTTTTCCCGGCATTATTAAAGATGGCAAACAGCATGAGGACCACGAAAATAATCAGGCCGGGAATAATTGTTCCTTTGTTGTACATAGAATTACCCCTCCACTCCTTCAAGAGGCTCGAAACGGAGTCCCGTTTCCCTCTCTTTTTCGCCGTCCATTATGAGGGCATTGCCCACTAATTCCGAAAGTCCGCATACGCCGACATTTGGAGTCCAGTATTCCACCAGCGCTGAAAGTGTTGCCCGGTCAATGGCGCAGACGCAGCTGAGCGTGTTGACGCCGAATTTCTCTTCAACATGTTTCACCGCATTGGCCCTTGGCAGACCGGAGCGCATCCTGAGCTCCATGATTTCACCGGTGTTGAGTCCGGTGCCGCTGCCGCAGCAGAAGGTCTTCTCACGGATGCAGTTCTCCGGCATCTCATACCACTTGGGTACCACGTTATCGAGGATGTAGCGGGGCTCATCCAAAAGACCCATGGCACGGGCCGGGTTGCAGGAGTCATGGAAGGTCGGTATGCGATGCGCGTTGCGCATCGGGTCAAGTTTCAGTTTATTGTTTTTAATCAGGTCAGCCGTGAATTCGCTGATATGCACCATCTTGGTTGATGCTGCATTCTCAAAGATAGTGCCGGTGATCGGTGATTTGGGCACCTCAAGAAAATCGGCAGGACCGTTCATGGTGTCCATATACTGGTGCAGTACACGCCACATGTGGCCGCATTCACCGCCCAGTATCCATTTGACCCCGAGCCTCTTAGCCTCGGCATACATCTTGGCGTTCAGTTTCTTCATCATCTCGTTTGAGGTAAAGAGACCGAAGTTGCCGCCCTCGGATGAGTAGGTCGACCAGGTATAATCCAGACCGATATGCTCAAAGAGCAGCAGATAGCCCATGGCGGTGTAGATGCCCGGTTCGGCAAAGACGTCCGCCGACGGGGTGATGAAGAGAATCTCCGCGCCCTTGCGGTTCCAGGTCGGTGTAATTTTGATACCGGTAATGGACTCGATGTCATCGCAGAGATATTCAACGTTCTCTTTCAGGGTATGGGGCTGGAGTCCCATGTGGTTACCGGTGCGGTTGGAGTTGGCCGCCGGTTCCAGAATCCAGTTGGTGCCTATCCCGACAAGATGCAGCAGTTCGCGCATCATCATGGTGATTTCCGCGGTGTCAATGCCGTAGGGGCAAAAGACGGAGCAGCGTCGGCATTCCGTACACTGATAAGCGTACATGAACCATTCTTTGAGAACGCCGACGGTCATGGGGCGACCGCCTGCCAGCTTGCCCAGCAGTTTGCCGGCGGTGGTGAAATCATTGCGATAAACGGAGCGGAGCAGTTCCGCCCGGAGAACGGGCATGTTCTTCGGATCGCCCGTGCCCAGGAAAAAGTGGCATTTATCCGCGCAGGCGCCACATCGGACACAGATATCCATGAAGATTTTCAAAGAGCGGAATTTATCCAGCCGCTCTTTCAAGCCATTTAAGATGATATCCTCCCAGCCATCCGGAAGTTTCCAGTCCTCTTGATCAGGGCTCCACTCGCGTGGATTAGGAAACTTGTGGTATTCCACCATGGATTTTTTGGCAGGATAACAGAAGTTGCCCTCCTTGAAGACCGCCGGAACATCCATCCAGTCCCTTTTGGGGACGGACCCGGTCATTAGGGATGGCTCCCTTGCTACACTTACACCTAATTGAGCTGCTTTTGGAATCGCCATTTTATTTATTCCTTTTCAACTGGGATACCGGCATCTTTCATGAATTCCCTGAATTCATCTTCATAAGCCGCATATGAATGGGGCTTGATCGCCGGATCGTTCCATGGATTAATATGCCTTACTGCACGATTGTTATTTGACATGTTACGTGTGGGACTGAGGAAAACACCGCCCATATGCATCAGTTTGCTGAATGGGAAGTAGATCATCAAGGCGCACACAAGGGTGACATGGACAAAGAAAATGGAATGAATTCCAGCCGGCAGTACAGGTGAAAAGGCTGCCAGACCGGCCGTAAGTTGTTTTACCGCAGCGATGTCCACCCGGTAGAAGTACCGCATGAGCAGACCGGTGACGCCGATGGCAAAGATCAGAAAGAGCGGAAAGTAGTCAGCCGGCAGTGATATGTAGCGAACCTGGCGCGATATCAGCCGTCTGAGGAAAAGGAAAGCAATGGCCGCCAGAAAGATGCTGTCTGTCAGGTACAGGCGGGGAGCACCGATCTGCAGCATGCCATCCGCGAATTCAATCAGCGGAACAAAAAATGGGATTGGCGCAGTGAAAAGACGCAGGTGACGGAGTACGATAACCAGAAATGAGTAGTGAAACAGCAGAGCAAAGAGCCAGAGGTATTTACTGGACCCATAGACCAGTTTCGGTCCGTCATGAATTTCTGCCTTTGTGTTTCTGAAGAGTGATCGGAAAAGGAAGATTTCCAAGATCATTCTGCCCAAGACTTCCAGCTTGTTGGATGGACAATCAAGCCGGTCATACTTGATCCAGGGCAGTGATTTTTCCTGCCCGCATGTGGTTGGAATTCGGAATGGTACCGGAGATTTTGCCCAATTGAGCACACGACTGACAAACCCCACGATAAACACACCGAATGCCAGGTAGGGTAGCACCACCCCCAACAGGTACTGCAGACCTGTTACCTTCCCTCCCAAGAAGGCAACCACGATCAGTGCTAAGACTGCAATGAAGGGATACAGGACTCTCATTTACCGTTACCTCGCCTCACTTTAAGTGTGTATAAAGTTCCCGAAGCGCATGCCTGAAAGGCCTGCATCTTGCGGGGCCACTAAAACAGTAACACCTGTGGTTTTGGGCCGCAGGCGTCATCAACCGACATCTTTTCCCTTTCCGGGGCGCCGCCGCTCTCTGCGGCTGCGTTTGCTGTCTGCATGTTCCGGCGCGCGAGAGCAGAGGGACAGATCGCTCCATCGGTAAGAATGCTTCTTCCATGCTGGATTTCACTTACTCGTACCTTATAGATCTGTTCCTTGCTGTCCATGAACATGTCAAATATGACAAGCGCAGCGGCATCAATCCTGGCGTCAAATGCCAGCCATTCATTATATAATTCGGTCATTCCTTTTTTCAGGAGTTCCTTCCGCACAATCCCTTTCAGCTTGAAAATGAAAGAAACGGCATCTGCAGCTGAAACCTGCTGTACCGCCCTCATTTTGATGAGCTGCGTGAGGTCCGGGGTGAGAATCTCCTCGTCGCTGGGATCGCAGAGGACTTCATACAGTTCGGCAAGCCCGGTTCTGACTTTGTGACCTACGGGATTGGCAAACTGGTCCTTCTGTTCTTTAAAGATATGAAATGCATCCGGAGAGAAGCTGCGTAAAATGCTGTCTTCCCATTTCTCCAAGATTTCAACCTTTTTTCCCTGCAGCAACTGATGTAGTTTTTTTCCCATTGGATACCGTATTTCAGTAAAGATACCTAAAAGATGAATGACCATTCATATAATAAGTGCGATGGTTATCACATTTGTTTTCAATTTTCAATGAAAAAAAATGTTTGGACCTCCTCCTTCACCCATGCAAATCGATCAGAATCCCGGCCTCCTGTTGCAGATTTTTCAGCATAATGGGCAGATCACTGATATGGATGTGTCTCATATTGAATCTTTGTGGATGAATCTTCTTGTGCAGTTATAGTATGCAGAAGGTCTCCCGGCCTTTCCTGACCAGCCCTGGGTGGCGAGCGGTATTGCCGTTCTGCGGATTCTGGTTACCTGCAGCACCAGAGAGGAGATGTCTGAATCTGGTGCAGTCCCCCATCTCCCTGATTGTGAGCGATGATTCACCTGTGAAAATGCAGACTGCAGGGGAAATTTGAATGCATGGATATTAACCATGTCTGTACCGGGCTAAGTTTCCTAAAGAAAAGATAAAGAAATTAGGCACGAGGCAAGAGGAAAAGGGAAGAAAGGAGGCTGCAGAGCAAGGGCAAGGTCTTTGGCCGCCAGGATGCGCAGCAGACCTTTGGGATGGTGCTTCTCCCCAGCCCGCAGACTGGTGACAACGATGGGAAGACAGCTGGGGGTGCCGGATTTTCAAGGTGTAAAACCATGGTCAGTGGTTATGGTTGTGCTGCGGGAGCAGGCAATGAGTTGTGTTTCAGAGGGTAATTTCCGTGCCCTCCCTGGCAAAGAAGATTTCCGTGGCTCCATTGTGGTTGCTCTGGCAATGGATTTTTGTCAATTCGTCTATGTGGTTATCGGTGCGCATGGGTTCATGGTGAAACAGGGCCAGGGATTTGACCTTGTTGCGGATGGCCATGGGGCAGACATATTCAAAATAGGAATGCCCCCAGCCGGCCTTGCCCCTTTCATATTCGGCCTTGGTGTATTGGCAGTCGTAGATGAGCAGGTCGGCGCCGGCAATGAATTTTTCCAGCACCTCATTCTGTTCCCGGGCCACCAGCTCGCCCTCCTGGGCCATGGCCTCATCATAGGAGGGGTGGGCCGGATCGGTGATAAACAGGTTGCGGAAGGGTTCGGTGTCGTAGGCGGTGCACAGGACTTTGCCCTGGTATTCGAAACGGTATCCCAGGCAGAGTATGGGATGATTCAGGTATTTGGTGGTGAGCTTGATGCCGTCACCCAGGTCGAATTCCCCTTCTTTGAGGTCGATGTAGGTGATTGAGGCGCCGAGTTCCTCCCCTCTTATCGGAAAATACCGGTAGGTGAGCTGGCCGCCGACAATTTTTTCCAGGGTGTCCTGTTCGTAGGAAACCGGTCCGTAGACCTTCAGTCTGCTGCCGGGAATATAGATGGGGGTGAAAAATGGAAATCCCATGATATGGTCCCAGTGGGTGTGGGACAGAAAGATTTCGGTTTGAATAGGTCCTTTGGGCAGGTCGTGTTGCATCATGAAATTGCCGAGTTCGCGGATGCCGGAGCCGGCGTCGATGATAATCAGCCGGTTAATATCGGGAAACCGGACCTCCAGGCAGGGGGTATTGCCTCCATACTTCATGGTCAGCGGTCCGGGGCAGGGAATGGAGCCGCGTACCCCCCAGAATTTTATTTTCATGAGTCACTCCTTGGCGATTTGCAGAAAAACCTGCGCTTTTTCTATTTCGTCCTGAACACTTCCAAGCAGAGCGGCCACCCTGGACCATTGCATGCCTGACGTAGCGATAATCTGATCCACCACCGGTACCTCCTGATGGATATCTCCGGCCGAACCTATGGAAAAGATATTGGCGAAAAGATTGGCCAGGGCTATAGTGGATACCAGGCCCCGTTTGTCTTCCGTGACGGTTTCCGGGTTATGGTGGTGGGTGAGGCAGGCGATCATGGCGGGGTTAAGCTGCCATTTTTCCCCGATCATTTTACCGGTCAAACGGTGATCAAAACCAAAAATCATTTTTTCCGCCCGCAGCAGGCTGCATCGTTGCAGATCGGCAAGATCAAGGGCCTGCTGGTACTGTTCCGGGAAACAGTTTGACAGCGGGATTTTGCCGAGATCGTGCAGCAGACCGGTGACAAAGTATTCTTCACGGAGTGTCACGGGCACGTTTTTTTCCCCGGCCAGGGCCTTGGCCGTAACCCCGACGCAGATTGAGTGGATCCAGAAGGTGTCCATGGAGAAACACTGGGATTTTTCCTTGCCCAGGGTGCCGAGAATGGCGGTGCTCAAGGCCAGGTTCTTTACCGTGTTCAGACCCAGCATGATGATGGCGCGGGTCAGCGAGGTGACCTGATTGGGCAGAGAGTAATAGGCGGAGTTGATAAGTTTTAAGACATGGCCGGTGAGCACAGGGTCAAGGGCAATGACACGATTGAGGTCGTTGGGGGAGGTGTTGGGCTGGTTGCATACCTCCATCACCTTCGTTACCGTGGTTGACAGACTGGGCATTCTGTCGATAAAGTCACGAAGTTGACGAAAAAGTTCTTCTTTGGTGTCTAAAGGATTTGCCATTGGCTTCTCTTTCTTATAACCTGCGAAAAAAAAATTAAACCATCATAGTATTTTCCCGGGCAAGGGTCAAGCTGTCAGGGAAGTGTTTGCAAGGTTCTGTTTTTTCGCAGATTGCTCCGCTCTGCGGGGAAGTCGTAAAATCAATAAACTATTATAAAACATAAAACAAAAAAAAATGAAAACGGACAATAAATCATACATTATCGGCATTGATACAGGTGGAACCTATACCGACGCGGTGTTGATCCGGCGGCCGGACAACAAGGTGATAGTCGTTTCCAAGCATCCCACTACTCATCATAATCTCAGCCTGGGGATATCAAAATGTCTGCTGCAGCTGTTTTCCCAGTCCGAGGTGAGGCCGGCGGAGGTGGAGCTGGTGGCGGTGTCCACCACCCTGGCCACCAATGCGGTGGTGGAGGGCAAGGGCGCGGAAGTGGGATTACTGGTGGCCGGGCGGGCCAAGCCTTTCCGCTTGCCGGTGGTGTCAACCACCTTTCTGCGGGGCGGGCATAATCATCTGGGAGAGGAGGAAGAACCTCTTGATATGGGAGGGCTGGTGGATGCCGTGCAGCGTTACAAGAGCCATGTGGACGTCTATGCGGTCTGCGCCGCCATGAGCATTGTCAATCCCAACCATGAGAAGGTCATGGAAAAGGCCATCGGCCTTATTGATCCGAAACCGGTCTTCTGTTCCCACGAGGTAAGTGATCGGCCGGGAATCATGGAGCGGGCGGCAACATCCGTGCTTAATGCCCGGCTCATGCCTGTTATGCAGGAATTTTTGACCGGTATGCAGGATTCCCTGGCCTCCCTGGGGATCGCCGGCAAGGTCTTTATCATCCGTGGTGATGCGCAGCCCATGCCCATCAGCGACACCCATAAACAGGCGGCCTCCACGGTGGCCAGCGGTCCTGCCGCCACCGCCTGGTATGGCCTGTCCTTTTCGCCCGCCCCGGATGCGCTGATTGTCGATGTGGGCGGCACCACCACCGATATCACCCTGATTCGAGAGGGCCGGCCGGTTATTGATGTGGAGGGCAGTCTCATCGGCGAATGGCTGACCCATGTCGATGCCGTTAAAATGTCGACGGTGGGCGCCGGCGGCGACAGCCATGCCTCGGTCAGTGAGCGGGGCAAGCTCACTGTCGGCCCGGTACGGGTGCTGCCCCTGGCCATGTCCGACCAGACTCCGGCCCCGGCTGGGTGGATCGGCAAGGGCTTGCAGGACAGATGCCTCATGGCCGCACCTGATATCTCCCCGGAGGAGGCAGAGCAGGACAAGGTGCTGGCCTATCTTGTTCAGCATGGTCCGTCCACGCCGCAGGTGCTGAAAGACAATTTTGACATGGCTGAAATCACCCTGCTGAGCCATCTCAAGGAGTTGGTCAAGCTGCAGTTGATCGTGGAAACAGGCTTTACTCCCACCGATGCCCTGCATGTTCTTGGCCAGCTTGAGCTGGGCGACCGGCAAAGGGCCGTGGAAGGGGCAGAGCGCCTTGCCGCAGCTCTCGGCATCGGCGTGGAAGAGTTCTGCCGACTGGTTCTGGCCGGAGTCGAGCAGAGAATTGAGGATGCCATTCTCGATCACATTCTGAAAATGGAGACAGGCAAAACCATGTCTGAGTTTTTCGCGAATTATCGCCAGAGTTCCTTATTCGATTTACGTTTTGTGGCCAAGGTGCCGATCGTTGGGATTGGCGCCGCCGCCCGCTATCTGCTGCCCGGAATTGCCGCCAGGCTGGGAACCGAGGTCTTATTCCCGGAATACTATGAGGTGGGAAATGCCCTGGGTGCTGCTCTGATGGCGGTTACCGGCATATAACTTAACAAAATCACTGAAAGAATGTGCGGCTATCATGATTGACACGAACGTTTTCCCCGTTATATAAAAAAGGATGATGTCCCTTTCGTCCTTTAGCATGAACATAAAGCCTGGAGATTGTTAACCCTCCTTATGTTATCTCTTTCCAAGAGTTTTTCCCGCACCCTTCTCCTCAATATGAGCATGCTGGTGGCTCTCGCCATCGGCTTGCTCGGTTCTCTGTGGATTTTCCAGGAGTATGCAAATTTTGACCGGCAGGCTGAGGCAATGCGGGCTGTGCAGCTCAAGTCCCGCAAGGCTCAATTAAAAACGCAGGTCGAGAATGTTGTTGACTGCATCCGCATCAGAAGGGCTCAGACCGAGGATATGTTGCGGGCGGATATCAAAGCACGGGTTATTGAAGCCCACGCCCTGGCTTCCCATATCTATAGCACCTATAAGGACAAAAAGAGCAGCGAGGAAATGCAGTCCATGGTGCGTGAGGCATTGCGCGCACTGCGTTTTCATAACGGCAAGGGCTACTATTTTGCCATATCCCTGGATGGTATTGACCAGCTTTTCCCTGACAGCCACGGCCTTGAAGGTAAGAACGTATTGGATGTCCAGGACACAGAAGGGCGCTATGTCTTCCGGGATATGATCAAGCTGGTGCAGAAGCAGGGGGAAGGCTTTTATGCCTACACCTGGACTAAGCCGCAACGAGAAGGCAACGATTTCAAAAAGGTTTCCTTTGTGCAATACCTGGCGCCATTCAACTGGCTGATCGGCGCGGGGCTCTATCTTGACGACCTGGAAGAGGAGATCAAGCACGAGGTCCTTGATCGCATCACGGAGATGAGCTTTGGCCGGGATGGATACATTTTTGCCGGCCAGTGGGATGGCCTGAGCCTGGCAGGCTTCGGCAAGGGGCAGAATCTGCTCACCGGAGGCGACCCTGATTTGGCCCGTGTTGCCCGAGAGCTGATTGATCTTGCCAAGGAGGGCGGGGGCTATATTTATTATGTGATGCCTGATATCGACGGACAGCGGCGAGCCCTGAAAACCAGCTATGTCATGGGCATTGATGACTGGCAATGGTATGTGGGGGCCGGTGAATATCTTGATGATATTGAAAAGTCCCTGGAAGAGGACCGGCAGGCAATGGTAACCCGCATGTGGGAAAATATCGCCGTCACCCTTATCCTGCTTGTCTGTTTACTTATTATCTCTTTTGTGATCACCCGGCGCATCAGCAACAAAACGAAGAACAATTTTTCCACCCTCAGCTCTTTTTTTCACAAGGCGGCTTTCGAGTCACATCAGCTCGACAGCACCACCCTGGAATTTGTTGAGTTTCAGCAATTGGCGGAATCGGCTAACCGCATGGTGACGGAACGAAATCGTGTCATGGGCGAGCTGAGAGAAAATGAAAGGCGTTACCGCTCCCTGTTTGACTCGGCCAGTGATGCCATCATTATCAGCCAGAATAATATCTGCATCGACTGCAACCAGCAGGCCCTGAAGATGTTTGCCTGCA
>JAHIVT010000013.1 GCA_018816555.1 Pseudomonadota bacterium
CTCGGCGGATGAAGAGTATGCATCGGCAAATTCGTCAAAATGGGTGATGGTGATCGGGGCGAGAAAGTCACATATGCTGGATGTGAAAACAGGTTGCAGTTTTTGTCCCTGCCGGCTTTTTTCCAGGAGAGCAAGGACGGTTTCAGGTGGCAGTTCCTCAAAGATGACATTGGCTTTTATATGCTTTTCCCACAGGCTGCCGTCCTGGCGGTAGATGGCAACCGCCACCACCTCGGGCCTGTCCATGATGGCCTTGATCGGTTCCTGCATATGCAGAGAATTTTCCGTATAGAGTCCGGTCGCGGCAAGTCTTGACAGGAAGGTGACATGCTGCTCCCCTTTTTCCTGTTGCAGGGTCAGAAAGAACCTGTCCTCAAAAAAGGAATGGGCAGTAAGTATAACCAGGGAATAGCTGAGAATGACTATGGTAAAACCTGCCAGAATCTGGCCGAGAAGCGTTTTGGGTATCATTCTGAGGAAGAGCTTCATGGCTTTCCCCCATTGGTCGGGGTGATGAATTTAAAGGATGATTGCATTGCCGCAGGGGTTTTGACATTCAGTCTTTCGGCAACATTTGAGTTGATGTGGACAATATAACAACTGTCCGGCAGGGGCTCCATGGGCTTCAGGTCCCGGGTCTCGGTAAATTTTTTTACCATAATGACAGCCTGCTTAGACAATTCGTCAAGGGAGGTGTTGACCGAAAGCAGGGCGCCCAACCGGACAAAACGGGGAGAAAGAGCAAGCAGGGGACGGGAATAGGTGGTCTGCAGCCGCAGCATCTCTGACAGGGTGATTTCATTAAGCAGTTGCGGGTCGGGCATCATCCAGAAACCATCACTTCTTTTGTAGACCTGGGCAATTGCCGCAAGAACGTCACGACGTTGTGTTACTTCAATAATGTCAAGATCAAAGCCGAACTGCTCTCCTGTTTTCTGCAGGCTTAATAACTGCTCTTTGCTGAAGAAACCAGCAGAAACCACGCTGCCGAGAGTTTTGACACGGGGAAGAAGGTCCCGGAATTTTTCCAGTTGTTTTTCTGGTTTGACCCAGAGACCCGCACCCGTCCATTGTCCGGAATGTTCCGCCTCCGCCATCTGCTCCTGGTTGCTGACCAGCAGAAAAAAACCGCTGAGTTCCGGCAAGGATCTCCGGCAGAAAGCCAGGGAAACATCACCAAGTGCAATGGCAAACGAGGGTTTGGCGTCCGTAAACTCTTTCTCATTTTTCGGGGTCCAGACACAGGTGAGCGGGCAGTCGATTGTGATGATGCGAGAGTCCACTTTGGCAAGAGAATGGCTTATTTTTTTCGCCAGTTGCTGATGCAGAGGGAGATCTTTGCGATAGATGAGGGCAACTGGGCCGGTGTCCGCGCTCACTGACAGCTGAGGGTGGAGCAGGAGAAGAAACAGGAGTGAAAGAGTGCAAACAAAAATGTTATTTCTCACACTTCCTCTCTTAGGCTTAGAATCGATACCGTAACCACAGATCTGCGCTGATGCCCGGTCTCTGGTAATGATTGACGAGTTTGCCGGAATATTCCGGATATGCATAGTTCACATCAAAGAGATTGTGTACAGAGGCAATAATCTCAAGGCCCTGAATATGACCCAGACCATCTTTGAGACTGAGGGCCATGTCGGTGAGCAGAAAATCGTCAACCTCACCCCTGCTGTCATCGACAGCCGCCGCTGCCTTGCCCGTGTAAGAAAAACTTATATTGAAATTATAGTAGTCGGCAAAGGGCCAGTTGATGACAGCCGAACCGAGCCAGGGTGCCACCCCCGGTACATCATCCCCGGTATCATTTTCGCTGTCTGTATAGGAGATGTTGGCGGACAGGTCCACCGGACTGATTCTGCAGCTGACACTGAGTTCCACGCCTTTGCTGTCATAGGTGCCGCCGTTGGTGAATGTGTTTGATATTGACTGGGAAGATTCGTATTCCTTGTTGATCACATCCTCAGCCTTGCTGGCAAAGCCTGCAAACTCAACCTTCAGGTTGACATCCTTCTGCCATTCGATGGTTGCCTGGTAGGTTTGGTTGGACTCAGGTTCAAGGTTTGTGTCTCCACGCAGGGGGGAACCCGCCGGAAGTTTGTAGAGTTCGCGGTAACTCGGGGCGCGGAATCCCTCGCCATATTGCAGTTTCAGCCGATACTGGGGATGAAATCGGTAAGACAACCCAAGACTGGAACTCAAGGCATTGCCAACGTCGTCGTAGTCGTCAAAACGGCTGCCGAGAACAATGAGAGTGTTTTTATCTATCTGCCACTGGTCCTGCAGAAAAAAGCTGTAAAAGAAACGGTCGGCACTTTCCATCCAGTTGAAGGTATCGGACACATCAATGATAGCGGATAGAGGGGCGGGGTCGTAATTGGCCAGATGGTTGACATCATGCAGGCGGCTTTTTTTTATTTCGCTGCCGACCGTCAGGAGGTGATCGGTAAAGAAATGGCCGTCAAGCTGGAGTTCCGCACCATATTCGTCGATGGTTGCCTGCTGGAAGGAGTAGATGCCGTCAGGATACATGCCGTTTTCATTTCTGAATTCCGCCGGTTGCAGATTGATCCGGTAATCGTGATCATAATGGTTGTATATCAACTTCGTCTGCAGGGAAAGCAGGTCCTGCCAGAAAGAGGTTTCATAGGCCAGGTCGCTCCAGAAATAATCCATGTCGATATTGGTGTTGTCGGACAGGGTCATGCCGGGATTGAAATAACCCCCATCACGCTGGCTGATGTACTGGCATTGAAAACGAACGGCATCGGTATTGGCGGCCAGGGAGAAATCGGACCTTTCCTGCCATTCGTTGGTGGAGGAGGGTGCGTTGCTGATGGCGGCATTCGCTGTGGAGGAGAGGGCGTCCTCAGCAATAAATACATTGGGACCGTTCGTGTTGAAATAGTTGGCATTGCCCCAGATATGCAGATTGCCCACGGACCTGCTGTGCTCGACATTAAGACGCTGACTGTCAAAGGTGTCAAACCTGGAGGATGCAACGGTTCTGTCAAGATGAAGGGAACGGGTGGTGACGATGTTGATGACCCCGATAAGGGCGTCACTGCCGTAAAGCGTTGATCCTGGTTCCCGGAGCACTTCGATTTTCTGGATATAATCCACCGGCATATCGAGGAAAAAAGAGGCGCCGCCACCGGTGAGCGGGTTGGCGACATCATGACCGTCAACCATGATCTTCACCTTTTCCGCGCCGCTGGACTGCATGCCGCGCATGGTGATCTGCGGAGTGCCTACTGCGACGATGCCGATTTGGACATTGGGGGTGTGGGTCAGCACGTCCCGCACGTCACGTGCGCCCATGTGCTGGATATCCTCCGCGGTAATGACAGTGATGAGAGCCGGTGTTTCACCGACGGGCTGCGGGGTTCGGGTCGCCAGACTGCTTGTCTCATAAAAGAGGTCAAGCATCTCTTTTTCCTGCTGGGCAAGGGCTGCAACATCTTCATTCTGGGCAAAAAGGACGGAAGGAGAAATGATGGTAAGAGCAAAAGCGGAGAGTATGAGTTGAACAGCGGTGATATTCATCTCTGTCGAAAGTCCTCTACCTGGGAATTTCATGAAGCAAAATAGATACCTGTCTCCTATCAACTTATCACAGGCAAAGAGAAGTTATCAAACGCAAATGGAAAGAATGGAAAGAAAAAAGGATTTACTTATCGGAAGAGCTTCTTGATTGTACGTTTTTTTGCTCTGGCAGGATAAAAGAAAAAATATGCCATTTTTCCCAAACATGGGGGACAGGGAATATGGAGTGATGGCAAGGAAGCGATTCAGAGGGAAAAAGGGGAAAAGCCTTGAGTTCTGAAGAGGTGATGACTGAATAAAAAAAGGGTTACAATAAAAATTGTAACCCTTTGAATCTACTTGGTAGCGGGGAGAGGATTTGAACCTCTGACCTTCGGGTTATGAGCCCGACGAGCTACCGGACTGCTCCACCCCGCGGCTTATCTTGATTAGATTACTACAAATTTTTTAAAAGTCAAGTTTTAAATTGGTTCAGGACTTTTTGGTGCCGCCAACTTCATCTTCTGCTTTTTTCGAAAAAAGCGTATTGAATTTCCCTGGCATTTTGATCTGAAACTCCAGACGTTTTCCCATGGTCGGGTGGTCAAAAGCAAGGTAGTAGGCATGCAGGGCAAGGCGACCCAATGGATCGGTCTTGGCACCGTATTTTTTGTCGCCCACCACGGGATGACCTATGTCGGCCATGTGCACACGAATCTGATTCTTTCTGCCTGTTTCGAGGTTAATATTGAGGAGGGCGCAGTCGTTGCCCTCTTTCAACACTTCAAAATTGGTCACAGAGAATCTGCCGTCCTCATCGTTGCCACTGACCGAATAGACCCGCAAAGATTTTGACTCCCGCAGGTGACTGGACACCTGTCCGCTCTTCTCTTTTGGAATTCCCTCGACAATGGCGGCATATTTCTTATCAACGCTCTGCCAGTTTTCCTGCAGTGTCTGCTGGGCGGTTTCGGTTTTGGCGAAAACAAGCAAACCCGACGTGTCGCGGTCTAATCGGTGGACAATGAAGATGCGCTGTTCATTTGATCTGGTCCGTTCCCTGAGATAGGCGGTGAGTTTGTAATAGGCGGTTTTAATTTTTTCTTTTTCCGTGGCAATGGTCAGCAGCCTTGCCGGTTTGTTTATGACTATCACATCTTCATCCTCATAAACAATCTCCAGGCCGGGGCACTGATGGCCCTCTTCACTCATCTCTTTTTCCGTCTTGATAACTATCTCGTCCCCCGGCAACAGACCGTGATCATGCCGCTTAACCGTCATGCAACTGACCAAAACTGCCCGATGCTTGACCAGTTGCTTCACCTTTTTTTTCGAATAGCCGCAACCTGTCAAAAACGAAAGAAGACTCATTTCTTCTTTTGCTACCATTTTTCTCATGAATTTTCTTTCCTTTGAAGGCATTTTGGCATGACAACTGATCCCGGACGCCAAGCAGCACGAGAGAGGACAATCAGACCTGATCGTGCCGGGGCAGGGAGATCTATTTCATACCGACCTCTTTTGGCAAGTCAGCAGAGAATCGTTTCACGACCCTCCAAAGGTCTTCTTCTCTTCTTTTTTCACCTTCTTGGCCATTTTTTTCTCTTTTGTGGTTTTTGCCGGTTTTTTTTTGGTTTCCTTTTTGCTGTCCTGTGCTTTGCTCATAGCTTCTGAGTTCCTTAAGGTTGAAATAATAAGATGTCACCCGCAACACATAACTATATATGAACATAATACAATTATTTTGTAACCGGGGAATTTTTTCTCGAATTTTTTCTC
>JAHIVT010000117.1 GCA_018816555.1 Pseudomonadota bacterium
AACAGGTCAATTGCTTCCCAGGTGAGTAAGGGGTAAATATCAGTTCAGGATTTTGCAATGCGGAAGATCTAAGCGCTTCTTTAATGCCAACAGCCGTTCTTCCGGAATTTTCTTGCTCATTGTTTCTGTGCCAAAAACCTTCGTTTCAGGCACACTCTCTTGCTGCTGCATAAAAAAACAGCAAATGGACGGAAAAGCGCGTCAAAGCAGATGACAAAATCAACATGTCAGTATATGTACCATGATAATGGTTTTGGCACAATTCGGAGGATTAAAATAATGTTGATAGGATATGCGCGGGTTTCAACCCAGGATCAGAATCTGGATCTCCAGGTCGAAGCTTTGCAAAAAGACGGCTGTGACAAAATCTATAAAGAAATTATCAGTGGCGTCAAGGCGGAGAGGAAAATATTAAATGAAGCCCTATCTTATCTCAGGCCTGGTGATACCTTGGTCGTCTGGCGGCTGGATCGTTTGGGCCGAAGTCTGAGGCAGCTCATTGAGCTGATCAATTCCCTCCAGGAACGAGAGGTCGGTTTTAAAAGTATTGTCGAGGCCATTGACACCACCACACCGACCGGCCAGTTCTTTTTTCATATTACCGGTGCTTTTGCCGAATTAGAACGAAATCTGATCCGAGAGCGAACCAAGGCCGGCCTTGCCAGTGCTCGAGCCCGGGGAAGGGAAGGAGGAAGGCCGAAGGTTCTGGATCCGGAAACCTTTCAAATGGCCCTTGTCCTGTACAACGAGAAAAACACCACGGTGGGCAATATTTGTAAACGGTTTAATGTCAGTAAGAGAACGTTCTACCGGTACCTTGAGAAGCATCGAGCCAGGAAATTAGAGGACTCGGTTGGCTGCTGAGCTCCTATTCAACGAATCTTAACGTCTCCAGCGATTAAGGAAGTATACGACAAAATAAAAATCGAAGATAGAGGCTCCCGGCCATTAACGGTCTTTCTACAGCGACAAAACAAGCTGTGACTCATTTGTATTTAATGTGAGCCCGGTGTTATTATTGCGAGCCGCTACAACTAGTTAGCGGGTGATGATTGCATGAACGTTCTATCCCTTACCCTTTTTCAGAAACATCTTCAATTGCTTTAATCCTACCAATCATTACCCTTCCCAATGTCAATCTTAAGTCCCCATATCGCTAAATGTTTGATTGGATAGAAGCCAATATCACTTCTGATCAATCCGCGGCAATAAACTTTCGCCCTTTAGCCGATAGGCCCGATTCAGCGCTTCACTTCTTTGTGGTCTATGAAGGGATGTGGCAATTTGTCCTATTTACAAATAAAAAATATCAACTATATCTGTTGCACTGGATAAAAGATTAATAAACTAACTGCGAAGTGTGGACGGAATGACATGTGTATTCTCACGAAAGCCGAGTTACCAGATGATGGTAGCCCGGCTTTCCTATTTTTCGGGGGAAAATTTTAAAGCAAATTTGGATTTTCATAATACTGTCCATTATAAAACTCTCAAGGCTCGGAGAAATGGAGTTATGATAAAAAATTCTGGGTTACTGCTGTTGCTCTGTGCATTTTTCTTTAGTTCCAACTCCTTTGTCGCAGCAGCCAACGTCATATACCAATACGACGATCTCAACAGGCTTGTCGGGGTGATCTCTGTTACCAACAGCGTCAACCAGCAGTACAGTTATGATGAGGTGGGTAATATCACCTCATATATGAGTATGAACATCAGTGACGACCGGGATTTTGATTATCTTTCTGACGATATTGAGATCAATATCTCCTGTACGGACGTTGACGATGGCGACAGCGATGACGACGGCATCCTTGATGGTCTGGAAGACGCCAATATGAACGGCTTGCTGGATGCGGGTGAAACCGATCCGTGCAATGCGGATTCAGACGGGGATGGCTTGTTGGACGGGCTGGAGCTTGGCTATGCCTTGGCCGACATCGGCTTTGACACTAACAGCGCCATCTTTGTGGCAGATACGGACACATCTTCAACCACAGATCCGCTCAGTGTTGATTCGGATGGGGACGGCTTAAATGACAGTCTTGAAGATTTCAACCAAAACGGCATGGTTGACGCCGGAGAAACCGATGCGGCAAATGAGGATAGCGACTCGGACGGCGCGCTGGACGGTGTGGACGGCGCGCCTCTTGATGGTGCAAACAGCGGGGGCATCGTCTATCTGCCCAATGGGTCGCTTGATGCGGGCCAATACGGCTACGGCTGGGGCAGTGACGAGCATTATACCTTGCTGGTCGCCTCGTTCCAGAGTAACGGGCAGGAGCGCCTGTTCCATGTGCAGAGCTATGATATTGATGACAGCGATGAAGTAGGTGTTTACCTGAACGGAAACTATATTGGCGCTCTCAGCGGCGCTGATGCCGCAACTGGCAGGGATAGCCTTTGGTGGCTGCCGGCCGATATGCAGCAGATAGGCGAAAACAGGCTGGAACTCCGCCAGAACACACCGGGTGAGGTATGGGGCGTGCAGCGTTTGGGCCTCTATGATCTTGGCGCCGCCTTTGGCAACCTGAACACCCTTGCCAATGGGGACACCGAGCACGCAAACGGTTTTGAGCTTCATTTCCAGGGTAATAACGGCCGCCTGCTGGCCTTGTCCGGTTGGAACAATTATTTGAATGATGAAATTAATATCAGCCTGAACGGCACGGTCCTGGGAGGATTGCCAGCCGATGCCGCCGAGTCCTGGACTACTGAGTATCAGCTCTTTCTGCCTGAAGACAAACTTGAGGTGGCTGATAACGTGCTGACGTTTGTCAACAGCATTGACCCCGGCGCAAACTGGGGTGTGCAGCTGCTGGCCCTGCGTGACGCTGATGCCCGGCTTGGCAATATTCCCGGCGTGGAAACCGGATATATGGATGGCGTTTCCTATCTGGTGCCGGTGGGGTCAAGCGTGTGGGGCTTCAAGTTGAACTTCTTTGATGTTGATGCTGCCGGCGAGGTGCAAATATTGGTGAATGGCGTTGAGCAGGATTTTGCCCCTGTAACTCCCGACAATTGCTGGGGCGGAACCCAGCAAGTGCTCATTGCCCTTGGCAGGTCTCTGGCTGCTGTTGAGGTGCATAATACAAGTAATCCGCCTGGCGCAGAAACCTGGGGCGTCATGACAGGTGAACCCATGACCAATATCTCCGCGGTACTGACAATCATTAACTCTATTTTGTTAAGGTAAGCATGTTAATAGCCATAAAGAAATTAAGTCCATTTAAATCGAGAGGATGAAAAATGAAAAAAATGCTTTATTTATTAATGCTGGCTGTTTTTTTGGTTTGCAGTGCTCCGGCTCACGCCGCAAATGTGTGGAGTGGTATAAAACAGGTAACCTCAGTTAAACCTATTCAAACAGGAGGTTTCTCGCTTACCTTGTCAAGCGAAGTTGACAGTGCATGCACTACCGGTGGAACAGACACGATTTATATCTATCCTGATCAGAATTCGGTGACCCAGGAAGGGGCCGCAGCAATGCTGGCCACTGCTTTGACAGCCTTGACTACCGGAATGTCGGTTAGTGTATATTATGATAATAGCGTTACGCAATGTTACGGGAGGCAGTTGACGATTTCTAAGTAAAGTTGCATCCTTGATGAACTTACACAAAGTACTCTTGTTGTCTTTCCGGCAAGGCGGGAATTAATAAGTCATCGAAATTGAGGGTTCCCGTTTGCCAGAGAATGACAATAAACGTCAATTTTGAGTTGTTACTAGTCCATCAAAAATGAGCTTGCCCTCATCGCCGTTACAAGACCAGACACGAGGCGGTTCGAGAGACCACGGAATACATTGAGATATTTTGCAACAGGCAGAGGCCTCAGAAAAGAGCGGGGTACGTTTCCTTGACAGCCTATGAACAGCGATATTACGAAAAACAACTTGCGGTGTGAATTGATTTGCTCTCCACTATTGCCGACAGACCTCACACCGGTATACTTCTTTATCGATTCCGATGCGGATCCAATGTCTTGAATTTCCATTTTTCAGAATCTTCTCTGGAGTGACGATTATAGTTGCTGACGACTTTTCTGTATCAGTTCCTTAACATGGCTCAAAATGAACTTATGGGGTAAAAAATGGATCTTTTTAGCATCATCCTGGACTCTGCAACAATTTTAAGCATGGGCCTTATCATTATAACGGCCTATACCGATATTGGGGCTATTCTCACAAGGTCATTTCCCAGGCCAATGCGTAGACAAGCTGGAATTGTTGTGATGAAAAAGGTGGAGCAGGTGAAAAATTTAATAATCTCTTTGGTAGTCGTTTGTTCCGCCTTTCTTCCCTCTTATGCCTTTTCTTTAACATGTGAAGATCCTGAATCTTGTGTCATTTTGTTCGACTATTCTGGGTGTCAGACACTCAATACTTCAGCAATCTGGTTTCAAGTTTACGACAATCCCATACCTGATAGATCTTGTAATTATTTATCTCAAGGCCCCCAAATTGATCTAGTTTTACATTACACTGACACTTATTGTACAAATTCTACTACAAAATACTATTGGAATGGGTACACATGGATTTTTTTAGGTCATGTTATGGATGTCACAGAAACACCAAAATATCAAACAACTGCCGTTGCTCCCGGTGGCTTATATGCTGGTTGTTCTGATTTGCCTTGTGGAATCTCTCAATTAAATGCTGATGCTCTCGCCGGTTGTGGTGATTCTGGCAACATTCTTTGGATAGATTACGAATCCTGTCAATATTCTTGTAAAGAGTGTGAAGATAAAATGGCCGAAGCTGCCGCTTCCTGTTTATCCGGTGAACTTGACTGGTACGACTGCGATACAGATGAATATGCATGTCAGGTTTTGCCCCCTGAAGATATTAATTACGGGAAACCATCCTGTAGCCTTTCTAAACCGTCTGGCAATGCGGAATTTGTAGGCAACCCGATCAACATCCTGAACGGCAACAAATACGAGCAAGCCACCGATCTGATCTTGCCCTCCCCGAACAAGACGGGCATTGCCTTTAAGCGCTATTACAACAGCCAAGCCACCCATGCCGATATCCTGGGCTACGGCTGGACCCACTCCTATTCCGTCAACCTTACTCCTGGCGTTATCCTGGATAGCATTACTCATATGCGCATCGAAGACAACTCCGGCAAGGGGCATTATTTTCAATACAGTTCCGGCTCACGCTGGGATAGTGTTTTCAAGGATAAATCCTATGTCATCGCTGAAATTGATGGAACGTATACCTGGCACAAAATTGACGGTACCCAATATGGGTTTAACAGCCTCGGACAACTCGCGTGGATGGATGATACTGTCGGTAATCGGCAGAGTTTCACATACGATGTTAATAACCGTCTGGAGACAGCAAACGATACAGCCAGCGGCAGAACTCTCTTCTTTCATTATACTCCAGGCGGCCTGCTTGAGTATATAAGCGGCCCCATAACTGATGCGGTAACAGACGGCATCTGGGTTTCCTATGGTTATGACGCTTACAATAACCTCACCTCTGTTACCTATACGGACGGCTCAGGTTTCGCATACGAATACACCGATCCCAACGATTCCCATAACCTTACGGCCAAGAAAGACAAGCTGGGCCATGTACTTGCAACCTGGAATTATGATAACCAGGATCGGGCCTATCAGAATACTACCCTTGACGATAGAGATGTCACTATCAATTACGATAACTATGAAACCCAAGGCACCATCGAGGTAACCAATGCCTACGGCGTTACGAAAACATACGGGATCACCAAATTGGAGGGCCTTTATCCCAAAGTAACTACCATTACCGGTCCTGGCGGCTGTCAAACGTGCGCCGGCGACCAGCCAATCCGCTATGAATATGATGAAGATCTCAATATTATTGAAGAGGAGTATGCCAACGGCACCATTAACAAATACTTAAATTATGACGAACGGGGCAACCCCGGCGCCGTTATCCTGGCCTCTGGCACAACCGAAGAGCGCACCATCACCTACACCTATCATTCTACACTCAACCAGCCGCTGACCAGAAGCGAGGCCTCGGTGCTGAGCACCGGTAATAACAAAGTCACGATCTGGGACTTTGACAACGACGGCAACGCTGTCGCGAACGAAGCGCCCACCCGCCTTGTCTACCGCCAGCTCGAACAGGGCTTTACCACGGACAGCCAAGGCGCTGTTGTGCCTAATGAATACATCATCACCTACCAGTACAATGCCCACGGTCAGGTGCTCAGCATCAACGGGCCGCTGCCCGGCACCCAGGATCTTACGAGCTTTGCCTATGATCCAACCACCGGCGATCTTACCAGCATGACGCTGCCGACGGTGGGCGCTACCTCATTGCAGAATTACGACGGCGCCGGCAATCCCGGTCAGATAACCGACTACAACAGCCAGATCACCACCCTTACCTATGACGGCAGAAACCGGCTCCTTTCCAGTACCATAAACGGCATCACCTCCTCCCGCAGCTTTAACACCGCTGGAGAACTTGCGACCGTAACGGAGCCTGGCAATAGAACCCTTACCTATGACTATTACCTGACGGGACTGCTTAAAAGCATCACCGATATGGCCGGCGATTACCTCTCCTACGGCTATGACGCCCAAGGCAACCGCATAAAGGATGATGCCTATGACAATACCGGCGCAAGAAAGCGTCAACTCATATTCGATTACCAGAATCCCGCTGATCCCGGCAGGCTGTGGAGAATCATTTATCCTGACAACGGGGTAGCCGTTATGGGCTATGACAGCGTCGGCAACCTCAGCTCAGTGACTGACCCGGTTTACAGGACAACAGGTTATCAATACAATGCCTTAAACTTCCTGAAAGAGACCACTCAGCCCGGCACAGTCATTACAGGTTACGGCTATGACATGCAAGGGAACCTTGCCACGGTGATAGACCCTGGCCAAAAAGAGACGAGTCAGGTCTTTGATGACTTGGGGAGACCCCTTACCGAGACTTCACCCGATAGCGGCGCCACCAACTCATATTATGACCTTGACAATAATAAGGTTGAAGTCACCGATGCAAACGGCATCAAGGTGACCTCTGCTTTTGATCCGCTGGGAAGGCTCACCAGCCTCACTTTCCCGGATGCCGCCCAGAATATATCTTTTGCCTATGATCAGGGGGTGAACGGCAAAGGCAGGCTCACTACCATGACCGATCCGGCAGGAATGAGCAGCTACACATACAACGGCCAGGGGCAGCTTGCGAATGAAACACGCACCAACTATGGCATGTCTGCAGCGGCCATTTCTTACGGATATGATTCCACCAGTGCGGAGCTTATGAGCATCACCTACCCGAGCAGTCTGGTTGTCTCCTACGAGCGGGATGTGAACGGTAGGATCTCAAAGATCAAGGCCGACGGTGAGACCATAATCAAGGACATCAAGTATCTGCCCTTCGGTCCGGCGGAAGACTATACGATCGGCAGTGACACCACATCCGTTCTCACCGTTGATCGGACTTTTAACAAAAGGTATCAGGTGGACCGCATCCTGGCTGGAACAAATCTTGACTACCGGTACAGGTATTATACGGACGGAAGCGTTTGGCAGATAGATGGCCCTCCTGCCACGATAGTAAGCGATGCGGTTACCGACTACGTTACTGCCTCGGGCACGAATCGGATCGATTACTCCATCGGCGCTGAGGTGGTGAATTACAGCTACGATGGTAACGGCAACATTACCGGTGACGGTGCCAGGACCTTTATTTACAACCAGAATAACCGGCTGATTGAAGTACAGGAAGGCGGCAGCGCTATTGCCGGCTATGAGTATGACGGCAATGGCCGGCGGGTAAAGAAAGTGGTGTCCGGAGTGGCCACTTACTACCACTACGATGCCGATGACAAACTGATCGCCGAGACCGACGGCAGCGGCAACGCGCTCAGAGACTATATTTATCTGGGCAACGAGCCGATGGCGGTGAAGGTCTATGGGGCGCAGGCAGGCCTTTACGATTTTATCAACGATCATCTGGGCACCCCGCAGGTGCTGGTGGATAGCACTGGCACAACCGTCTGGCAGGCGGCCTATCTGCCCTTCGGCAAGGCCCAGGTGCAAACCGGGACCGTTTCCAACAACCTCCGTTTCCCGGGCCAGTATTATGATGCTGAAACGGGGCTGCACTACAACTGGCACAGATACTATGATCCGCAGACCGGAAGGTATTTAACCCCTGATCCGATTGGGTTGGCCGGCGGCATAAATCTATATTCTTATACCCACGGTAACCCTGTTAATGCAGTGGACCCCTGGGGATTAGCGACGTGCCGCTACTCTATATCCAAACACACAATGGTTTGTACCTCTAATACTGCACAAGATCCGTCTTTTGTTGGTCCAGATGAAAGAAGGCAGGTAGGACCTGAAGGTGTTTTCTCGGGACGAGGTGAATGTCAAGACGAACCCTCAGATGAATGCGTTGATAATGAAAATAATGGCCCAGTTGTGCCAGGAGACTACAACATGAATGAAGATAATAGGCCGGGTCACGAAAATTGGTGGAGATTAGAGCCGTCACCTAAAATACCCGGATGGAAGGTTCGTTTTGGTCTAGCTAGAGGAGGATTTGCATTTCATTTGGGTAGTAGGTCAGCAGGTTGTATCAATGCAAATAAAAACAATCCCGATACGGCAAATGATTTTAATCATTTACACAACCTTCTAAAAAAGGAAAAAGGTAGAAATACCTTAACAGTCATACCATGAAGATAGGTAAGATAGCACTTTCACTCTCAGGCATAGCACTTTTGATTATAATCTTTTTAATCACAAAAAATTATTGTTTAGACAAAGGAATATTAGCTCTTAAAGAAGAGAAATATGGCAGCGCGATCAAGTATTTAAAGCCGATGGCCATATTAGGCGAGGAGGACGCTCAGAATCTTATCGGAGAATGTTATGCCCTCGGTTTTGGGGTGCCTAAAGACGTTGAAAAAGCAATTTATTGGTTTAGAAGAGGAACCAAAAAGAGTAACTGCAGCGGTGATGAGTGTATAGCGGCAGATTTATACTTTGTCGGTGAAAAATATTTAAATGGCGTTGGTGTGAAAAAAGACAGAAAGGAAGCCATTTTTTGGATTAAAAAGGCCGCAGAAAACCGATATCCTAAGGCTATCGATTTTTTAGCGGAAAATAAAATTAATTAGGAGAGACTTAGAGACACCAACTCTTGAATTATCACACTATTTCTCGATGGCATACAGTTTCCGGATCATCTCCACCGTCTCTTCGGCGGCACCAATCTTTTTCTGCGAACGAAGTTTACCCGCTGCTTTGATCACCTCAACAAATTTGCGGCGCACATGCGCCCAGCAGCCCATATGGGTGATATCGGGCCGACGGTCAAGAAAATCGTAACCTGCATAACCATCTGTCTGCACATACCCCTTGTAGTCGGCAAGAAAGTTTGCCGCGATCGCTGCTTCACGGCTCGGGTGATACTGAAATTCCAATACCGGCCGTTCAGGGTCGCCTCCCCGGAATATCCACATGTACGATTTTCTGGTGGGAGACCGGCCCGGTTCCGAAAGAACCTGCAGCGTGGTCTCGTCGGCATTGATCAAGGGACCGGAGAGCAAATCCTTGCGAAGCAGTTCTAGCAAGGGCTGGCAGGCACTTGCCGCCTGCATCGCCCAATTGCACATATTGGTTCGGCTGACTTCCACCCCCAGGCGGGTAAACTGACCTTCCTGCCGGTAAAAAGGAACGGCATCGGCGAATTTGGTCACCAGGACATGGGCCAGAAGCCCTGCGCTGACAATGCTTTTTGGAATGATCTGGGGAGGCGGTGGAGCGATTGCCACCGTCGGTCCGTCATCTTCAACTCCTTCACATTGCCGGCAGGCATATTTGGGGCGAATGTGGCGAAGAACCTGAATACGGGCCGGCATGATATCAAGCTGCTCCATGACCTCTTCACCGATACGACTCTTGGCGTTTCCGCAGCCGCAGATTTTGTCTTTTTCGGCAATGTCATGGACAATTTCAACCCGCGGCAAATCTTCCGGCAACGGCTTGCGCCCGACCTTTTTGCGGGTGTGAGCGGTAACATCAACACCCTTGAATTCCTCAACCTTTTCAGGGGCGGCTACCGGTTCATCAAAAAGCATGAGCTGGGTGTATTCCGACGATGCGGACAGGCGTTCCGACTTGCGGCCATAAAGCTGAGAACGGAGCAAGCGAAGCTGTTCCCGCAACAAATCGTTCTCATGCTCCGAGCGCTGCAAGCGACCGCGTAATTCGTCTATTTCCGGCATGTTTGCAAGGGGTGTGATCATGTCGGCTATTTTACAATATCTTATTGAAATTTCAATGTTTTTACTTCAACAACATGCTCTTTTTTCCACCTAAAAAACAGCGGAATAATGAAGACGACCGTGGGCCTGACGCTGGTGCACATCAAGCCCCTCCAGAAGCCAACGCAACTCCCGCTGGTCAAGTTCCACGACCTTGCGGCCACCCTCAGGCCAACGGAAACGATCCTTCTCCAAACGCTTCTGCCAAAGGCAGAAACCATTGCGGTCCCAGTACAGCATCTTCACCATATTCCGGCGCCGGTTGCTGAAGACAAAAAGATGTCCGGAGAAGGGATCAAAATTTAGGGCCTGCGATACCATGATCGATAGTCCGTCGATGGACTTGCGCATGTCGGTTGCCCCGGCAGCCAGATAAACCGATACGCCTCCGGGCACGAACATCACATTTTCTCCAGCGTCCGCAAAACCTGTTCAAGGGTAGGCGGGTGAAAATCAACACTGATCTCGATCAGATCACCGCTCCGGGCTATCAACGTCAAGCCCGATGACGTTTGCGGGCCGGACTTGACCAGATTCTGCAACCGCTGAAAAGAAGCGCTTTATTTGGCGCTTACAGATGTTTCTGTTACAAAACGTAAAGATCTAGATAAAAGCAAGCCTTGGTATGATCCAAGCAGATATGTTGATGCAATTAGTGTTGGTGGTGAACTAGGTCTCGCTGCCCCTTTTGCTCTTGATTTACCTGTTGAACGGTAGGTGTTCCATGATTGCCTCTATACGATTATTTTAGGATCAAATATGGAAAGCGGATTATTGGATTTTTTGCTCGCATTTGTCCTAGTTATTTTGGGGATCGGTTTTTTAAAATTACCTCAACCAAACGTGAACTATATTTTGTTGAAGTGGATAAAGGACAATAGGGTTATCATTGCTTCAAACCAACTTGTATTTTTGGTTAGCCTGATAATGAGTTTGTTATTAGTCCTAAATGGCGCAATATGTTTGGCAGACAAAGCATTCCCTAATTTTGGCGCTATCCCTTTCGCTATAGGTTTTCTGGGCTCATGGCCTATAAAAATCATCTTTCTGATGTTAAATAAAGCGAAAAAATATGAAGACATGCCCAGGATTTGGCCTTTTGAAAGGATTCCCAGGTAACAAAGAAAACCGAAAAGGCCGCTTTTTTTGTTCTTTGAAAACTTTCGTTTTCCGGCCAGTATTATGGTGCAGAGACAGGATTGCATTATAACTGGCACAGATATTATGATCCGAGCACCGGGAGATATTTAACCCCTGATCCGATTGGGTTGGATGGGGGTGATGTTAATCTTTACTCGTATGTTGGGCAAAACCCCATAAACTGGATTGATCCAAGTGGTTTGACGATGGTGGGACCCATCTTTGATGACGGTCGTTATGATAACAATATGTCTTCAGAAGAAAGTAATTGTATTTACGCCTGTATGGCTGACAGGGGTCTTGTTATGAACATACCTGGATTAAACCTCTTGCCTTTTGACTTGAGCCCCATACAAACACTTGCTGGTTATGATGTTCCTTTTGTTAGTGGAGGCGCAGCTGATGCTACAGCAAGTGCGACTGAGATCAACGCAAGAACCTGGAAAGGCGTAAATTCACTATCTGGTTCTGCTAAACTCCTAGCTAAAGGTTCCGGTATATTGAATTTGGCAGTTGCTGCATGGGATTTTGGTGACGATCTTGCTGAATGTAGAGAGATTTGTAAAAAGTGTAGTGAATAATTATGGATTATCGTGTCATTGCTCTTGGTGTATTTTTGCTAATTTACGGTTTGGTTGAGTGTCTGATTGGGAAGGCATTTGTGCCCGCATTTCCTTTCCTGCCGGATGAGGGTTTTTTCAGTAAGACTAAAAATAAAGAAGCCTTTTGGGTTTTAGTTATTTTTAAGGTGTTGCTTGGTATCATATTAATTTTGGGTCCGATTTATAAAGGCCTTTTTCAAGGGACACCTTGAGGGAGGATATATGATCCGGGGGGTAAAGGGGACGTCCATAAAATTATAAATTGTAAAAAAGGGGTCAAGTCGTCTTTTGACTCTTCTTCTTTTAACCGCCGTTCTTTTTTTCGGGGCGGTGGCGGGCATGCAATCGTAAGTGGTTGGCACCCCTCCGTGGCATAAACTCCTTTTGTGCTCAGCTATGTTGCATAAAATTTGTTATGTAAGAGTGCGGCGGCGGGAGCCGAACCGAACTTGTTACCACCCTTTACATAAGACGATTTTATGCGCCCGCAAGGGACGCGGCATCCGATGCGCAGCTGCCAGACATAGCCTGCAGAACAATGACAACCACAGTACCCTGAATCCCTTTGTGGGGGTTGTGGGGTGATCAATAAATACTTGCGGCGGCGCAGGCAGTACCCATTCGGGCATAAACTCTGCAACATCTTCAACCATTATATGTATTGCTCATATAATGGTAATAGAAATGGCTCAAAAACCGATGTGATTCACAGTTTTTTGAGGATATTTTGCGTGATTTAATGGAGCAGATGAAACATTATCGGGTATTCGGTTTCCCTTTTAGATCCCCTACTTAACAGTAGACACCTTCAAATTCGAAAATGATGAGAAACAGGAAGCTTCGATGTGGTAATCTTAAGGACTATGAACTGGTTATGGCTCGGTAGCCTCTGGGAACCTCCTAGTGCGGACCCGCTTGCTAGGTGGTGTGAGGGCTGGGGGGGAAATATCCCGGCTACCCGATTAGCCGATTTACTAATTTGTTTTCGTCATGAAACCAGTCCATCCTCATCACCAGGAGTAAATAAAGTTGTATCCTGAATGACCATAGGGACTGCGCCTAGTCCACCTGCAATGGTCGTGATTAAATTAGATAATGCCAATGCAATCGGATCTCTCTTTGGAAAAACTGCGGCTGGATTTAGATCAATTTTGTCTCGATTATTCAGGGAATGCCTGAAGAGAAACTTCTCAATGCAATTCGATAGCGCAATGTCTTCGATGCAATGAGGTCCTTCCCATGTTTTACCCACTGGTGGAGGAACGGGATGGGCTAAAAACATCCGTGGAAGCAGCGAGTCTGGAAATATTAAGCCTGCCCTTTGCATGTGCACTCTGGAACGAAGTATTTCATGCTTTGGGAACTTCAATAGTTCTATCGGTCGACTCTCGCGCACCTCATCCCAACTCTTCAGTGTAGGGTCGATTTCGTGCTCAAGCTTTACATTGAAGTAATGCTGAAACGAGTTCAAAGTTTGAGACATATCTTCGCATAAGCCAAGAAGCGAAAGTACCCCTATCCCATCGAGAAAAAACGGACAGGTATAGAAGTCAGTCCGTTTAAGCGCATCGAGTGTGGGTGTGCTAGAGCCAGAGATATTGAATCGATAAAGCACTCCAACACCTTCAGCATTCGATACGAACTGATGGTTTCGGTAGTTAAATATAGCAAATAGCGCAGCAATATCGCTATTATGAGTTACATCAATTCCTTCCGTCGGAAGCTGACAATGTTGGCAGAACAATTGACTTAGCGGGTAGCCTAGTTGCGCACGACAAAGGGAAACAAAATCAACAACCTTGCGACTTCCCTCTGGCCAAAGAGAGTTTGCCGCCAAATAGCGGTAGCTAGTACCCCTGCCATGTAGACTAGAACCAGTGCTAGGGACAATAAGTGGATAGTCCATCTTTACTATTGAGCGATAGCCAGATGGTAGAATAGATCCGTAGTCTCTTTGCTGCCCCCTATAAACATAATGATCTTGGTGCTCGTCACGGATTTTGTCTAGCAAATCTTCGAACTCATATATCGATTCATCGCGGATTTTCGTTGTATTAATAAATTGTCCCAGCGTATCTTGCATAAAGCGAGGATAGTGTTCTATAAACACGCTTGCGATCTTTCCTTCAAGGCTAGCTGATGCCTTTGCCGCAGATGCCTTGAACGAGTCGTATGACAGATTAAAGTTGGAAGTGACCTCATATCGTGCACCAATGTAAAATTGTACCTTGCCCTGATCTGTTGAACTTGCGGCTTCTGTTAGTAGCTCTTCCGGTTGAGCACGCCCCAATATATGCCTTACTACTAACGTATGAAGAGGGGATAATCTTGCATGCGCAAGGAGATGTTCGCCGAGCCTTTCTGCATACTCTTGTTTTTTGAGATGCTGCGCGATTAGCATTAGGATGAAGTTGAGTTCTAATGTAGCCCCCTGTTGACAGACTTTCTTGGCAAGTACAAACGCAGAATCATAGTCCCTTTCAATATAAAGAGTTATGCATAGATTGTATGCCTCGCGATCAAGCTGCATAGTTGCTTTCCTTATTTGCGTGGACGCTAATGCTTTGGGCTGCAGACCGCGCCGAGAAGATATTCGCGCAGCGCCTCCAACGAGTAACGAGCTCTGCTACACCTAATTGTTCGCAGTTTCAATATTCATTTTGTGGATTCCATCCGAACTCAGTCTGGAAATAACGGCGGTAGTCAGTATCAATTTGTATCGGAGCCTTCCGAATATACATCTCGGTGTTCCGTCTCTTCTCAAATGCTAAAGATTTAAAGTAGGTAATAAGGTCATCAATTGAAGGGATCACATTGTTTGTGCCGTTAAATTTTGGCGGCAACGCAGTCCACACAACAGCATCTAATCTTTTCTCTTTTGCCCAATCCGATATTTCTTTTTCAATATCGTTTTTTGGTGTTGTGCCATTTGCCCACCTTCCTACATGTATGTCTTTATTTTTAGTAGGAATATTCTCTCTGCTTCTAAGGCTCTCAATTGCCTCATTAAGGAGTTTCACTGAAGATAATGCCCAGAGAGTTCGGACAGGTGGTTTCTCGGGTGTTATCACTAAGGTAATACGGCCATCAAGAGATTGACGGCAAAACTCAATTGGCAAAAGTGGTCCATCATTGAACCATGGTTGCCTGATCAATAAATCTTTGGGTTCCCAAACGAGAGAGCCCCATGCGAGACATGCAATCTTCATATTTTTATCCCTGTGAACGTTCAGCTCAGCCGCCGCCATGATAGCGGTACAACTGACGAAACAGTAATAAAAAGCTAAATCGTAACAAAAATTAACAGCGTTTCTTGCGGTCGGTTGTAGTGTTTTGTTCGGCGTTTTCAGCCGTTGATTCATTGGTGATGTTTACCTTTGTCCTTCTCCACTCAACTCCACACCAAGAAAACGTGGTCTATCCCCGATTCTTCGCTCTATGTCTTTGGACTCACGAGAGTGCAAAGACATAGAGCTGACGCATAGAAACAGCATACAAGGCCGACTTTCTATCAATCTTCATAGCGGCTTACGCTATAAACAATATAGTTGTAGGGGATTAATTGTGTCGGCTCGGTTTTGTTCACAATTTGGCCATTGGCGGGATAGAACATCCACTCGCTCCAGTCCCACACAGCTTGCAGCGCTTCAGGGAGTTGGACAGCCAGATAGGATCCTTCTGCCAGACGTGCGCGTGTCGCTATGCTGCTGAAGTCAAGGCCCATGTAAAAATCTTGCACCGGTACATTGCGATGGCGCATGGCTATGCTCTTGGTCAGACCCAGCGCCATCTGGGAGAACGGAGCGATGGCCGGCTGTAAGGTAGAGGTCAACTTAAGACCAGCTTTGAATACATCTGATTCCAGAAAACCGAGAAATGTTTCATCCTCATCGTTCTGTACGTTCACGGTAAAACATTTGAACGCCACCCCCTCACCACCCACGTTCAACCCGACGAAGATTGGAAAGCCCATAATAGCGGCCTGCTCACCTTCACGCACGCGATAGGTGGCGTTAAAGTGCAGATGCTCAACGTCGCCTGGCACTTGATTCTGGGCATAGAAATCGAACAGGACACGATGAGTGCCACCGCCAGGGTAAGCCGCCACGCGTAGACAATCGAGAGTGATCTTGATGCGACTGTCTTTGAGCGTCTTGTCGGCTGAGATTTCACCCGCATGCCGGATGGCCAGAGGCGCGTTGCCATGGGTCGTTTCAGCCAGATGGCCAAATGTGTGTGCGGTGTGCTGCCAAGGTTTGTCCTGAAACGGCCACCAGTTCGGAGTCCCAAACGTTTGTGGCGTGCGCTTCAATTCCGCGTCTAAAGCGGCGGCTGCGTCGTTCTCGCCCACTTCACGCAGCTTGGCAGCGGCTTTAGCGACTGGGAGTTTACCCAGTACGGGCAGTTCGTCGAACCATTCATTGTGTTTCATTATTCGAATCCCCCTTTGCTCGTTCTTCTATGATGTCAAGAATTTGACGCAAATCCTGTTCGCTATACTTCCAGTCTGCGTTACGGCTTGCATATTGCAGAGCCGTATAAGCATACTGCCGCGCGTCAGCAAATCGGTTGGAATTGAGCAGCAAGACAGCTAATTCGATACGCGCCCCCATTGCACTTTCGATCTGGCCCACCTCTTCGTTACACTTAATAGCTTCCGAAAGGTGCGTGAACGCTTGTTCATTTTCATCTAAATGAGAGAATACACTGCCAAGCAACCGATGTGCTTTAGCACGTAAAGCTACCCTAAACTGCGGCAACAAATTAAGTGCGGTCTTAAGCGACTTCCGAGCCTCCGGCAAGCAAGACCGCGCTCTGTCCCATTTAGTTTTTTGAAACTCCTCACTGCCTCCCTGTATAGACGCCAAGAACTGAAAATGTTCGTAGTGGATTTGCCCAAGTAGTGTTAGTAGTCCGCCGACTACGCCACTGTTCTTGGAATCGACGTGGCGAATAGCATAATTACACCACTTCTCAGCTTCACCAAATTTATTCAATTTAAGGTTCGCCAAACACAGTCCTTCCGCGCATCTACAACCTCCAATGCTGTCTGCGGCACGCTCATACAAGATCAAAGCCTCTTCTAAATTTTCAATGCACTTCTCATCTGACAAATCTATCATTGCTTGAACGTAAAGGTCGTAAGCGAAGTTGCGAATGGCGTTGCGACTCTTGTCGTCTCCGTCGGAATCCACGTTCTGGATATTTCGTCGGCTAAAGTCGACGAGTAGCGTCTGAAGCCGAGCGGCTTCTTCCTGACTTCCTTCGTAACTTGCTATTTCCACACGGAACTGTGTTAAGAACTTCCAGCCTTCAGTCCGACCTTGAATTGGGCCATCGGAGGCGGGGTCGACGAAGTGCGGAACGATCTCGGCCACCAATTGACCCCATTCTGACTCCGCCGCCCATGAATTCTCACTAAAGTATATTCTCAATGCACGCATGCACCTCACAAGCGGAACCCAAAGCTCGTTCGTTATCGCTATTTGCCTGGCGCGGAGTAGGTTGTAGTAGTGAAGTTTGATAAAATTCATCAGGTCTAAATTTCCATCTTCATAACCATCCGTGACTAAGCTTGCAAACACCCCCACGGCCTCACTAAAGGCTCGCGTTGCTCTTGCTGTACAATGAGAGTAATGCTTTTTAAACAGAGAAGTCAGGTAGCTTGGGACAACAGGGTGTATCGAATAGACACCACGACCAAGCGGTGTCAATAGGCCAAGCTCTGAACAGCTATCAAGAAGTGCGATCCGCTGGGATCGAGTAAGACCCCGAATTTCCGGTAGACTCCACGACACATCGGGTTGTCCAAGTGACCCGAGCATGCTTGCCTGAACTATTCCTGCAAAAAAATGTAGGAGTGCGACTTGCTTCTGCTCGACTTCTGTAAAAGCGTGCTCGAAGCCGTAACTGAGTGAGACACCCAGCGCTTTATCGCGACCTTCGCCTGGTGCGTCTTCATATACTGCTTCACCAGCTTGTAACCTGGAAACCAAAGTTTCGATTTGTGTTTTCGTCTTCAGACCATCTCGTAATGCCTGACCCACGATAATGGTGATGGTAAGTGGATTACCTTCTGTGAACCGCAAAAGTGACATCCAGTTCTCCAGATCGACCATATGCCGGCCGTGTTTTTTTGCCAGCGCCCGCGCAAGTAACACGCGTTCCTGCATCGGCATCTTCGGCATCAGGATGCGCGCGGGCAAATTCCCCAGCCAGGCCCGTTCGTCGCGCCGCGAAGTCAGCAGGAATTTCGCCTTGGTCTGCCGAGCGGCGCTCAGGAACTCGATTAGGGCCTGCTGTTCCGCATCACTCCACGCCGACTTCGTTCCCGCCGGGAAGCCAGTGATGGGTTCCACGTTATCCCAAATCCATAGCACGGGAATCTGTGCCAAGAGTTGCAACGCCACATCGCGCCGCTTTTCTACGGGCAGCGACAGCCATTTTATGCCAGCTTGCTCCAGCGTGCTTGCGAAGACGTGGCCAATGGTCTCATTCAACGCCTGCTCAAGTGTCTTTTTATGCTCGAACGAGGTGAATAACACTGGTCCATCGATACCGCCGGTCAAGTGATACCACCGTGCGAACTCAAAGGCGGTGGAGGTCTTGCCGCTACCAGCGTAAGCGTGCAGCAGGATAATAGCTTGAGTGTCAAAGGTACGGTCGAGCGCGAAAAGGGTCTCGTCACGTCCAAAAAATCCAGCATCGGGCTGTTTTCCCAACTCGCGAGCTAGTCCACCCGATACGGGCGTTGCCGCGTGGGCGCTGACGGTGATTTTCAGATTCGCTCCATGAGCCGGGTTGGGGAACAACGCGATCGGTGCGGCTTCATAAACAATGGGTACCACCCAGTCCTGCAGCGGGCGGGGGTGGTAGGCGATTTCGCGCAATGGTTGCGCTTCCAGCTGTTTGCGGCCAAACGACACCGCTTCCCCCAGAGCATGGCCGCTCGCCAGTGATTCATATACTTCGGCGATGAACTGGCAAGCGGTCACTACGTAGACGTTATAGCGCATCGCGACTACACCCGCCACTCCCTCGTCCACCACTTCCTGTGCCAGCGATCCAAACGCCCTTAACTGGGCGTAAGCATTCTGGTTAGGTTCGCTGGTCGACACGGCAGAATGCGGACTAGTTTGCTCCAACACTGTGGCAGGTGTCGCTGGAGCTTCAGCGTAAGCGGAGCGGCAGGCGTTAAGAACCAACACCAGCACTTCCGTTTCCGCAAGCAATCTGCCAAGGAGTGTCCCATGCACCAATTCAGCACGTTTTTGATGGGCGGGATTCTCAAACACCAGATAACCGCGCCCATTCTTGGACGATTGAGTTGAATACTTCGCATGCACGTCTTCATACGTCCCGTGGCCATCGAAGTGGACGATGTGATAGGGTTTCCCCATTTTTTTTGCGCCGCGCAGGACTTCACTCAATTGTCCGAAAGTCGGCGGGCGCAGCACGTCAAGCTGAAAGGCTTCTGGGGCGCTCTCGCCTAGCCCCTTGAGGAGACGGCTAGCAACCGAGCGAAACGGGACGTCATCGCTACCACCCGGTCGGCAAATTACGAGGAGTATTCGAATTGGCTCGGTGCTAACTTGGAATGGATGCAGTCGTTGCGCACCCTGTTGGGCGGCGCGGACAAAGGAGCGGACGCACAAGGCAAGCGGTTTATCCGTTTTTGGGTCACGCAGTAGTTCCCAAGGTAGCGACGTCGCCTCATGTGCTCCGGATCTAATTTCAACGCGTGTATCACTCAGGCGGTCACGTAGCGTGGCCCACAAATCGTGGGCACCGTCCTCAGATTGAAACAGCGCCTTGAATAGCTCAACGCCCAGTTGGGCGATGCGGTCTTCAATGCGCGCAGCGATTTTTGGCGCAGGGTCTGCAATGTATTGAAGATAGTCTTCTAGATACCAACGGAGATCTTCCCTGTCCTGAGATGTGACTGGGAAATCGAATTCCACTATGGCGGTCTGTCGGTGCGAACCATTGCCTTCCAGAATAGCTTCGACACGAAACCTGTCCGGGCTGACTGTTGACTGGTTGAGACGTAGTATATACATGCCGATTAGCTCCTATAAGATCGCCCGGTCATTCCATCCCCCAAAAGTTGCTCACTGCGCAGTACTCAATCATACAGGTCGAGGTGCTTGGGGATAGCATGTGTTGAGTCAGCATGCAAACGTAAATTTTCATATAGAACCATAGACGGACTAAAGAATAGCCTTAGCCTCGTTGATTCGAGTTTGGCCGTCATTTTCTTGGCATTTTTTTGGCACGCAAACATCGCCGCTTGCAGCGGCCCACGGACAGTGATTTAGGTCGGTTCGTTACGACTTGTATGTAACGTTCACGTGGCCGATCAAGTACCGTTTGCTCAGTCGTGGTATGCTGTGCGAAGGCTTGGAAGGCTAATTCTATTCTTATCAAGCAAACCATGCTTGATAAGAATAAATATGCATCATTATCTAGTGCGAGATAATATCAAACCATCATTAAACATTCAACTCCAGTGACACAACCCCTAAGCACGCCCCAAGTCGTGTCATTTGCCAATATAGACAGAACAGTTTTGTTGGTATTATTACCTATCCTAACGATCTCTACAAAATGATGAAGCATATGCAAATATGGCAAATTGCCGCAGTTATTTGTAACTGCACAAATCGAAAGATTAATCTTGGCAATCTATTGTCCTGAATAGAATAAGAAATTATAGACTATTCCTGAGAGGATGAGATATGAATGTACATGCAATCACCAGCCAACCAGGTTGCCGGCAATCGTTTTTTTGATTGCATTTTGATCGCTGCAGCTGCTCCAGACAAAGCAATTATGCAATCAGATTCCCCGGCATCGAGGTAGGCGCTGGTCAGATCGGCGACCAACTCCCCAGGGCGGAGATTGCATTTAATTTTTGGAGTCCGCTATTTTGTTTCAGATTCTTGGGCGTATGGCAGATATTTTGACTTAGAATGGCACAAGAGGAATGTCATATTTTGAGAGAGGACGGATTTGATGTTGTTGAAATGTCATATTAAGGAACTTGATTGACAAAAAAATGCCTTCCCGATACTGTTTTTACGGTTTCATCGGACTGATTCATCCAGATAATAACTCGTTAGGCAACTACAGAATTGACCACTATTGTAGGGATAAAGAAATGAGTGACGAAGTAGGCTATTTAAAACAAATAGTATCATTCTCGTATTGTTGTTTAAAATGGATAATAGGGTATTGCCTCTTTTTTGGTGCAATAATGTTTTGTTTCCTCTTCTGTTCCCTAGAACCGTTAGGAAAGGCGGTTGATTTCATCGTGAGCTTTCCGCCCTTTAAATACATAGCCTTCGAATCTATATTTGCAAATGTGGTCTATGTTTTTGGGTCGTGGTTCATTGTTAATTTTATATACGATGGTGCGCTTAAATTATCAGCAAATAAAATTGTAGAGAGTAGCAAATGGAATATATTCAAGTTTATTGTTAAAAATTTAATAGTTATGATAGGAGCATTATTTTTAATAATGTTATTTTTGGGCTCTGATATTGATAATCATTTACCTTGGAAGATAAATACATTCGTACAAGTTGCAATTGTCATCATTTTTCCAGCATTGTTCGGAATTTTCAAGGGACTAAATAAAAAAGGAAAAGGTGTTTACGACTATGAACAAGCATTTGAATTGTACAAAAAAGCAACTGTACAAAATGATACAACTTCACAATATAATTTAGGGAAAATGTATAGCGACGATTTCAATAAAAATGCGGGAAAAGACTATGAGCAGGCCATCTACTGGTACGAGAAAGCAGCCGAACAGGAAAACGTTGGTGCTCAGTTAAATTTGGCGGACATTTATTACGAAGGGGGAGGAGTACCGCAAGACTATAAGCAATCCTTTAAATGGTACTTGAAAGCAGCCAAACATGGGCACAAAAAGGCTCAATTTCATTTAGGTCTTATGTATGGCAAGGGTGATGGTGTGCCTCAAGATGATATAAATGCCATGGCCTGGTTTATCCTTGCAACGGCACCAATGCGTGAGGAAGGAAAAACAATGCCAAGTTCTTTTGAAGAAATAAATGGCAAAATTCAAGACAATTATATCGGCATAAGAGACCTTTACGCTAAGGAACTCTCTCCAGAGCGATTCAGTAAGGCCCAAGCTCTAGCTGCTAATCTTCAAAAAGAATTAGTTGAGCGCCAGACTAGCGGCGTGACACGCACGACGTCTTCAGCACCAGAATGTGGCGATGACGAGATGGCGGACGAAGAAAAAGCCGACGCTATGGAGCAATATAATAATACACTGTGCGATAGTTGCTGGCGAGATCCATATGACTATTATGATGAGGAAAAATATAGAAGGCCATGCAAGTAAGCCAAAAACCGCAACAAGAAGGAATAGTGTGAAAAAATTTCAAGGAGATAGTGTATGGACAAAAACGAGTTGAATAATTTGTTGGGCAAAATAGGAAAGCGAATTTTTGTTCAATATTTTCGAAAGTTTGGCGATTTTACTATCTCCAACCAAGAAATGATTGCCTTGTTGCCGGAAGAATACACATTCAAGTCGCGCACTTCTAGAACATCCAAGTCTCGGCGCATCTTCCGCGAGGGTTTGGAAAACCAAGCATTGTCCATCATCGCAGAGTCAGACCGTGTGGAGCCTGGATTCGCAATTGAAGCCCGTGCATTATTATTGAAATAGAGATCAACAGAAAACTAAGCCCTTCAACAAGTAAATTGTCCTTTTCCCACACTCTCCCAGCCCACCCAACATCTGGCTACGCTAGTCCTCAATTTTACTTTTGATGTCTATTTCGTATCCTAAAAATGACCAGATTTACGATACTTCCTGAAAGGGTATGGAACGTTAAATGTCATCAATCACCAGCTGGCCAGTGTGCCGGCAATCTTTTGATTGCATTTTGATCGCCCTGGCTGGCTCCGGACCTGATAATTCTGCAATCAGATTACCCGGCATCGAGGGAAGCGCCGCTCAGATCGGCGGCCAGCTCCCCAGGGCGGGGATTGCATTTTCTTTTTTGGAGCCCGTTATTTTGTTTCAACTTTGGGGGGTATCGGGAGAAGATATCTTGATTTCGAATGGCACATAAAGAAAAAAGAGATCAGGAGATCCCTAACCTCTTTCGGCTGAATCCGCCTTGATGATCGGCAGCCTTTTTCTTAATTCCTTAGCGTGCATGAGCGCAGCAATTGGGTGATACCCAAATATTGCTGGATCATTTGCGGACTGGTGGCCACTGCCTGGCCGTATGAACCAAGGCAAGAATCCACACCGTTTCCCGCTCAATCTCATACACCAAGCGATAGCTTTCATGCGGTATCAGTTCGCGGGTACCGGATATCTTTCCAGGCTTACCTAATTGACAATGTGCGGCCAGCGTGGCTGCCGCATCGCTGAATAGCTCATCCATACGGGCGGCTGCGCGCGGGTTGTCAGCTGCAATGTAGTCCCACACGTCGGCGCGGTCTTGTTCCGCCTCTGGTGTCCAAATAACTCTCACGAAGTCTGGCCAGTCACCTGGGCACGCCGGTCGGCAAATACGGTTTCAACCTCATCATTCGACCGGCCACGGCCAGCCTGCATCGAGGCCCGGCCAGCTTCGACCTTGCTGCGCAAAAATTCGTCATATTCCCGTACCTCGCGTTGGCGGCGGATAAACTCGCGCATCAGTTCGCGGAGCACTTGAGAGGCCGGCCGATGGGCGGCCTCGGCCTCGGCCATGAACTCGGAGCGTAGTTCGGGTTCCAGCTTCATCGTAAAAACGGCTTCTTTCGACATTGTGCAATCTCCTTTAATTAAGTAATGACATATTATATACATTTTCATTACCTTACGCAACTATCGAGATGCCGTAAAAAGTGGTGGAACGCTAATTCCCTATCACCATCTGGCTCGGGTGCCGGCAATCGCTGCAGCTGCTCCGGACCTGATCATTCTGCAATCAGATTACCCGGCATCAAGGGCAGCGCCGCTCAGATCGGCGGCCAGCCCCCCAGGGCGGGGATTGCATTTTCTTTTTTGAAGTCCGCTATTTTGTTTCATATTCTGGGGGGTAACTGAGATATTTTGACTTCAGAATGAACAGTAGTATTAACCTGAGGGTAGTTTGATAAAAGAAGATACTCGATTCGATGTGGCAATCTCAAGGGATGAGCGCCAAGGGTGAGGGGCGCGGCCAATGACATTGCAGGAAACTGAACCGAGCTTTCTCGCGTCACCCTCGACCCTTTTGTTTGGGGTATTTTTTTTATTTATTGCTGCAAATTTTGAATAAGCATACTCCAGTAATATTCTGCTCCGCCCTCAAAAGACAATTGCTCGTTTTTGGCTTGACGGTGAAAAGACATGCCTAATGGCTTTAGATACATAGAATGACTATCGTTTTCAATATTTAGGGACTCATTAAAGCTGTTTCCATGGCCACCAGTTGAATACATAATCCCTGATGCAAAAGTTCCTTTTTCTCCCAACCAAATCTTGCATCGGCTGGTTTCTGAACCATTAATGTAAATAGTTGCTGTAAAACTGTTCGCATCAATACGCCGAAAGTTTGCTGTAACCCCTTGATTCCTGTGACTCAATTCAGTTAATGACCCCTCAAAGTAGTTTGCTATATACTCAAATGCTTCAGTTAAAAATGTATCTTTATCGTGGTCCGTGAAAGATTTTTTAATTCTTAAATTACTGGATCTGATAGAAGGTGCTTTCACAGAGGGCATAGTATGAGTAAAGCCATTTGAAGTTGTTTTCCCATTTGTGTGTAAAGGGCATAATCTTTTAGCAGCTTCTTTTACGGCCTTAGTTACATCAAGAAATCCGTCATGTAGATTCGGAAATTTTGAAATTGGTTTACCATCTTTTGGGCTTGCTACTAATTTGCCGAAAGGCATGTCATGCCAATCACAGGGATGCAAAATGATAGGAATTACAATTGACTGTTTACTATCGTGCCTTTCCAGTGCTCGTTTCATTTCTATTTCAAAGCAATAATCTGAGGCAATAAAATATGGGCTTATCAAAAGAAGAACAATGTCGGAAGACTCTAGATGTTCGCTAATACTATGATCAAATTCATTTCCGGCACCTATTCTTCTGTCATGCCAAGTTGCGATAATCCCTTGCCGTTTTAATGACGCTAAATGAATTTCCAATTCATCCCTGAGAGATTCATCTTTATGGGAGTAGGAAAAAAAGAGATTTATCATTGCCATGGCTCTTATTATTTGTGCATAGTTAGGCTTTAAGTTGTTTTAAAAAGGCAACCAGATTGCCACCGTGAAAATTTTCCATATTCAACCCTCTTTTTTCCCAAAGATCAAATATTTCCTTCTCGTAACGAGTAGGGGGGCGACCTCCTGTTGTATCTTGGGGACAGCCAGCCGATGAAAGCGACATGTTTAATCGATCATCGTTTATGAATACTCTGACACAAATAGAAAGGCCATCAGCCTTACGACGATTAATTTGTTGATAAATCCAACTTTCACTTAGACTTGGCAGTTCCCTTTCACTATCACCAATTCTGACTCTGATCATAAGGCAGCCTCAAGCTAATATTGGTTATTTACATTGTAAAATGGTTACGGGGTGTACCCAACGTTTGAGTTCATGGGCCGCCGGATGGGTTAGGGAAATGGCTTCGCAAGGGCTTGGTCCAAGAAGTGAAGGACTATTTCTACGGCGTTGTACTCGATTTCCAGTTTGTCATCTCCTTCGGCAACATCGAAATCTGTGACACCCTTACCGTTGAACGAAAAGGCCCCGATGATGTCTGGCGTGTCAGAGAACGTTGGGGTTTCCCGTACAATAACAACGCGCCCAGTCAATGCGTTATCGGTACCGTACTGAACAAGGAAACAAAAGCGAATTGTCATTCCAACGAACGTTACGTCGAAGTGATTCTTGTCGAGAGAAGGTTCAATCGACAATCCTCTGATAGGGGAAGATGGCTCCGTCAAATATGCGGCCCCTTTCATGAAGCGAACAAAAGCCTCTTTGAAACTGTCATATCTTTTTGCCGCGTATTCTGCACGATCAATGACATTTTCGGTGAGTTTCATAGTTTAAGAATCTCCTCTTGCCCTATTGCCCCAATAAAACCCGTTTTTAACCTGCCGCAGCCTATGAACTTGGCTCAAAGAACGCGTCTCCCGGCGGTCAGGTTGAAAAACCTTGATAGGCCGCCGTTGACCGCAAACTTGCGATGGCAAGTTACAGAGTGAGTGACGACTTTATACAATGAGCTTCTTCTTATCCATGAGTTTGATTATTGATTCAATAGTCTTTGCCTCTGACTCCGTAAACTGTATTTCGTTTTCTTCTTTTGCCCCTTTGAGCTTCCACTTCAATCGCAATATTTTATATGCCGTGTATAAAAAAACCAATATGACTCCTCCGGCCAGTGCGGGAACAGCAATTGGTGTTGATGGCAGAAGTCCGGCGGACATAAGCGCTCCAGTCAACCCGGTGGCCCCGATGGTTGTTCCAAATATTCCAGCGCTACCAATAATTGTTGATGCTGCACCAGTAATAACTGCTGCACCCGTGCCAACCGTGGCAATGGACAAAGTCAGAAGCGATGCGATAGCTGTTGTGCTTAGGTAGGTACCAGCTACATAGCCACCAGTTGCAGCAGTAACAATTAGACCACCTGCCGCGTGGGGCACAAGAGTTCCACCCGCTGCAAGTGCGGTAATGATCGGAATGAGTGGTATTGGCATTTGAGTCTCCTTCGTGAACAGTAGTTACCAACTAACTGGGAAAGCAAGTCTTTTAATCAGGCATTTTACGCCAAGTTGCTTATATTTGCGTGATTGCAAGACTTGTCCCCGGCTTTTTGTAAGTCCTATTTATTGGTTGAAGGCCCACTGGATTGAATTTCCTTTATGCTGGCATTTGATGAAACCCATTCGGCCCAAAATTGGACCAATAAAGGATAGGTGCCTAGGAGTAAGAGCGCCGGGCACAAGAGTGAAATTTTGAGATAGTACCCATACCCCAAGTGAGCCTGGTGATGGGTCCGATTGATGTGTGCCAGCAGTTATGACGTTGTCATTTTCAGATGCCATTTTCATGGCATGACGAAGGATGGAATGAAATATAGTCCACGGAATTGTATATGGTGGATTATCATTTTCATGTTCCAGTTCTATTCCTTCTGGAGTAGCACGCCACTTGAAATTTGTACGTTTCTCTTCTTTTTTATTCCAAGTAGTTTCTGCTATCATGCGCACCCTCCATTTGATTTAAATGCCTAAAAAAGAGTAGGCAGCCTAAAAGACGTAGAGTTTTACGCCTGCCCATTTGGAGTCTGAAAAAGTTATATCCAGCGATTTAAACAGATAATATCACTCAGGCAGTTTTTATCCAGCTTTTTTGCTGTCTAAAAATTTTGCTTTTAAGGCCTTCTTCAATTGAGATTTGTCATGGCAAGGAAAATACCTGACAATAATACCGCAAGTTGACCTTCTTCCTGATATGGTAAGACATGAAACGGTCAATACCGTCGCCAGCTGGCCAGGTTGCCGTCATTCGACTTTTTGATTGCATTTTGATCGCTGCAGCTGATCCGGATTCTTCGATTCTGCAATCAGTTTTCATGACATCGAGGCCTGTGCCGGGCTGATCGGTGACCATCTCCCCAGGGCGAAGATTGCAATACGAATTCTGTTTTTTGTTCATATCTACCATTCGTCTTCAACTGCACATTAAGGATGACACTCTCCCTGACGGGCAGGGTGTCTGCTTTCAGCTCCCTAACCCTCACTACGCGGTGAGGGAATCAAGGTAGACAGTCGGTATCCGCGCTGTCGTCTGTTTTAACTCCATGGCCGTCATTTTTTGCCGCGCTCTGCGTCCAGAGTCCCGCCATCGGAAACTACCCCCGATGTCATGCCTCCGGACAGATGCAGAGCCGGAATAATCTTTTGTTGGGTGTTGTTTGTTTTACACAATAAGGATGCGCTCTCAGGTTCCGCGCTCTTGATCTTTTTTTTGCCCTTCCCTCATTCGAGTGAAGGGAAGGACAAAAAAAATTGTTTTTATGAAGATAGATCAACTAGCAAAACCTAACATGGAGAGGTGCGAAATGAGAGCAATAGTCGCCACATTGAAAGAAAAAGATCAAGATTTTGAGTGGTACCCAACAACCAATGAAATTCTTGAATGTGTTAAAATTGATATGGTTCAACATTTCGGAGATTTTGATGGAAAATTAAAAGGCGTA
>JAHIVT010000118.1 GCA_018816555.1 Pseudomonadota bacterium
AAAAGCTAACAATACAGGAAGAACTTTATGGTCGCCTTGCAATATATTCCATGTAAATTCAATGTGTTACATTGTAAGATAACCAGACTCACCACCTGGTTGTCTTAATCTGTAAAAGCGTTCGCGAAAATCGGTGTTAAATGAAAGGCGAACGTTTGTCTTCAATTGAATAAATGCGGCCAACTGGGTAACCGAAGACTCAAATGCCGCCCACAGTGCGAGAACAGAGGCGCCGTAGAAGTATCGCGGCACGAACATCTCTGTCTCCCATTTCAATATACTGAGCTGCTCTTTGTGTTCTTCGGACTCCAGCTGATCAATATTTGCGAGGCCTTCTAAGAAATGAACGTTGAAATCATCTTTGATTTTTGGCACGTACTTTGTCAATAGCGACAAATACCGCTCAACGCCGTGAAAGCTTGCAGCAATTGCTAGCCCAGGGTAGCCATCTTCTTCAAACTCTCTAGCAAGGTCGTAGCAGATCATTGAATTATTAGGTGGGGTGAGTTAGTGGTTTTGAAATACATAGAGAATAAATGACAATATAAGCCAAAGCACATACCTGCCGAAGAGAGTGAGGATTTGAAAAGAGTGAAGGCCAGTACGGCGTTCAAATTCAGCACGCTTGAGCAGAACTGTAAGTTCATCAGAAAAAGAGGGTTCTTCTTTTCTTGAGGAAAAGCCAAGATTTAAGATCTGGAAAATCTGTCGATATTGTTCATCAGCCCATATGCCACGCTGTTCGATTGCGAAAACTACCAAAATGAAGGCCGAGCCCATAAAGATACGCTCCGCGATGCCCCAGTCATCTGCTGTAAGCAGGCCATAAAACGCAGCCGTACCAAGAATGGTTTCTACGAGTAAAATAAAATAGTCTTCACGAACCATAGATCAAAACCATAAATTTGTGGTGTTCAGGTGGCATCGCAACCAGAAACCTAACATTGTTAATAAGCGGAAAGCCGTCCATCATATTACTCCATATAGACGGACAGAATTTCCACTTATTTTAATATTGAAATGTAAAACATGGAAATTCAGTCTTCAAGTTATCCACTTATTGTATTTTACCGCACATCATTCCACTTATTACGATATTAAAGGGAGAAACAAGGAAGGGGTTGCCTCTCATTCTCCCGAACTCATTTTCCCCTGACAAGAAATCAACTACGCAGAAATACCCATACTGCGAATGATAAAATTTGCAAGAAAAAACTGCAATAAGATGGCAGGAAATACAGAACTCCTGATTTCATGACGTAATTTCAACAAGTTAAGCCACCATCTTAGATTCTGTTCTGTTACCAGTTTGAGTACTTAAAGTGCCTAAAATGCCTAAAGTACTTAAAGTGAAAGGTTTTATCTGATCAGAAAGTACCATTACTTTAGGCACTTGAAGTATTTTAAGTACTTTAGGCACTATTCTCGAAACGCAATCAGGGTATCAAGGTAAAATCTGCTGAGATCAGGTTGTCTGAAATAAGAGGGAAGGGATGGTAATTTCTCAGAGGGTGCAACACCCTTTTGCCGCTTGCCTTATGCCTTTTGCCCATTATAAGGGCTGGCCTATGGGGTGCCAAGTCAGGATAGGGCACCCACAAGGGGCGCCCCTACACGATTGCCGGGGTTACCATGGGCACGCGGGGATAATCAGTTTCAAAAATCACGGCCTGCTTTCCAACACAACCACACTTCTGGCCTTAACCGTGACGCATTTTTTCTCAACCGGGATCTGTTTTTTGGGCGATCTAATGTCATCGGGGTCGGCAGCCCCGGTATCGATGGCCACATGCCATTGCCTGCCGGGGATATCGGGCAGGGCAAAGCCCATGGTCCTGGCCGACATGTTGAAGATGACATGCAGATCTTCCTCTTTGCCGATGCCGCCCAGGGTAAAGGCCATGAAGGCCGCTTTGGGGTCATTCCACCGGGGCTTGCCCAGTTTTCTGCCGTGCCAGGTGATGTCCGGCAGACGGGCGTTCTTTTGCTTGTTACCGGTGACAAAACGTCGTTGCATGAGGCATGGATGGCGTTTGCGGAAGGCGATCATCTCACTGACAAAACGGAACATGTCCTGGTTTTTCTCCACCAGGTTCCAGTCAAACCAACCCAGTTCATTGTCGTGACAGTAGGTATTGTTGTTGCCCCGTTGGCTGCGCAGCACCTCATCACCACTGAGCAGCATGGGCACGCCGTGGCTGAGCAGCAGGATGGCCATGAAGTTCCTGGCCTGGCGACGGCGCAAGGCAAGAATTTTCTCATCCGAGGTCTCTCCCTCGGCACCGTGGTTCCAGCTCAGGTTGTGACTGCAGCCGTCCCGGTTGTCCTCGCCGTTGGCCTCATTGTGTTTTTCGTTATAGCTGACCAGATCCCACAGGGTGAACCCGTCATGGCAGGTGACGAAGTTGATGCTGTTGATGGGCAGTCGGCCGGACGGTTCATACAGGTCGCTGCTGCCGCAGAAGCGGGTGGCCATTTCACCGATCATCCCTTTGTCGCCCCGGACGAACTGGCGGACCAGATCACGATAGCGGCCGTTCCACTCCGCCCAGCGAAAGCCGGGGAAGCCGCCCACCTGATAGAGTCCGCCGGCATCCCAGGCCTCGGCGATGAGTCCGGTGCGGGGCAGCACGTTGGAAAACTCGATGCTCCAGATCACCGGGGCGAAATGGTCGGGTTTGCCGTCCATGCCCCGGGCCAGCACGCTGGCCAGATCGAAGCGGAAGGCGTCGATGTGCATCTCCCGCACCCAGTATTCCAGGCTGTCGACGATGTACAGGGCGACCAGGGGATGATTGCAGTTCACCGTGTTGCCGCAGCCGGTATAGTCAAGGTACTGGCTGCGGTCATCGGGATCCAGATGGTAGAAGCCGGCATTGGCCAGGCCCTTGAAATTGATCAGCGGGCCGCCTTCGCCGCCCTCGGCCGTGTGGTTGTAAACAACGTCCATGATCACGGCGATATCCGCCTTGTGCAGGGCCTTGACCATGTCCCGGAACTCCTTGATATGGTTATCGGCCAGGGGATCGGTACAGTAATGGGGATGGGGACAGTAATAGCTGTGGGTGCTGTAGCCCCAGAAATTTTTCAGACCAAGCTGCCAGGCGCTTTCAGGCAGGTCCTGTTCGTCAAAGGCCATTACCGGCAGCAGCTCCACCGCGGTGATCCCCAGCGCCTTGAGATAAGGGATCTTCTCGATGAGCCCGGAGTAGGTGCCGGGATGGGACACCTTGGACGAACCGTGGCTGGTAAACCCGCCCACATGGAGTTCATAGATGATGGTTTTTTCCGGCTTGTGGTAAAGAGGGGTGTCGCCCTCCCAGTCATAGTTATCCCCGCTTACCACCACGGCGCGGATACTGCGGCCGTTGCTCGGCCCGGGCAGGCAGGTCCGTCTCCTGTCCCACAGGTTGTCGGTGATTGTTTTGGCCCAGGGGTCCAGCAGTTCCTTTTCCGGGTCGAAGCGGCAGCCGGAAACACTGGTGTCCTGAGGCCCTTCGGCCCGCCAGGTATAGCAGATGCCGGTGGGCAGACCTTCGACAAAGACGTGCCAGAAGAAGAAGGTGCGGTTTTCATGGGGGTCAAGGCTTATCACCTGGAAGGGTTGGGTGCTGTGGGGATCGCGGTAAAGGAGCAGTTCCATGGCAGTGGCCTGCCTGGAGAAGATGCAGAAATTGACGCCCTTGTCAGAGACTTTGGCGCCGGGGGGATATCTCCGCCCCGGTTTTACCTGATATTTTTTCATCTCCCTTATCCTTTTGAAACATTCGTAAAAACTGGGAATTTACCACAGAGAGTGCAGAGCCCACAGAGCTAACTGACTGTAATAAAACATATATTTCTCTGTGATCTCTGTGTGCTCTGTGGTGCAAAAAGACTTTTTACCCTGAAGGGCATAAATACGAGTTCATCCTGTGTAGCGAACTTTCATCATTTCATCTCTTTGCCTGCCGCGCGGATATTGATGATTTCCATGCGGTGATTGGCCTGGGGATGGACCGGGGACGGCCCTTCGATGACGACAACATAGTCATTCCTGATGCCATGGGTCTGGGCTATGCGGGTGGCAAAGTCGGTCCAGTTATCAGGGTGGTCTTTATACGGCACCGGCAGCACCCCATAGGAAAAGAGGAGTTCCTGGCAGGTCTTGTCGCTGGGGCTGACGGCAAAAAGCCAGGCCTGCATCCTGAAGCGGGCCATGTTCCTTGCCGTGGAACCGCTGGCAGTGGGCACGATGACTGCCCCGCAGTCAATCTCTTCCAGGGTGTTTTCCACACTGAGGGTGATGAGATCCACCAGGTTTTTACGTTCCTTTTCCCGCAAAGAGCCAAGGATGCGATGGTAGTGCCTGGTGGGGCGGTAGGGTTCGGTTGCCGCGGCGATCTTGGCCAGCATGGACACCGACTCAACCGGATATTTGCCCATGGCCGACTCGCCCGACAGCATGACACAGTCCGTGCCGTCCAGAATGGCGTTGGCCACATCGGTGGCCTCGGCCCTGGTCGGCCTTTTGTTGTTTGTCATGGATTCCAGCATCTGGGTGGCGGTGATCACCGGTTTGCCAAGCACGTTGGCCTTGGCGATGATGTATTTCTGGGCCACGGCGATATCCTCTATGGGAATCTCCACGCCGAGATCGCCCCGGGCAACCATGATGCCATCCGCCGCCTCCAGGATTTCATCGATATTTTCCCGGTTGCTCTTGCGCTCTATCTTGGCGATGATGAAAGGCCGGTAGCCAAGATCGGCGGCCGCCTGGCGCACCGCATGGATATCAGCCGCCGAGGTAACAAAGGACTGGCTGATACAGTCCACCCCGTTTTCCAGGGCAAACTTCATACAGACATGATCATGTTCGGTAAAGGCGCTGATGCCGAGATCGATGCCGGGCAGATTCAGCCCCTTTCTCGACCGCAGCTCGCCGCCCACCACCACGTTGCACAGCACATCATTGCCCTGCACCTCCACCACCTTGACCTGGATCAGGCCGTCGTTGATAAAGAGCATGTCACCAGGCTTGACCACCCGGGGCAACTGGGTGAAGGTGGTGGAAACCCGCTTGCCGGTCCCGAGGATGTCATCAGCAGTGAGAATGAAACCATCACCCTGTTCGAGCTGCTGGGGTTCCTCGGCAAGTTCCCCCAACCGCATCTTGGGGCCCGGCATATCAGCCAGGATGGCAACCCGGGCATTCAAGGCTGCGGCCTCGGCCCGGACCTTTCTGATGACCTCGCCATGTTCCTGAAACTGGCCGTGGGAGAAGTTCAAACGGACGATATTCATACCGGCCAGAATCATCTGCCGGATAACCTCGGGAGAGTCGGAAGCCGGGCCGATGGTACAGACGATTTTTGTCTTACTGGCAGGCAGATTCATGTTTCTTTCAGGTGAATTTTCTTTGTCCATGGGTCATTTTACCAAAGAAGGGGATAAGCAGGTTGCGCGCGAAGATTCTATCTTTTCAAATTTATAATAAAATTAAGCAAATTGATAATAAATTCTGCGACAAAATCCCATCAGCCACCATACCGGCGGGCAGATATTCACCTGCCGCTCACCTGTGAAATAAATCGAAAGTCCGTTTGAAAATATGATATACTTATTGGCGAGGAAAATGAATTGAGGGAGAAAGCTTTATGGCTAAAGAAAACAGATGTTGCTGCATGATTGCCGCGTTTGTTGCGTTCGTCGTTGTTCTGGTCATCACCTATGTCTCAGGCTACTCCATGGGACATTGGACCTCCACCACCTGGCTTGCCGTCTCGGTTATTGTGGTAACAGCAGGCTTCTGCTGGCTCTGCAGGAGCAGGGAGAATAACAACAACTTTTAACCGCTGCAAAGACGGGGACAGAACGATTTTCGCCAAAACCGCGAAAAAAAATCAGACCCCTGAGTCTGGAGGAAAAATCAAATCTGTCTCCCGACTTTCTTTCAGCCTGCCTTAGCGCGGGAACGCCCCGTTGTTGATATCAATACAGGTGCCGTTAATGTACTCGGGACAGTCTGTCGCCAGCCAGTACATGGCATCCGCCACCTCAGTCGGGAAAGCAAACCTGCCCGTATAAACCGCGTTTCTGATATCCTTTTTCCGCTGTTCAGGGATGACGGCGAGCATATCCGTTTCCACCGGTCCGGCGGCCACCGCATTAATCACAATGCCTTTTGGTCCGAGAATCTTGGCAAAGCTCTTGGTCATGTTGATGACCCCGGCTTTGGTGATGCCGTACCACACATCAGGGTGGCCGATTTCTCCGGCAATGGAGGCGTTGTTGACGATTCTGCCCCAACCCTTGGCAATCATGTTTTTTGATGCCTCCCTGATCAGGGCCACGGGAGACTGGATGTTGATTCTGATGATCTGATCCATTTTCTGCCAGGGATAGTTGTCAAAGGGCAGGGCATGCATGATGCCGGCATTGTTGATCAGGATATCTACCTCTCCGATATCTGCCATGAGTTGCGGAATACCCTCCACATTCTGCAGGTCATAGGTTATCGCCTGGACATTTTCGCAGTCATGCAGGGCAAAGTTGCTGAAATCCCTGGCCACAACCTTGACCTGATAACCGGCGCATTGAAATTTTCTGGAAAGCTCCAGCCCGATTCCTTTATTGCCGCCGGTGATCAACACGGTTTGCCTGTTCATTTTTTCCACCATTTTTTAATTTACCTGCCTTTCGGGGGGAGATCAGTAGGGTTTTTCTCCGATAATGTTTCCAGCCGGAGCGTAGAGACAGAGCCAAACCTGTGATTTGTCCTTGCAGATCGATCTGCCGCAACCTATTTCCCTGGTGTCTTTCCAGACCAGTTGGGTGTAATGGCCGCAGGTTTCACCAAGGGGGGCCGAGCAGGTTCCCTGTTTATAGGAATACATTTCCTTTTCACCGGCCCACATGAAAACAACATCCTTTTCACTGATCTTCTGCACTTCGCCGTGCCAGATCCACTGACCGAAGGCATTCTTCTTGTTCGCCGTTTCCCTGGCACTTGCCCAGAAGAGATTTTCCCCTGGCCCGCTGTGCTTCATGACGCAGCCCAGTTTCTGCAACTGCTTTAGGCGGTTGATGGCCTTGCTTTCCAGTTCCTTGGACCACTTTACTTCGGGGGACCCGACCATGGCACGCTTCTCATTGTGGGCCTTGACCATGGCAAGGGCATCGATTGTGAAATCTCCGGCCCGACTGCTCGCGGTTATGGTGAGCAGAGCAGGGAGACCAAACATCATAATTCGATAAATGAGATGGTGAGTTTTCATTCCGTCCTCCAATTCGTATTACTTGCGATATCACACAAATAGATTAAAAACGAACTCGTCGGAATCTTGGAAAATCCACGACATACATGGCTAACTTACCAAAAATTGACCTAAAAATACATACCTTTGCAACAGGATCTCATTTTTTTGCCTTGACAATCCCATGGGAAAACGAATAAAAAAAATTCTTTGAATGAGCAGCCATTCATTGTTTTTTTTGAATTCCAAATTTAAAGAATTGGAGGATTAGCAAATGAAGAAGATGTTAAAAGCTTTCGCACTGGGATGTTGTCTTCTGGCCGGCACCGCTTTTCAAGTAAACGCAAGCGGCAGCACAGCGCACAAACCCAGCCCTGATGCAGCCATAAAGATTCTGCAGGAAGGCAATGCCCGCTTTGTCGCCAACAAGCCCACCCATCCCCACACCGACACCAACCGTCTGATCCAGGCCGGCAAGGAAAACCAGGGTGACCATGCCTATGCCACCGTCATCTCCTGTTCCGACTCCAGGGTTCCTGTTGAGCTTTTATTTGACGCCGGCGTAATGGACATCTTCGTCATCAGGGTGGCAGGCAATGTGGTTGACGTGGATGAAGCAGGCTCCATCGAATACGGTCTCGCCCATGTCAATACCCCGGTTCTGGTGGTGCTTGGACATACCCAGTGTGGCGCCGTTACCGCCGTCACCGGCGTGGTTGAAGGCCATGGCCATGCTCTGGAGAGAAATATTCCGCCCCTGGTTGATAACATCATCCCGGCAGTTAAAAAAGCCATTGCCGAACATCCGGACAAACACGGCAAAGACGTTGTTCCCTTCGGAATTGAAGAAAATATCTGGCAGGGAGTCAATGACCTGTTCATGAGCAGCCCGGCTACCCGTGAACTGGTCAAGAGCGGCAAAGCCAAGGTTGTCGGCGCAATCTACGATGTCGGCACCGGCAAGGTAGACTGGCTGCCGGAAGCCAAGGTAACCGAAATTCTGGACAAGGTTGAGAAGGATCCGGCCAGAGCCATGAACGCTATGGCAGAATAAAGCTCTCGGAAAAAGTCAGCATTATTTCCGCGGAGATAGTATGCAAAAAAAAGGCAGGCTCCCTTGGGGGCCTGCCTTTTTTTGGGGCCCCCGCCAGAACCGTTTCAAGGTGGGCACCAACATGTTGTAGCGGTGTAGGGGCGGTTCGCGAACCGCCCCTCAATCTCCGGGCGGGAACAAATCTGAATGAGAAACAAAAATCAGCCGCCGATTTCCTGCAGTCGTTTTCTGGTCTGTTCGATTTTCGCCAAAGTGGCGGACAGGGTTTCCACCTTTTCTTTTTCCTTGGCCACCACATCCTCCGGCGCATTGTCCAGAAATTTTCTGTTACTCAGTTTCCCCTGACTCTGGGCGAGCTGCTTGTCGATCTTCGCCTGTTCCTTGCTCAGCTTGTCAAGTTCCTTCTGCACATCAATGAGTCCTTCCAGAGGCACGCAGATTTCAATATCTTCAAAGATGTATGAGGCGGCCCCTTTGGGACCATGGCCCTCGCTGTGCACCGTCAGGGTGTTGGTGCGGGTCAGTCCTTTTATTTCGTCGCCATGTTCTTCAATGGTGTTTTTCTTTGACTGATTCTGGCAGATGACAATTGCCTCAATTTGGGCAGAAGGATGGATCTGCATCTCGCTGCGGATGTTGCGGATGCCGCCGATCAGGCCCATGACAAGCTGGGCTGTGGCCTCGGCATCAGGATCATTCCAGTCCGTATTTTCAATGGGATATGGCTCAGTCATGATACTTTTTCTCTCACCTGGCAGAACATGCCAGATTTCTTCGGTAACAAAAGGGATCACCGGGTGGAGAAGTTTGATGACCGACTCAAGCACGGTAAAGAGCACGGCCTGGGCCTTGTGTTTCTTCTCAGCCGAATCGCTGAAAAGCTCCGGCTTGATCAGTTCCAGATACCAGTCACAGAACTCATGCCAGACAAACTGATACATGGCCGAGGCGGCATCATTGAAACGGTAATCATTAAGCGACTTATGCACCTCCGCGATGGTGCGGTTCAGACGGCTCAGGATCCAGCGATGGGGCAACCCGAGCCCCTTGCCGCTGATGCCGCTGGTCACAGAAGCATCACAGTCGCTGATATGCATCAGGGCAAAACGGCTGGCGTTCCATATCTTATTGATGAAATAGCGGTATCCTTCGATCCTATCCTCCGAGAGGCGGATGTCCCGGCCCTGGGCGGCAAAGGCGGTCATGGTGAAGCGCAGGGCATCGGTGCCGTACTTGTCCATGACGAGCAGCGGGTCCATGACGTTGCCCTTTGATTTGCTCATCTTCTGGCCCTGGGCGTCGCGCACCAGGGCATGCAGATACACATCCTTGAACGGCACCTTGCCCATGAAATGAATGCCCATCATCATCATGCGGGACACCCAGAAAAACAGGATATCAAAACTGGTGATCAGCACCGAGGTGGGATAGAAGAATTTGAGTTCCGCCGTGTCGTCGGGCCAGCCCAGAGTGGAAAAGGGCCAGAGGGCGGAACTGAACCAGGTGTCAAGGACATCGGTTTCCTGCAGCAGCTGGCCGGACCGGCATTTCGGGCAATGATCCGGATCAGTTTCACTGACGATCAGCTCCCCGCAGGCCTCACAGGTCCAGGCGGGAATTTGATGGCCCCACCAGATCTGGCGGGAGATACACCAGTCGCGGATATTGTACATCCAGTCAAAAAAGGTATTTTCCCATGATTTGGGATGAATCTTGATGTCGCCGTTCTTTACCGCGTTAATGGCTTTCGCAGCCAGCGGTTTCACCGAGACAAACCACTGTTTAGACAGGGATGGTTCAACCACGGTAGCACAGCGGTAACAGTGGCCCACCCCGTGCTGGTAATCTTCGATTCCCTCAAGATATCCCTGCTCCCGCAGATCCTCGACGATCTTTGTACGGCAGGCAAACCTGTCGAGCCCTGCATAGGGACCGGCCTCCTCATTCATGCGGCCGTTGTCATCCATCACCTTGATTGAGGGCAGATCATGGCGGCGGGCGATTTCAAAGTCATTGAGGTCATGGGCAGGGGTCACCTTCAAGGCGCCGGTACCGAATTCCCGCTCCACCTGGGCGTCGAAAACAACGGGGATCTTACGGTTGACCAGGGGCAGGATAACGGATTTCTCCGGCAGGGAGGTGTAGCGCTCATCCTCGGGATGCACGGCAACACCGGTATCGCCAAGCATGGTTTCCGGCCTGGTGGTGGCGACCACGATGTAGCCGTCGCCCTGGGCATAGGGATATCTGATGCGGTAGAGTTTGCCGTCGGTGGGTTCATGCTCCACCTCCAGATCAGCCAGCGCCGTATGGCAGCGGGGGCACCAGTTGATGATATAGTCGCCCTTGTAAATCAATCCTTCCTTATAGAGACGGGTAAAAACCGAGCGCACCGCCCTGGATAAACCTTCATCCATGGTGAAGCGCTCCCGTTCCCAGTCACAGGAGCAGCCCAATCGCTTGAGCTGATTGATGATCTGCCCGCCGGATTCGGCCTTCCATTGCCATACCCGTTCAATAAATTTTTCCCGCCCCACGTCATGACGGGTAAGGTCTTCGGCGGCAAGCTGGCGTTCCACCACATTCTGGGTAGCGATGCCGGCATGATCCGTCCCCGGCACCCAGAGGGTATTGTAGCCCGACATGCGTTTGTAACGCACCAGGACATCCTGCATGGTATTGTTTAAGGCATGACCGACATGGAGAACACCGGTGACATTCGGCGGGGGAATAACAATGGAAAAAGAGGGCCGGGATGCATCCATGGTGGCCCTGAATTGTTTCTGCTTCTGCCACTCCTCGTACCATCTGCGTTCAACATCAGCAAATTCGTAGGCTTTGGCAAGCAACTCTCCTGTATTTGTCTGGTCTGCTTTATTTGTCATACTGATACTCTTTTAACTTAACACCTTGGGCCGTTTGGCCGAGCTGATTTAATCTTGAAACGAAAAAAAACCTGACTACTTTACTGCACACTCCACCTTTTGGGAAAGAAAATATTTGTGTAGAGATCCAGTGCATAACGGTCCGTCATGCCGGCGATGAAATCGCATACCTTGCGCGGTCGTGACGTTTCCACCCCATAGGCCGTTGAAACTTCCCATATCCCCCCACAGGGAAGCTTCACATCCTCTTCCATGAAATAATGGTATAAATCCCGGATAATTTTCATTGCCTTGATAAATTCGCGATGCACGCAGGGGGTCTGGTAGACATTTTCAAATAAAAAGTTGCGCAGGTCGGATGTGGCCTCAAGAATTTTCGGGCTCATGACCAGTCGCGATTCGCCTGCTTCAATGGTTTTCATGATCAGATCATTGACCATGGCGCTGATCCGCTGTGAATTTGTTTCCCCCAGGTCGGCCCGGATATGACCAAGCATATCCTTTTCCTCCAGGAGCCCGGCCCGGATGGCATCATCAAGATCATGATTGACATAGGCCAGGATATCGGCCACCCTGACCACCTGTCCCTCCATGGTTTCCGGCAGGTCGGAAAGATCATCGGGCAGGATATCCCGCCGCCCCTTTGAGTGCTTGAGTATGCCGTCCCGCACCTCATAGCTTAGATTCAGCCCTTTTCCTTTATTTTCCAACACATCGACCACGCGCAGGCTCTGTTCGTAATGTTTGAAGCCGCCGGGATGCAGCTCATGCAAAACAGCTTCGCCGGCATGGCCGAAAGGGGTGTGGCCCAGGTCATGCCCCAAGGCGATGGCCTCAATAAGATGGCCGTTTAAGCGCAGAGCGACGCCGATTGTTCTGGCAATCTGGGCGACCTCCAGGGCATGGGTCAGCCTGGTGCGGTAATGGTCGCCGGTGGGAGCGAGAAAAACCTGGGTCTTGTGGGTTAGACGGCGGAATGTCTTGGAGTGAATAATTCTGTCCCGGTCGCGCTGAAAGGCAACCCTGATGGGACACTCCACTTCTTCCCTTGATCTTCCCTTGCTGTTTTTCGTATGGCAGGCAAAAGGGGAAAGATTTCTGGCCTCCCGGTCCTCAATTTCATTTCGAAGACAGCGTATCGAATTATTCATATGCATTATCAAAAAAGTACCCACAGAGGCACAACGGCCTCTGTGGGTTTTTGTCAGACAGAACAGCTATCTGTATAATTTACCAGAATATTTATTGAGCCCGGCTGCTCACGTGGGTGACGATGGGCCCACGGGTGAGATCTTTCAACACCGGATGCTGCATGATCTTATTCGGAGACTTCTCACCGTTGATGTTGGTGATGATCAGCGATCCGCGACCCTGACCATAAATATCATTGAAATCGTAAACAGCACCAACCACCACCAGATCACCATGGGTAACTTTCTCATCATAAAGCTTCATGGAATAATCAACCTGATAATCAACATTGCGTTCGACATTCTTGGCCCAGCGTTCCTTGAACTCGCCACTGTGGTCATCGAGGGCGATAACCGGTTTCAACGGATCAAGTTCTTTTTTGATGCCCGAGGTTTCGCCGGAATAATCACCCATGGCAGCCTTCACGGCGCCGCAGCTTGAATGACCCAGGATCATGAGAACCTTGGTCGGCAGATGACGCACGCCATAATCAACGGAGCCTTCGGAATTGGCCACCTGATTGCCGATATTTCTGATCACGAAAATATTGTTATCCGGCACAAATCCGAAAAGATTGGTGTGAACCCGGGAGTCGGAACAGGTGACCACGGTCAGGACAGGAACCTGGCTGTTTTGAAACAAGTCAAAGTATTTGCTCTCATGGTTCATTTTAAATCTTTCGTTTCCTTCAATGACCTCCCGCATGGTTTCGCTGGCAGAGATCTCAGGTTGGGCAGCTGCGGCGGCGCCATGGCCACCGGCTTGCTCCGCGCCTTGATCTGAGGCCATCGCCAAAGGGGTTGCGGCAAACAGGGCGGAAAAACTTAAGGCTAGAAAAGCGTTTTTCAATACTTTTTTCATTTCAATCCTCCAGTGAAATTCAGGTATTCGGGTTTTATGCAAGGCTCAATATGTGTGAATTTTTCAATTTATTCTCTTTCATCGCGGACACCGTACGACATTACTGGCATTTTTTCTGATGGTCAAGAAGTTGTCATCATATATATAGAACAAAATGAATACTTATTCAAAAAAAAACAGAGCCTAATTTTTCCCCCATGGAAAATGAGCCGGGGCGCATCATCCCTGCCTGGAAACTGCTTTGAGGATATTCCATTATGAGGGAAACGAGCTTTCAATCTGTTCGACTTTCTCCTGATTGACTTCCCATTGCTGGTAGAAATGGGCCAACCTGCGCTCAACCGCTGCATATTCCTTGCTTTTTTCGAAAAAAACCTCCTGGTCTTTATAAAGTTCAGGATCAGCCAGCAGACCCTCAAGTTCAGCTTTCCGGGATTCGAGATGGTCGATCTCTTTTTCCGCCTCTTTTATTTTTGTCAGATAAGGTTTGAGCAGGCTGTTTTTCTCCTCTCGGATTTTTGCCTGTTCCTGCCTTGCTTTTTTCCCCTTAACCGAACCGGAAGAGGGGGTTTGTTCAGGGTCGGCGATCGTTTCCACTGGAGGAGCATGCTGCCGTTCCCTGGCGTTTTTTTCAAGATAATAGGCCAGATTTCCCTCAAAAAGAGTTGCTCCGCCGTTTTTTATCTCCAGCACCTTGTTGACGAAATGATCGAGGAAATAGCGGTTATGACTGACAACGATGATGGTGCCGTCATACTGTCCCAGGGCATCCTGCAGTATCTCCTGGGACATCATGTCAAGATGGTTGGTGGGTTCATCCATGATGAGCAGGTTGGCCGGAGTGGCGATCATCTTGGCCAGGGCCAGGCGGCTTTTTTCTCCACCCGACAGGACCTGCACCTTTTTGTCCACCTCATCGCCCTTAAAAAGAAAAGCGCCTAAAAGGGATCTGGTCTGGGTGACCGTCTTGTCAGCTTCGATCTGGTTGAGGGTCTCGAGAACGGTGTACTGTGGCGAAAGCTCCTGGGCCTGATGCTGACCGAAATAGGAGAGAGAAACGTTATGCCCCAGACGGATGGCTCCGCTGTCGCACGGAACGAGCCCGGAAAGAATTTTCACCAGGGTTGATTTTCCTGCGCCGTTTACCCCGACAATGGCCATCTTGTCGCCCCGTTGCAGCTCAAAGCCGAGATGGGTAAAAACCTCTTTACTGCCGTAGCTTTTACACAGATCGTTTACGTCAATGGCCAGCCTGCCGCTGGCAGGGGCCGGGGGGAAACGGAAGGAAATTTTCTGCTCGGTATCCTCAAGCTCGATAACATCCATTTTCTCAAGCTGCCGCATGCGGCTCTGGGCCTGTTTGGCCTTGGTCGATTTGGCCCGGAACCGGTCGATAAAACGTTTCGTCTGGTCGATCTTGGCCTGCTGGTTGGTATAGGCGGACCGTTGGATCTGCAGCCGCAGTTCCTTTTCCTTGACGTAACTGGAATAATTCCCCTTGTACACGGTGAGATTGCCCAGGCTTAATTCCCAGGTGAGGCTGGTCATGTTGTCAAGAAATGCCCGGTCATGGGAGACAATGATCAATGCCCCCGGATAGGCGGCGAGAAACTCCTCAAGCCAGGTCAGTGATTCGATGTCAAGATGGTTGGTCGGTTCATCGAGAAAGAGAAAAGAGGGGGCGGCGAGAAGCTGTTTGGCCAGCATCAACCGCATCAGCCAGCCGCCGCTGAACGAGTGGCAGTTGCGGTCCAGATCACTTTCCTTAAACCCCAGGCCGGCAAGAACCTTTTCAATGGTCGCCTTGATGCGGAAAACGTTTGAGTGATCAAGTTCGTGCTGCAGTTCACCCTGTCGATTGACCATGTCCTGCATGACGGCTGGGTCTTGCAGCGGGACGGCGAGTTTGATGTTGATTGCATCAAGCTCTTTCTGTTTTGACAGCAGGGGGGCAAAAGCGCTTTCCGCTTCCTCATAAAGGGTCCGGCCCGGTTCCAGGCCGACAATTTCCTGGGGAAGATAGCCGCAGGTGATCTGTTTTGATCTGGTGATGATTCCGGGATCGGTTTCGGAAATACCGGCGAGAATCTTTAACAGCGTTGACTTGCCGGCGCCGTTGACGCCCACCAGACCAATCCTGTCCCGGCTGTTGATGCGGCCGGATAAATTTTTAAATAAGTGCTTGGCACCATATTGAATAGAAAGGCTGTTAATGGTAATCATAAGAAATCATAAAATATGGGAAGAAAACGATAAACCGCTGCGGAACAAAATCGGGCCGCTGAGAATAAAAGATTCTTCTCCTGCGGAAGATTAAATTTACACCTCAAATTGTTGACATGCAAATATCAGAAAAGCCCAAAAAAGGCACTGTTTTTTCCACTGATTATACAAGCTGGGACAAAAGCCTCAAGATTTTACTGGAAAAAAGCGGGCTGGCTGATGCACTCAAAAACAGGAAAAAGATATTGCTCAAACCCAATCTGGTGGAGGCTTTTAAACCGCCGATCACCACGCCTGTTGCCCTGATCGGCTCTCTGGTGGATTGGCTGCGGGAAATGGCTCCCCATTGTTCAGTCATGATCGGTGAGGGCTGTGGTTCAGCACAATACGATACATGGCATGTATTTAAACAGCTGGGCTATACCCAACTTGCGGCCGACAAAAAAATCGATCTGCTTGACTTAAACGAAGAGAGATGTATTGCCAGGAAAAATAAAGATTACCCCAGATTCCCAAAAATCTTTCTGCCGGCCGTCCTCTTCGACTGTTTTCTCCTGTCGGTGCCGGTGCTCAAGGCCCACAGCCTGGCGGAGGTGACCCTCACCATGAAAAACATGATGGGAACCGCTCCGCCGGAGCATTATCAGCAGGGCGGGCACTGGAAAAAGGCCTCTTTCCATAGCCGCATCCATGCGGCCATTTTTGACCTGAACCGCTACCGGACCCCTGACTTTACCATCCTTGATGCCACGGTGGGCATGCCCGAGGCCCATCTGTGGGGACCGGTCTGCAAGCCCGCCAAAAACAAGCTCGCCGCGGGATTTGATCCGGTGGCAATAGATGCCTGGGGGGCCACACTGCTTGACCGCGACTGGAGAGCAATCGACCATATCCGCCTGGCGGACGGAGTGCTTGGCAGTGGGGAATTTACAGAAGAGCGCTGCTAGGGGCGCAGCATTAATTTCTTCTTGGGCAGGTCAATAACCTGGCAGATCTGCGTGGCAATTTCTTCGATGGATTTTCCGGATGACGAGATGCTGGGGATCTTATTGCGGCGATAAATCTCTTCAGCCTGTTGAATTTCCTCCCTGCAGGTGGAAATTTTGGCATACTTACTGGCCGGATAGCGTTTTCCCCTGACGCTGCTGAGAAATTCCGGCGATGTGGTGAGTCCGACCAGTCGCTTTGTTACAGCCTTCAACTCCGCTGGAAGCTTGTATTGATTCAGGTATTCACTGGTCAGGGGGAAATTGGCTGCCTTATATCCCATCTGGGTGGCCAGATAAACACTGACCGGTGTTTTGCCGGCCCTGGAAACCCCGAGAATAATGATATCAGCCTCATTGTATTCGTAACTCTTGGTGCCGTCATCGTGTTCCAGACTGTAATGAATGGCCTCGACCCGTCTGCCCATTTCCATACCATCCATATGATGGGAAAATCCCGGCACCCGTAAGGCTTTTGTTTCAAGCGATAGTTCAAGTTCATCCAGCAGAGAACTGAAAATATCGAAAAACTCCACCTCAGGGTTATCGAAGATATTGCGGACGTCCGGATCCAGGATGGAGATAAAAACCAGGGGCCTTCTGCCGCCGGAACGCTTCAGGATCGCTTTGATAATTTCCTTGGCCTGGCTGATCGTACGAACAAAGGGATAACTTTCTTCAACAAAGTTGATTTCCGGAAACTGACAGGTAAGGGCCTGGCCAAGATTGGTTACCAGGATGCCGGTGCTGTCTGAAATATAATAAACATCTTTTGAATTCCACATGTCGTAAACTATAAAGAATCACAAGAAAAAAGTCAAAACTATCGTCTGCCCATGAGGGGATTTGTTTTTCGTTGAACCGGCGAAAGCGGAAGAGAGGAGACCCGGCCGCAGGTTTCGGCAAAGCGATATAAAAAAAGTGCCGGGGCTCTTGGGAACCTCGGCAGGCGACGAACAGCAGCAGAGACGTCTGGGTCAGACAGCGTACATCCAGTCAGTGAATTCCTGCAGAAAATTATCTTTCAGCATATTTTTCTGAGTGAATTGCGCTGGATGCTGGATGCCCTCAGACTTATTATCAATGGCCTCATGGGCCAGCGACAGACCAAACGGGGCAAGCCTAGGATGTCTGGCAACCGTTTCCTGCATTCTGTTCATCATCTTGCGGGCCGCCGGAATATTCTCGTCTTCCTGTGCTATGACAGAATCGGTTGTCGTCGCAGGGGCAGCTTCCTGAACTATGGCAGAATCCGTTGTTGCCGCAGGGTCCGCAGTTGTTGCCTCGAGGAATTCCTTGATCTGTTTCCATTGGGCCTGCAGCATCTCGGCGTATTTCATTTCATCGGTGTGGGCCTGATCAACTATATCCGGGAGTGCGGCAAAAATATCGGTAAGGGAACTGCCGGCATCTTCGGATGCCGGAACAGGGTGATAATCCGTAATCTGCGATGAGGCGGACCAGCTGGCTTGATAACTGAATGAGGCTGAGAGCTGGGAAATGGAACCCATATCACCGATGTTCATGGCCTGGCCCATGGCTTCGCCCAGATTGCCGCTGAAAAACTGTTCGGCAATGGATGTCAGGTCAACCATCAGATTCTGTATATCCGCCAGTTCCTCCTCATTGAGATCACCTTGCACGCTGAGGCTTGAGGCGTCAACATTTAACACGGATGCGGTGAAATTCATGCCCTGCTGCAAGGGGGTGGTCAACTTTTCAGAGGCAAGAGAGTACGCCTGCTCCTGATAATTGGAGATGGTCACCACATCCCCTTCAGCCGTGGTGAAAGAGATATTGGCTGCGCTGCGCTGGGACATGGCCTCGGTGTAACTTTGGTATTGATTCTGCAGCCCGGATGAAGAAAGCCGGGAGGGGAGATAAGGCGTGCCATTGTTCTGCTGGATTGGACTTGTCATGACTTTCCTCCGGTTTTCACGATCGCATATTTATTGATAAATTGTCACTTGTAAAAAGCGGATCGGAATTTCCGGAGGAAACTTGACAGTTTTTTTAGACGTCGCTCTGATAAATTTTTCTTAACTTCTGCAAACGCTTGTTAACAGAATCCGGCAGATGCAGCTCGTAACGATCCACATATTCCGCCGCCATGCGATGAGTGTTGAATATCGGGCAGTTGAGCTGCAGATTATAGATGCATTTATCAATATATTGGGGGTGAAGTTTCTTTTTATAAAACATTGCCAGGATCTTGGGAAAAACTTCATAAAATGATGCCGAGTCCTGCTCATACAGTAGGGTGGACGGGGCTTCGCTCAGACAGGCATTTTCAACATCCGCTTCGTAACCGAATTTCCAGCCGGTTTTGCCGTCATGATATCCCTCAACCCACCAGCCATCCATGGTGCTGATATTCGGTATGCCATTTAAGGCGGCCTTCATGCCGCTGGTGCCGCTGGCCTCGAGAGGCCTTTTCGGACTGTTCAACCAGACATGAACACCGGATACCATCATTTTGGCAATATTCATGTCATAGCCGGGGATAAAAATCAGCTTCCCCAGGCCCTTGGTTTTGATATACAGATCATCCTGCAGATCAAGCACCAGCTTGATGATTGATTTTCCGGGCTCATCAGAGGGATGGGCCTTGCCTGCATAGATGAAATTCACCGGAAAATTATTGCTGACAATGATATCGGCCAGTTTGTCCATATCGTCAAAAATCAGATCAGCACGCTTGTAGGTGGAAAATCTTCTGGCAAAACCCACGGTAAAGACGTCAGGGGTGAGGACATGCTCGCCGTCGTCAAGATTGGAAAGATAGTTCGGAGGATCAATCCATGTTTCATGCATCTGCTTGCGATGCAGGGAAAGCATATTATTAATGTAGTCGATCAGTTTCCGGGTGTCATCTTTCCAGGCCAGCTCAAAACTCTGGCGGAAATCTTCAGAGGTGAAGAGTAGACCGGTATTTGCAAAAACCGCAGGATCTTCACGCCAGTTTTTCAGTTCTGCGAAGCTGTCATAAAGCGCTGCCTTGGCATCACTGATCCAGGTCAGGTGGTGTACCCCGTTTGTTATGGCGGTTATTTTTTTGGCAAATTGCGGGAACTGCTTCTGGGTAACGGCCTTGTGCAGCCTGCTTACGCTGTTGGTGGCCCGGTTCACCCGCATGGCCAGCTTGGTGAAATTGTACTGATTGGGATTTTCATCATCCTGGGCCAGCAGGAGCAGAATCCTTCCACAAAAAGCATGCCCGATCTGACTGATGATATTCTTATCGAAACGATCATGGCCCGCCTTGACAGGTGTGTGAATGGTGAAAACGATATTTTTCGCCACAGCCTCCGCAGCCTGCAGAATGTCATTATCCGTTGCCTTGACCGAGTAGTTCGGCCCGATTTTTTCGGCAAGCCTTTCAGCTATCAGATTCAGTACAACGACCACCCCATGCTGCTCGTTCAGATGGATGGTTCTGCCGGTCAAGCCCAGCGTTTTTTTGATAGTGACAATGGAAGCGCCAAGCAGCCGACGCTGCACCGCCTTGGCCTGATCGGATATGCTGTCATAGAGACTCTGGGCAACCTGCCTGATCCATTCTGGTGAAGAAGGAATGCTGTAATCGAGCAAAATTTCCGGTATAAAAAAATCTAGATTTGAGCTTACCTCCATTTTCAGCCACAGTCTGGCTCTGGCCAGAACCTCCCTGTCATGTCCATCATAAAACGGAATTTCAATTTCCAATGGCAGATCAGGGAAATCCGGATTTTTCATCAGATAGAGGGAAGGGGTATTTTCAGGGGACCAGTCGGTTGCCGTGGAAATCTGACCAAGACGGGAGTCAACAAGCTGTGAAAAATAACCCTTGCGGTAAAGCAGGGAGACGGCAAGGGCGGGTATTTTAAGGTCGGCAAAACTTTTCAGCGTATCACCGGCCAGGATGCCGAGGCCGCCGCCATAATTGGGTATTTTTTCCGGTCCGTTCAGAAATAATCGGGAGAAATGGCGCAGCAGATTGGTGGAATTTTTGTCAATATCCGGTTGCAGGAGTCTTTTTTTAACTGGATGATAGACATCACGGTCAGCTCCGATTTCCATGGAAATATAGATAACCGAATCACCGGCGGGATTGGTCAGATTGTCCCAGACCGAATCAAGGGTTCCCTGCGTAACTCCGAAAAAAGTTCCCCAACGATTTGTAGCTATATATTTGTTCATTTTTTTTTATAATAAGGGTATAATAGTAATTTGTAAAAAATGTATCTTCGATTTGCACTAGTTTGTATTTTCAACTCAAATGATAAAATTTGCAACACATTTGATCATGCGAGAGCGATGGGGCTGAAAAAATACAGAACAACTTTTATGCGACAGGAGGAATATTTAATAAAATCATTACATGATTTTAAAATAACACAAAAAAAAGTATTGAATTTTAGGTAAGTACTCTATAGCTTTGTTTGAGATCAAGGGGAACTGTTAAGCTTATCAGTTATGAAAGATTGTTTTGAGAGATGGGAGTTCTATTTTGTCGAGAAAGGAGACAAAGATGAAAAGTAATTTGTTCAGGATGTGTGCAGTGGCTTCTTTAATGGTTTCAACTTCATTCCTGGCTGGCGGTTGCGCCAAAAAGACCGTTCCCACCGAGGAAATAAAGCCCGTTGCAGAGGTCCCGGCTGTTCAAAGAGCAGATGTCGGAGACAGGATGGGTGGGTCGGAATCTTTAGATTCAGATCCTTATTCTGCGGCTAATGCAAAAATTTCCGAGGGGAGAACCCACGGACCCATGCTACCTGTTTATTTTGATTTTGATAAATCAAGCGTTCGTGATGACCAGAAAGCAAGACTTGAAGGCAATGCTGATTTTCTGGGCGCCCACCGTAAAGTCGTCATTGCCATTGAGGGCAATTGTGACGAGCGTGGCACCAACGAGTACAACATGGCGCTTGGTGAAAGAAGAGCTCAGAATGCCAAAAAATACATGATGAATCTTGGTATCGCCGATGACAGAATGTTTACCGTGAGCTATGGCGAGGAAAAACCTCTCCTTTACGGTCATGACGAATTATCCTGGGCACAGAACAGACGGGATGATTTTGTAATCCGGTAATCACATTTAATTAAGTAATTATACGAAGCCGGGAAGACTCTGAGTCTTTACCGGCTTTTGTATTGATAAATGCCTGAACAACAGGCGAACCATAACGGACAAGGAGATATTATGAAATTTACACAATCAGTCAGATATGCTTTGATCATGAGCCTTTTCTGTCTGCTCATTTTGCCTGCACAGGCAATTTCAGCAGCTGCGACAGGCATCAAAGTGGCCACGATCAGTCTGCAGGATGTGCTTACCCAATCCAAGGTCGGACAGAGCGCCCAGCAGCAGCTTCAGGGCAAAGTTCAGGAATTTCAAGATAAATTCGGTAAAGAGCAGCAGGACCTTGAAGCCCAGGGCGCTGAACTTGAAAAGAAAAGTTCTGTATGGAGTAAAGACATCCTGGAAGGCAAGCAACGTGATTACCAGATGAAGATGAGAGAGTTCAAGCTCAAGACCGATGATGCCCAGTTTGAACTCAAACAGCTGGAAAAGAAGATCATGGAGCCGATCTTAAAGGATCTCCACGATATCATCGCCGAATACGGCAAAAAACAAAATTATACGCTGATTTTCGAAAACACGAAAAAAGGCTTGCAGTCCCGCACCGGCCTGCTCTATGCAACCGACGAGATTGACATCACCAAAGATATCCTTAAACTTCTTGATGCACGCAGTACAAAATAATGCCGGCCCTCAAGGCTGAGAAGTTTTTTTCACTTCCGGCCATGGCAGAAAATAAATAAGAGCCATGGCTGGAAGTGAAAAGACGAAGCTGATGCCGAAGAAGTAAGCATATCCGACCCATTCAACCAGAAATCCACTGAAAGAACCAGCGTACACCCCGGCAACGCTCATCAGGCCGGTGCCGATGGCATAGTGCGCCGCCTTGAAATCCTCTTTGCATAAACCCATCAGAAAAGTCATGAGCACTGCGGTGCCCAGACCTCCGGCCAGATAATCAAAAGCAGCCACTGCACAGGCAAACAGTATGTTTGCCGTTGTATCGACAGACACGCCGCCTGGGACGTGCGTGCCATAAGGCAGCAGATGGAATGCCAGCATCATGTAAGCCAGATTGGTCAGGTTCTGGGCCAGCAGAAAGGGCCAGATCATTTTCTGCAGACTTTTTCTGGCAATCAGCCATCCCCCGACCATGGCTCCGATTATGGAGCATGGCAGCCCCACAGCTCCGGTGATCCATCCGTAATGCTCCTTCAATCCGACATCAATAAAAAAGGGACCCGCCATGGAGGAAAGCATGAATTCACCAACCCGAAGGCAGATGATAAACAGGATGATAGCGGTAATTTTGTCCCGATCAATAAACGAAAGAAAAGCCCTTGCAAAAATGGAGTCCGGGCGATTCTTGATACCGGCAAGAAATCTGGTACGCAGGGGAACAAGCAGCAGTAGCGAGAACAGCAGCAGGAAGCCAACCAGGTTCGAGAACGGAAAGGTCGCCAGTTTAGGGCTATTCCTATACCAGACGATAAACGCTGCGAGAATGCAGGACACCATGAACATTATCAGCACGAAACGCTGGGTGAAAACCTGCGCCATCAGCTGCCTGATTGACTCTTTTGCCCGCTCGCATCGGGGAAGCAGGGTAAGATGAAAAAGAAAGAGCAGGCCAAGGACTAAGGCAGCCAGGCCAAAGGCCCAAACCCATCCTGTACGCGAGCCGATGGTGACAATCACACCGCTGCCGAACATCATGGCGATTCGATAGGCCATTACCCGGTAGCCGACGAACCGGGCCTGTTCTTCGACCGTTAAGGCCTCCATATAAAAGCCGTCAATTGCGGTATCGTGACTGGCGGCAAGAAAAGCGGCAAGAAAAAAAAGCAGGGCAATAACCGGCAAAGCCCAGGAGTACTGGGTCAACACGGCAATGAGAGTAAAAAAACAGACAAGCAGTACCTGGGTGATGAGCAACCAGCTACGTTTGGTTCCGAATGAATCCAGATAAGGAGCCCATAGGAATTTCACTATCCAGGGCAACCCGTAGAGAGAGGTCAGACCGGTGGCCTCCAGGCTCACGCCGCTGGCCCGAAAGAAAAAAGTGGAGAGTGTCCTGATCAGGATGTACGGCAAGCCTTCGGCAAAATAGGTGGTAAAGGCCCAGATAAGCGGGGGAGCGGATTTCTTGCCGGCCGGATCTTTAGTCACTTGCCGACAAGTTCTAAGGCACTGTTGATAATGGCAGGGGTGTCGATTTTGTTATTATGGCGCAGAATCTCCTGACTGCCATGTTCAATGAAACGGTCGGCAATGCCGAGAATACGGACAGGAATATTGGTAATCCCCCTTCTGGCCAGCAGTTCAAGCACCGCACTGCCGAATCCGCCTTTTTTCACATTGTCTTCCACCGTGACAACCTTGCCGGTCCTGACTGCCCACTCGGTGATCAGATCACCATCCAGGGGATTGATAAACCTGGGGTTGATGACCGCTGCGCTGATGCCGATCTTCAGCAGACCATCTGCCGCTTCAAGGGCGGGATAAACCCGATTGCCCACCGGCAGCAGCAGGACATCGCTGCCTTCCCGCAGGAGTTCTCCCTTGCCGAACGGCAGTTTCTGAAGATCACCGGTCAGTTCCACGCCTTCGCCATTACCACGGCTGTAGCGCACAGCAGTGGGGCAGGGCATGAAGATGGCGGTATAGAGCATGTGACGCAATTCTTCCTCATCTTTGGGGGCCATGAGCACCATATTAGGGATATAGCGCAGAAAGGAGATATCAAAAACCCCATGGTGGGTAGGCCCGTCATCGCCCACAACCCCACCCCTGTCAATGGCAAAGGTGACAGGAAGATTGGGAAGACAGACATCGTGGATAATCTGATCAAGGGCACGCTGCATGAAGGTGGAATAAATCGCCACCACCGGCAGAATTCCCTCGGTTGCCAGACCGGCGGCAAAGGTCACGGCGTGCTGTTCCGCAATGCCCACATCAAAGAAACGGTCAGGGAACTCCTCGGAAAATTTCACCAGGCCGGTGCCGGCCGGCATGGCAGCGGTAATGGTCGCGATGCGCGGATCTTTTCTGGCGATCTCCACAACTGTATCGCCAAAGACCTTGGTATAGGAAGGAGCAGTTGACGGGGCGGGGAGCGGAGCCCCGGTCGCGATATCAAAGGGGCCCACCCCGTGATAGGCGCCGGGATTTTTTTCTGCCGGACCATACCCTTTGCCCTTGGTGGTGATAACATGAATGAGCACCGGGCCTGAGGTGAAATCCCGTACATTTCTGAAGGTCTGTACCAGATTTTCGAGTTTGTGGCCGGGAATGGGGCCGATGTATTCAAACTTGAGGGCCTCAAAAAGCATACCGGGCGTGAAGAATCCTTTCAGACTCTCCTCACTTTTTTTCAGCACCTGCAGGATATTTTCCCCGACATTAGCGAAATGCTTGAGAAACTGGCTCAGGTCCTGTTTGGCCCGCACCATGGCCCGACCGGTCAGTTTTCTGCTCAGAAAACTCGACAGGGCACCGACGTTGGGCGAAATGGACATCTCATTGTCATTGAGCACGACGATCAGGTCCTTGTCCAGGTGCCCGGACTGGTTCAAGGCCTCAAAGGCCATGCCGCCGGTCATGGAACCGTCACCGATCACGGCGATAGTCTTATGGGTGCCACCTTTCAGAAAATTGGCCATGGTGATGCCCAGGGCGGCGGATATGGAGGTGCTGCTATGGCCGGTATCAAAGGCATCATAAATGCTCTCCTCACGCTTCGGGAAACCACTAATGCCCTGGTATTGACGCAGGGTATGAAACCGGTCGCGCCGGCCGGTGATGAGCTTGTGGGTATAGGACTGGTGGCCCACATCCCAGATCAGCTTGTCTTCCGGCGTGTTAAATACGTAGTGCAGGGCCAAGGTCAGCTCCACCACGCCGAGACATGGCGCAAGATGACCGCCCACCCGGGAAACGGTTTCAATAATTTCCTGGCGAATCTCCCTGGCAAGAAGGGGAAGATCTTCTTCCGCAAGCTTTCTGAGATCAGTCGGGGAATCGATTGTCGGGAGGATTCTGGAGTTTTCCATGGAAATAATCGCTATCTCTTTCTGTAATAGATATACCTGGCCAATTCGCGCAATGGGTCTGCCTGGTCATCGAAATTTGTCAGTGAATCAATCGCTCCTTCCACTGCAGCTTTGGCCATCTCCCGGGTTTTTTCCATGCCGAAAAAAGAAGGATAGGTGGCCTTGTCAAGCTTTGCATCAGAACCAACCGCCTTGCCGAGCTGCTCCGCAGTGCCCTCAACATTAAGAAGATCATCGACAATCTGGAAAGCCAGGCCGATCTGTTTCCCATAGGTGGTGAGTGCAGCAAACTGTTCATCAGTGGCGTAACCGATCACGGCGCCGGTCTGGACAGCCGCGGTAATCAAGGCGCCGGTTTTACAGCTGTGCAGATATTGTAATGTCTCGAAACTGATCTTTTGCCCTTCTGATTTGATATCCAGGGACTGACCACCAACCATGCCGAGTGGGCCGATGGCCCTGGCGATAATGGAAACGATGCGCAGCTGATCCTCGCTTTTCAGGCCGCAGGTCAAAATGGGCGCCGACAACAGTTCAAAGGCGTAGGTGAGTAGACTGTCACCGGCCAGAATTGCCTCCGCCTCGCCGAACACCTTGTGATTGGTCGGCTTACCCCGTCGCAGATCATCGTTATCCATGGCCGGCAGATCATCATGGATCAGGGAATAGGTATGAATGCACTCCAGGCTGCAGGCCAGCCGCAGATAAGGTGAGGGGTCAACGTGCAATGCCTCGCTTACCGCCAGGCAAAGAACCGGCCGAATGCGCTTGCCCCCGGCAAACAGGGAATAGCGCATGGCCTTGACATGATGCTCAAGCAGTCCTTCTGGCCGCAGCATGAAGGATTCAAGGGCCTCTTCCACCTGCTTTCGTTTTTTCCCCAAATAAGCTTTCAGGTCCACTTAGCTGTTCTCTTCTGAGGATTCGTCTTCTTCCGCCTGAAAGGAGACCGGCGTGAGGGAACCGTTTTTGTTCAGCAGAATATCAATCTGCTGCTGTGATTCCTCAAGCTTTTGGTTGCAGAACCGGACAAGTTTCATGCCTTCATCGAATTTCTTCAGCGAACTTTCCAGGGTGAGATCCCCCTCTTCAAGTTCTCCGGCGATCTGATCGAGTCTTGTCAGGGCTGTTTCAAAATTTTTTTTGGCCATAAGATCCTGAAAGTGTTATTTACTAGAAAAACAAGAATACTTATTTAACATCCTCTCGCCCATTACGCAAGAATGACCGCCAGCTTTCCCAAAAAACCCTCGGCAAATGATGACTATCTTGCCCGCTTTGTCGAGTGGCTTGATGTTGAGAAGGGATATTCACCGCATACTTTGTCCAATTATCAGAGAGATGTGGAGGATTTTTTCACCTTTGCCGAAGAGCCTCCTGATCTGACGGCACTTGATCCTCTTTTTGTGCGGTCCTATGTGTATCATCTCAACTCCCGCTGCAAAAGCTCTTCCGTGGCCCGGAAGCTTTCCGCCCTGCGCACCTTTTTCAGATTTCTTCTCAGAGAAAAAATCGTGGCAACTGACCCGTTTTCCCATGTCTCCATGCCAAAACAAGGGAAATACATCCCTGTTTTTCTGACCGTCGATGAGGTGTTCTCCCTGCTTGAGTCGCCTGATGGCAGGGACACCTTTGCCATGCGCGACAAAGCGATTATGGAGATGCTCTATGCCACGGGGATGCGGGTGGCGGAGCTTGTCGGCTTAAATATCGACAGGGTTGATTTTCAGGAAGGAATGGTTAAGATAACCGGGAAAGGTAATAAGGAGCGTCTTGTCCCCATGGGTGATCCGGCTCTGGATATGCTCAATCAATATCTCCCGCAACGCCAGGACCTCACTGCCGCCCGGGCCAAGCGCGGCAATAAACCTGAAAAGGACGCCCTTTTCTTGAATGCCAGGGGAGGGAGGATCACCACCCGCAGCATTGAACGGCTTGTCAGCTTTTATGCCGAACGGGCCGGAATACTGGCCCAGGTCACCCCCCATGCCCTGCGGCATTCCTTTGCTACCCATCTGCTGGAGATGGGCGCGGATCTGCGTTCAGTGCAGGAACTGCTGGGGCACGCCAGCCTTTCAACTACCCAGAGATACACGCACCTGACCATCGACCATCTGATGGAAGTGTATGATGCCTCGCATCCCAAGGCCAGGCGATCATGAAAATGGACAGGTCATGGTTCGATAATTTTTAACGGAAAACAGCATTTTTTTATCAATATAAATCAATAAAGAAGAGATGGATGAGCAAAAAATGAAAAGAGAAGACGCGAAACCAGTTGTCAGATCAACCACCATCATCTGTGTCCGTCATAAAGGAGAGGTGGTGGTGGCTGGTGACGGCCAGGTAACACTGGGAAACACCATCATGAAACACCAGGCAAAAAAGGTGAGGCGACTCTATCAGAATAAGGTGATCACCGGCTTTGCCGGTGCCACGGCAGACGCCTTTACCCTTTTTGACAAGCTCGAGGGCAAGCTGGAGCAGTATAACGGCAATTTGACCCGGGCAGCCGTAGAACTTGCCAAGGACTGGCGTACCGATAAAATGCTCAGAAGGCTTGAAGCAATGCTCATTGCCGCTGACCAGGATCATTCGTTTATTTTATCCGGTTCCGGTGATGTGATCGAATCCGACGACGGCATTCTGGCCATCGGCTCAGGCGGCCCCTATGCCCAGGCCGCAGCCAAGGCCCTGATCAATCACAGCGAACTCGGTGCTGAGGAAATCTGCCGCGCAGCCATGGAGATTGCCGGCCAGATCTGCATTTATACCAATACCAACATTGTCCTGGAAAAAATATGACACTTCCCCATTCGTTTACCCCAAAAGAAATTGTTGCCAAACTCGATCAGTTTATCATCGGTCAGGAGGATGCCAAGCGTTTCGTGGCCGTGGCCCTGCGCAACCGTTGGCGCCGGCAGCAGGTGGAGCCGCCGCTGCGGGATGAAATCGCCCCGAAGAATATTATCATGATCGGGCCCACCGGCGTCGGCAAGACGGAAATCGCCCGGAGACTGGCCCACTTGGCCCAGTCTCCCTTTTTAAAAATCGAGGCATCGAAATTCACCGAGATCGGTTATGTGGGCCGCGACGTGGAATCCATGATCCGTGATCTCACCCAGCTTGCGGTCAACATGGTCAAAAAGGAAGAAACGGCCAAGGTCAGGGAGAAGGCCGCGGTCATGGCCGAAGAGAGGCTGCTTGATCTGCTGGTGCCGCCATCACTGCCCATTGTCAATAAAGCAATCTCCCTGCCCGGACCGGAGGCAACTGATGCCCCATCCGGGCACAGCAGTACCAGGGAGAAGTTTCGTCAGATGCTGCGGGAAGGCAAGCTGAATGAAAAAGTGGTGGAAATGTCTGTTGACCAACCCCAGAACACTCCTTTGGTTGAGATGTTTTCAGGCAGCGGCATGGATGATATGGGCAGCGGCATGAAAGATATGTTCAGCAAAATTTTTCCGCAGAAAAAGGAACGCCGCAAGCTCAGTGTGGCCGAGGCCCGGGTGATACTGGAAAGGGAGGAATCCGAAAAGCTTATCGAGATGGACAAGGTCATCAAGCTTGCCATTCAGAGGACGGAACAGTCGGGCATCATTTTTCTTGACGAGATAGATAAAATCGCCTCCCGGCAGGGGTCGTTCAGTTCGGCGGAGGTTTCCCGGGAAGGGGTCCAACGGGATCTGCTGCCCATTGTCGAGGGGGCAACCGTTACGACGAAATTTGGCATGGTGAAAACCGATCATATCCTGTTTATTGCCAGCGGCGCTTTTCATCTCTGCAAACCCTCCGATCTGGTGCCTGAACTTCAGGGACGTTTCCCCCTCAGGGTTGAACTGAATGCCTTGGGCGAGGAGGAATTTTACCGCATCCTCACCGAGCCGAAAAATGCCCTCATCAAACAGTATATCGCCCTGATGGCTACCGAAGATATTGAGCTTTCCTTCCAGGAAGAGGCCATTCGCGAGATGGCCAAAATCGCCACCGAGGTAAACCTGAAAACGGAAAACATCGGGGCCAGACGCCTGCACACCATCATGGAACGACTGCTGGAAGAGGTTTCCTTCAATGCCCCGGATCTCGCCGGTCAGAAATTTGATATCACGGCGGAATACGTGAAAAAACAGTTGCGCAAGATCTCTGACAGCGAAGATCTCAGTCGCTATATTCTGTGATTTTCCTGCTACTTAACGAGAGCATGGGTTTTCGGGAAAACCCATGCTCGTTTGTATAAAAATCAAGTTGTGGAGTGAAAGATGATTGATCCGGAATTAAAATATTGTCCGAAATGCAACGACGAGTATCGAGCGGAAATTGAGGTCTGTGCCGAGTGCGGGGTAGCCCTGCTGAGCGGCGCGGACATGCTTGCCGCAGTAAAACGCGCCAATGCGAGAAAAAATTCCCGGGCCGGTGAAATCGGCCCGGGCGAGGATATCGTCGCCATTCATAAAGGGCAACTCAACGAGATCCGCCCCATGGAGAAGGAACTGCAGGCGGAAAATATCGGCTATCTGATCACCGGTGAAGATAGCTCGTGCAAGAAAGGTTGCTGTCCGTCAACATTTCGTCTGCAGGTACGCAGACAGGACGCGCCGGATGCCTTTGCCATTGTCCAGGCCCATATTGAACGAACAACCGCCCTGAGCCACCACGATCTGTCAAACTGTGACGCGGTTTTCAATCCCGAGGCCAGACAGGCCACCTGTCCGGCCTGCGGCTTCGAATTCCATACCAATACCACCACCTGCCCGGACTGCGGGCTGTGTTTCGGTTGATGGCAGGGGCAGGGGAAAAACGGCTAACTCCCATGTTGCAAGCGGCACAACGATGACGTCGCTTCGTTGCTATGAAAGTCTCGCGGGGTAGGAGCGGGCCATGCCCGCGACCTTTAGCATTGCGAAAGCCCCTTTATCGCGGGCATGGCCCGCTCCTTCTATGAGCCGCAGAATGACATGCAAGGCAACGGTAAGCACTTTTAAATAAACCGGAGTGGTCAGCCTGGCGGGCAAAAATTCCCTGGGATCATTTATTGGCGATGAGATCAGTGAGTCTGGTGAGAAGCTGCGAAGCAACCCCGTTCATTGCCTCGTCGGCAGCGGTGATGGGGTTTCCTGCCCGTTCAGCCTTTCTGATTTTTTTGGAATCAGGGAAACAGACGATGGGTTTCTCACCCAGACCATTGATTAAAAACTGCTCGTCTTCCTCGTCATCAACTAAATTACCGACAAAGTAGATGCGGGGAATACCAGACTCCCTGGCCAGCCTCTGGATTTTAAGGCCGGTCCGCACGCTTGACATGGCAGGGATAACCACGATGAGCAGACCGTCCACCCCTGCAATGGTGCCCCGGCCCAGATGCTCCACCCCGGCTTCCATATCCAGCAGAATCGTTTGTCCCGGGTTGAGCATTAATTTGGTAAGCAGCCGCTTTAATACCGTGTTTTCCGCGCAGGCGCAGCCGCTCTCGGCCGTCTGGATCGCCCCGAGCACCATCAGCTTTACCCCATCCTTTTCAAGCATGTATTGCGCGGGCAGGTCATCGACTTTGGGATTGATATTATAAAACGGTGAACCTTCGACCTTGCCGGAACGGTCAGTGAGCATTTTCTTCATATCGGCAATGGGGGTGATGTCGCCGATGTTTTCCACCCCCAGGGTCTGGGCCATGTGCGGGCTGGGATCGGCATCAATCACCAGAACTTCCCTGCCGCTTTTTTGCGTCTGCCTGGCAAGCAGCCCCATAATTGTCGTCTTGCCAACACCGCCCTTGCCGCTGATTGCTATTTTCATTATAGTGATCCTTTTGTTCAATGATATTGTAAATCAGGAAAATACTATAACCCATGGCACTTTTGAAATCAAAGACAATGGTAAATCTTGGCATCGAGAGACTCATTGCCGCCCCTCCGGTCGCCCTGAAAGGCAAACGGCTGGGCCTGCTCTGCAATCAGGCCTCCACGGACCGCTACTTCCGCCACAGCCGGGATCTCATTGCCCAGGCCTTTCCGGGACAGCTCAGCTGTCTCCTGACCCCGCAGCATGGTTTTTTCTGTGAAAAACAGGACAACATGATCGAATCGGACCATGGCCGAGACCCCCAGACAGGTCTGCCGGTCTTCAGTCTCTATGGCGAGACGAGAAGGCCCACCGCACAGATGTTTGATCATCTTGACGTGTTGCTGGTTGACCTCATCGATGTGGGCACCAGAGTTTACACCTTCATGTCCACCCTGGCATATTGCCTTGAAGAGGCGGCCCGCTCCGGCAAGAAGGTGATGGTGCTTGACCGGCCGAATCCGGTGGACGGCGTCCATATTGAAGGCAATCTGGTGGATGAAGGGTTACGCTCCTTTGTAGGCCTTTACCCGATTCCCATGCGGCACGGCCTGACCTTCGGTGAACTCGGCCTGCTCTTCAACAACCATTTCGGCATCCATGCCGATTATGAGGTCATCCCCATGCAAGGTTGGCAGCGGCAGATGATCTTTGCCGAAACAGGCCTTCCCTGGCTTTTCCCATCACCTAATATGCCCACCTCCGCCACCTCGGCGGTCTACCCGGGCCAGGTCATCTGGGAAGGGACCAATATTTCCGAGGGCAGGGGAACGACCATGCCCTTTGAGCTCTGCGGGGCGCCGTTCCTTCGACATCAGCAAGTTGTCGAATTTCTTGATCACTCCCTGCTGTCCGGTTGCTTTCTGCGCCCCCTGATGTTTCAGCCAACGGCCAATAAATGGGCAGGGGACAACTGCCATGGTTTTCAAATGCATGTCACCGACCATTTGGCCTTCAAACCTTATCGCGTTGCCCTGGCCCTGCTGCAGGCCTTCATGAAACTTTATCCCGCAGATTTTGCCTTTAAAGCGCCGCCATATGAATATGAGTTTGAAAAACTGCCCATTGATCTCATCCTGGGCTCAAAGCAGGTGCGGGAAGCCCTGGAGGCCGGGGTGGACATCGTCGAACTCGAACGGAGCTGGCAGGACGATTTGCAGCAATTTAATGATGCACGACAAAAATATTTCTTGTATTGAACATATATTACTTTTCAGGAGAATATCATGCCCCGCATTCAACCAATCATACTGGCAGGCGGTTCAGGTTCCAGGCTGTGGCCCTTATCCAGGGAGCTCTATCCGAAACAGTTGCTCAACCTGACGGAGGACTGCTCCCTGCTGCAAAGTACCCTGAAACGGTTGGAGAATCTGCCAGATTCCTTGCCGCCGGTGGTTGTGGTCGGCGAGGCACATCGGTTTCTCACCTTGAACCAGATAAAGGAACTGGGCCTGGGAGGGCATATTGATATCATCCTCGAACCGCTGGGGAGAAATACCGCGCCGGCCATCTGCGCCGCGGCCCTTTACTGCAGAGACCGGGCAGATGATGATCTTGTTCTGCTGGTCCTGCCGGCTGATCATCTCATCCGCCGGCCCCAGAGCTTTCAGGAGGCCGTCGACAAAGCCGTGGATCTGGCCAGCCAGGGCCGTCTGGTCACCTTCGGCATCACCCCCAACGCACCGGAAACCGGTTATGGTTATATAGAAAAAGGGGAGGGGAACAGTGTGCTCTCCTTTGTGGAAAAACCGGATCTGCAGAAGGCGAAAGAGTACCTGGCCTCAGGTAATTTTTTCTGGAACAGCGGCATGTTTGCCTTTGCTGCAGGTACTTTTTTAGCGGAAATGGAAAAAATGTCCCCGGAAATCCACACAAGCATGGTGGATGCCGTTGATCATGGCACGCGGGATAAAGATTTTTTCAGACTGGACAGGGAGAGCATGAAGAGATGCCCCGATGATTCCATTGATTATGCCATGATGGAAAAATCAGCTCTGGTTTCCGTGATTCCCGCAGACCTTGGCTGGAGTGATATCGGCTCCTGGCAGGCTTTCTGGGAAGTTGCCGAAAAGGACGGCAACGGCAATGTCCTGCATGGCGATGTGATTGCCGAAGATCTGGTTAACAGCTTTGTCCGTTCGGAAAATCGCCTGGTTGCCGCTGTCGGGTTGCGGGATATGCTGGTGGTAGAAACCGCGGACGCGGTGCTGGTTGCGCCGATAAACAGATCCCAGGAGATCAAAAAAATTGTCACCCGGCTCAAATCCGAGGGCAGGGAGGAGCACATCCTCCATCGCACGGTTTACCGGCCCTGGGGCAGCTACACCATTCTGGAGGAGCAGGCGGCCTTCAAGATCAAGCGGATCACCGTCAATCCCGGGGTGAAACTCTCCCTGCAGATGCATCACCACCGCTCCGAGCATTGGGTGGTGGTCAGAGGCACGGCCAAGGTAACCTGTGGCGAGAAGGTCTTTCTGGTGCTTGAAAATCAGTCAACCTATATCCCCTGCGGCGAGAGGCACAGGCTGGAAAATCCCGGCGTCATCCCCCTTGAATTGATTGAGGTACAGAACGGCAGCTATCTCGGTGAAGATGATATCGTCCGCTTTGATGATGATTTCGGCAGGGAAGGCACGAAAATTTAATGGCGTCGTATTCATACCCCCACTTGTGAGAAGTCCCGGTAGAGAATTGCCGTGACGATAAATCAAAAACTTATCATGCGCTGTATGGCTGTCCAGAGTTTTTTCGCGAGACAGTCAAATTTTAAGAACTTATGAATGACAGGCAAATTCTCGTAAAAATGCTCTTTTCTTACATGTCAGCCAATAGAGCAGGGTACGATGTCTTCTAAACATATCGGTTCTGCGTCATGCTCCATTGATAAATATCTGAAGTATTTCTATGATATTGCCGTGGAGTGCCCCTATGGTCTGCCCCAGAAGGCGATTTACCGGCAACAGCAGTTTGTCTCGCTGCCTGATGATCTGTTCGGAAATTTTCTGGAGGCGGGTTTCCGGAGAAATGGCAATACCATCTACACCATGGTCTGCCCGAACTGCCGGAAATGCATCCCTATCAGGATCGACTCCGGGGAATTTGCGCCCAACAGGAATCAAAAGAGGGTTCTCCGCCAAAATGAGGATCTGACCATTTCCATGGGGCAGCTGAGGATTACCGAGGAAAAGCTCTTCCTGTGCGGCAGCTTTCTCAAAGAGCGTTTCCCGCTTAAGGGCAACTCGCCGGTGGGCTATTACGGCACATTTTTCGCCAACTCCGTCACCAACACGGTGGAGGTTGAGTACCGCTGCGGCGAAAAGCTCATCGGTGTGGGCATTGTCGATATCGGCTGCGAATGGGTGAATGCGGTCTATTTTTACTTTGATCCCAGCGAAAAAGGCCGCAGTCTCGGGACGTTTAATATTTTGCACCTCATCAATCTGTGCCGCAAGAACAATATCAGCAATGTTTATCTCGGTTATCTCATCCGCGAGGTCCGGGCCATGCGGTATAAGGAAAATTTCAAGCCCCATTACCTTCTGCAAGACAGAGTATGGGTTAAGTCATAGTCGATGAAAGTCATTTTAGCCAAAAAGGCCGGTTTCTGCATGGGAGTACGCCGGGCCGTTGAAACAACCATGGAAACCGTACACAAGGGGCAAGGGAAAATTGTCACCTTTGGTCCGCTCATCCATAATCCCCAGGTTCTCAGCCTGCTGAAAGCACAGGGCGTCGACATTCTCAACGAAATCCCGGAAAAATTATCCGGTACGGTCATTATCCGGGCCCATGGCGTGCCGCCTTCCCAGAAGCAGCGCCTTCTTGCCTCCGGGGCGGATGTAAAAGATGCCACCTGCCCCAGGGTGATGAAAGTCCAGGCCATTATCAAGAAATACAGGGATCAGCATTACACCACCATCATCATCGGCGACAAGAACCATGCCGAAGTCGTTGGGCTCATGGGTTATGCCGAGCCCTATGTGCATGTCGTCAGCGATGAAAACGATGTCAAAAGCCTCAATATTGACGGTCGTCCCTATATCATTGTCAGCCAGACAACCCAGGATGAGGTGGCCTTTAACCGTCTCAGCGACAAAATCATCGAACGTTTTCCTGAGGGGAAAATTTTTAATACCATCTGCGACTCCACCCACAAACGGCAGGAAGAGGTAAGAAATCTCTGCAAAAAGGTACAGGCCATTGTGGTGGTGGGAGGACGCGGCAGTGCCAATACCCAGCGACTGGGGCAGATTGCTGAAGAGATGGGTTGCAAGGTATTCATGGCCGAAACCCAGGAGGATCTTGATTTCGGGGTTATCTCCAGATTCGACCGCGTCGGCGTTACTGCAGGTGCGTCAACCCCCACCTGGATGATCAACCGTATCATGCGGACCTTGGAGTCTTGCCCCGGCAAGAGTGACAGCCTGTTCACCTTTTTTATCTTCACTTCGCTCCGTTCGGTGATGGCCTCCAATCTCTTTATCAGCCTGGCAGGGGGGCTGCTTGCCCTGATCTGCAGCATTCTGCAGAATTCCCCCCCTGAGGCCAGGGATTTTTTTGTCGCTTTCGGCTATCTCTTTGCCATTCATAATCTGAATCGCTACGCTGATTACAAGACAAAAAAACTCAATGACCCCAGACAGGAGGCCTTCTGGCGCAATTACTCATTGCCTCTTCTCGTCATGTCCGGGTTTGCCCTGGCCCTGTCGATCTATTTTGCCCTGCAGGAAGGAACGGTACAATTCGTCCTGCTGCTTATCATGAGTCTGCTCGGCATCCTCTATAGTGTGCCCTTCATCCCCAAGGTGATTACCAACGTCATCCGGGTGCGGAAACTCAAAGAGATCCCAGGCTCAAAAACATTCTTTGTCGCCCTGGCCTGGTCCTTTGTGACGGTTCTGATCCCGGCCCTGGATACCAACGCCTTTTCTCCGGAGAATCTATCCGTGTTTCTGCTCATAGGACTCTTTGTTTTTATCCGCACGGTGCTTTTCGATGTCTTTGACGTCCAGGGTGATATGATTGCCGGCAAGGAAACACTTCCTGTCTGTATCGGGGAACAAAGATCGATCCGTCTGCTCTACTTCAGTATGGCCATGTTGGCGGCATTACTTATTTTATTCACATCAATCGGGATGACGGCAAAATGCGGTATCTGGATGCTTGGCCCTGTTATATCGCTGCTGCTGCTCACCCGTCTTTATGAGAAGAAAAAGCTGGTGCAGGGCATCCGCCTGGAATTCTGGCTTGAAAGCCATTTTTATCTGATTGCAGCCTTTGTCTGGTTGGGATCAACACTTTCCTGAAATGATATGACTAAAAGTTATAAATGATCCGAGGTGTTACATGCTTGGCTGGTTTAAAAAGAAACTGAAAATAGGTAAAAAAGAAGAGCCTGTTGCCGAAGAGAGCAGCAAAGAGGAACAGGCCCCTATTGCCGTCGAGAAAATCATCGAGAAAGCCGTTGAAAAACTCCCTGGGGCAAAACCGGCAGAGGTTCAGGAAACTCCGGCACAAAAAGCTGCCAGTATTCTGCATGAGGATGTGGGGGTTCTTTTCAACCGACTCAAGGAAAGGCTCTCGAAAACAAGAAGTTCTTTTGTCAGCCGGGTTGACGAACTCTTTCTGGGCAAAAAGATAATTGATCCCGAGCTGCTTGATGATCTGGAAGAAATCCTCATAACAGCGGACCTTGGCGTAGGCACCACCCAGGAACTCATGGACAGCGCCCGGGAAAAACTCAAGAGAAACGAACTCGGTGATCCTCTCGCCTTAAAAAAGGTGCTGAAGGAGAAAATCGCAGGTTTCATTCACAGTTCGGACGCGCCGGCCGAACTGGTGATGCCCAAGGAGGGACCTTTTGTCATCATGGTTGTCGGGGTAAACGGGGTGGGCAAGACAACCACCATCGGCAAAATGGCCCACAAATTCGTCAAATCCGGCCAATCGGTACTGCTGGTTGCAGGGGATACCTTTCGAGCCGCCGCGGTGGAACAGTTACAGATCTGGGGGAAGCGGATCGGGGTTGATGTCATTTCCCAACAGTCCGGGGCTGATCCGTCGGCAGTTGTTTTTGATGCCCTGGAGCACGCCAGAAAAAAGAAAACCGATGTTGTTATTGTTGATACAGCCGGCCGTCTCCATACCAAAGTCAACCTCATGGAAGAACTGAAAAAAATCAAACGGGTTATGGAAAAGAAACTTGCCGGCGCCCCCCATGAGGTGATGCTGGTTATCGATGCCACCACCGGACAAAACGGCATCTCACAGGCACGGCTGTTCGGTGAGGCGGTTGATGTTACCGGCCTTACCCTGACAAAACTCGACGGAACCGCCAAGGGTGGGATCGTGGTCAATATCTGCCGTGAGTTTAATATCCCCATCCGTTTTATCGGCATAGGCGAACAGATGAACGACTTGCGGGATTTTGATGCCGATGAATTTGTCGAAGCATTATTTGCAGAGAATGATTCATGAGATACCAGTACCATTCCCATAACCAACCCGGCTGCGGCGGATGTCTGCTGGTTGCAGCCCTGATCCTGCTTGCCTTTGGCGGCGCTCCACTGCTCATCAATGTGATCGGCATACTGCTGTCCACGGGGATTTTTCTTTTTCTGGCCATGTTCGTCGCTTTCTGGGCATTTTCCTTCTATATACGCCGTAAGGTGAGCGAATATGAACAGTCCCAGACTGAGTCCCGCAAGAATTTCGTCTCCCTTCTCGTCCATATTCTGGTGAAAGTCGCTCAGTTCGACGGCAATATCACCCGGGCGGAACTGCAGACAATTAAAAATTTCTTTCGCGCTCATCTCCATTACGATCAGAATCAGATGTTCTGGGTCAATGAACTGATCAAGGACGCAACCAACAACCCGGATTCACTTGAAACGCTGCTGGCCCAGTTCCGGAGTTCCTTCGCCTATGAACCGCGGCTGATCCTGGTGGAGCTTGTTTATCAGGTCTTTTTTTCCAATGCGCGCGTCACGAATCAGGAACTGGAGCTGGCCAGAAATATCGGTGAATATCTGGAACTTTCTTCCTATGATCTGCAGACCATTCAGAGCCGCTATATTCATATGCGGCATGCTGCGGTCAACCAGGAACAGCAGTATTATGAGGTATTAGGGCTGCAAGCTGATGCAACCTTTGAAGAAATCAAAAAGGCCTACCGTAAGCTGAGCATGAAATACCATCCAGACAAGGTTGGTCATCTCGGTGAGGAATTCAGGGGGGTGGCCGAAGAAAAAATGAAAGAAATAAATGCGGCTTATCAATATCTTAAGACAAAATTCAATAATCAACATTAACATTTGAAGGACTGTTATTTTATGGGCATATCAAAAAAAATGAATGAGTTTGCAACCGCCTCCTCCTGGATCCGCAAGATGTTTGAAGAGGGAGCGAAATTAAAAAAACAGTTCGGGGCTGAAAATGTTTTCGATTTCAGCCTGGGCAATCCTGATATCGTACCGCCTCCCCAATTTGATACGGTGCTGCAGAAGATTGCGGCAAACAATGCGGCGGGTGTTCACTGTTACATGCCCAACGGCGGTTATCCCTTTGTTCGGGAGGCGGTGGCGGGCCAGATATCCATAGAACAGGCCATGCAGGTTGGGGCTGATGATATCCTGATGACCTGCGGCGCAGCAGGTGCTTTAAATGTCGTACTCAAAGCAATCCTTAATCCCGACGAGGAGGTCATCATCCTTGCGCCATTTTTTGTTGAATATAAGTTTTATATCGACAATCAGGGCGGCAGAAGTGTGGTGGTGCCGACAAAGGATGATTTCAGCCTGGATCTTGATGCCATCGAAAGGGCAATCACCGCAAGGACCAAGGCCATCATCATCAACAGCCCCAATAACCCCACCGGTCAGATATACCCGGAGCAGGACCTGCAGACGCTGGGCACAATGCTCTCCAGCTGCCAGGAGAAATTCAACTCAACCATATTTCTGTTAAGTGACGAACCGTACCGCAAAATCATCTTTGACAATCATCAAGTGCCCAGCATTTTCCAGAGTTACCCAAACAGCATCGTGGTCTCCAGCTACTCCAAGGACCTGTCCCTGCCGGGTGAGAGGATCGGTTATATTGCCGTCCACCCCAGGATCACGGAAAAAAACGGTCTGCTTGCCGCCATGACCCTTGCCAACAGGATCCTCGGCTTTGTCAACGCTCCGGCGCTGATGCAGCGGGTTGTCGCCGAGTTGCAGGGTGTGACGGTGGATACCTCCATATATGCCCGTCGACGCAAGACATTCTGTGACATTCTCGCCGCTGCCGGTTTTGATTTTACCCCACCAAAGGGCGCTTTTTATATTTTCCCCAAGACCCCGATTGACGATGATGTGCGGTTTGTCGCCCATCTGCAGAAATATAAAATTCTTGCCGTGCCTGGACGGGGCTTTGGCATGCCGGGCTATATCCGCCTGGCTTTCTGTGTCGATGATGACGTGATTGCCCGTTCCGCCTCTGCTTTCAAACAGGCCATGGACACCCTGGGAGAGGCCTAGTTGGCTCGAGAGAACATTCTGGTTCTTGAACCGTATTTCGGCGGTTCGCACCAGAGCTTTCTTCTCGGGTTGCAAAAATATCTGCCCTTTTCCTTTCATCTGCTCACCCTGCCGGCGAGAAAGTGGAAGTGGAGGATGCGTTTTTCCGCGCCGTATTTCGCCGGCATGTTGCCGTCAACACGGAATTGTGATGCCGTCCTCTGCTCAACCTTTGTCGATGTGGCGGCCCTGCGCGGTATGGGGCCTGCGTGGTTGCGGGAGGTGCCGATTTTCACCTATTTCCATGAAAACCAGTTTGCCTACCCGGTACAGGTTGAACACGAACGTGATCTGCATTTTGCCGTGACCAATTTCACCAGTGCCTGTTGCTCGGATCATGTGGCTTTTAATTCCCTGTACAATATGGAATCCTTTTTCAAGGGATGTATTGAAATAGAAAAAAAGATTCCGGATATGAAACTGGGCTTGACCGAAGAGCTGCGTAAAAAATCCGTGGTACTGCATCCGGGAGTGGATTTTTCGCAACTTGACGAAATGCCGACAGCCACAGGTGTTGACGGAAGACCACCGGTTATCATCTGGAATCACCGCTGGGAATATGACAAGAATCCGGATCTCTTTTTCCGCACCCTCTTCCAGCTTGATGACCTGCAGCTAG
>JAHIVT010000119.1 GCA_018816555.1 Pseudomonadota bacterium
GGTCGATGATAACGGAAATATACGTGTTACCGATTATCCTCCGCCATCAAGCTCAAGCGCAGGCCGTAGCGATCCAACGTCAAAAGCTCCTGTTGCCCGTCAACAGGTTGAACTCTATGTCACCAGCTGGTGTCCTTACTGCAGAAAAGCGGAAGATTTTTTCCGTGCCCGTGGGATTCCTTTTAAGTCCTATGACATTGAAAAGGATAATGAGGCAGCAACCAGAAAAAATCAGCTTGATAAGGAAGGCGGTGTGCCTTTTGCCGTGATAAACGGTCTCACCATTCATGGTTTTAACCCGGAAGTGTATGCAGATGCGCTTAGGGACTCGGAAAATGCCAAAATACCATAACGCATCCCGTCTTCAGGCCATCTTTGGCCGTGCCTCAATCGCAAAATCCTCGCCGGAACACTGCTACGCCTGCGGTTTTGCTCAATCGGCGCAACCAAATCTGACCCAAATCCGGGCGCGATCCAGGTAAATTAACATTTTCCGAGTCCCTTAAAAGACAATAAAGCGGAAAAGGGGACAGATTTATTTAGTTTTTAGACCCCACAGACACCAGGTGATGCGGGCATTAAATTTCTGAAGGAGAAAAAAATAAAATGAGACTTTCAGACTGGCTGGATAAAAAGGAAGCGGAGAAGGTGGATGTATCGCAAATCGCCTTGCCTACAGATCTGTCTTATGATGAAGTCCCGGATGAAACTATTTTTTTCAAAGAGATTAATCCTTGCGGCTTTCTCTGTAACGAGAATCATCCCTTTTCCAAGGTCGAACTCTTTGGCCACTGGTATTACTGTAGAGGTCAGGACAAAAAAGCAGGTATTCATTCATCAGAAATGAAGTGGAGGCTGTTTACCAAGGACAAAGATCTTGCTCTGCAAACGGCTAAAGCACACATAGAATAAAAAAATGAGCGAACATTCCCCGTTTAAAACAGCAGCATCCTTTATTTTCCTCATCGTTCTGGTACTCGGCTTATCAACCATATCCAACCGGATCTGGGGCGGGAAACCCGAAGCCGCAGCCAAATCCAAGGAGCTGGTGCTTGAAGCAGGAATGACCATTGCCCGGTTCGGCCAGGTCAACGAACTGCCGAATCCGGTTTTAAAGGAGATCTTTGGCCTGAAAGACAAAGCTGATCTGCAAAAAGAATTGAAGGCCTACGGTTCAACAGAGCAGATTGCCTCCATGGTGAAAGGGAAACTTGCCCTGGCCGCGGAACATGCCAACAAGAACTGGATCAAAATCCCGGTAAAGTTTGGCCTCTGGTTTGTCTTTCTCATTTCGGTTTTCCTCCTCATGGGCAAACGCAAGGTGACGCCGGGGCTGAGAAACGGGACGCTTCTTGCCTCGATTTTGCTGTTCGGCGTAGTCCTGGGAGCAGATCCCAGCCCCATGGGGACGGTCAAGGATGCCATTCACCTTTATGCAACCAGCCATGTCATCTTTCCGCCCCGCATGATTGCCCTGGCCGTGTTTCTGGCAATCGTTTTTCTGGCCAATAAATATATCTGCGCCTGGGGTTGCCAGGCCGGCACCCTGCAGGATCTGCTTTTCCGCATCAACCGGACCGACAAAGCAAAGGCGGTCATCGGCAGACAGATCAAACTGCCTTTTGCCTTGACCAACACCGTTCGCTGCGTATTTCTCCTGCTGTTTACCATTATCGCATTTTCCTCCGGCTTTGATATCATTGACCCCATCGACCCGTTCAAGATCTTCAAACCGGCCTACCTGGGGCTTATCGGCGGTATTTTTGTTGGTGTCCTTCTCCTTGCCGGCCTGTTTATTTACCGGCCCTGGTGCCACCTTTTCTGTCCCTTTGGTCTGGCCGGCTGGCTTATGGAAAAAACAAGCCGCGTCAGAATAAGCGTTGACTATGAAACATGCATTGCCTGCGGGAAGTGTGCCGCCGCCTGCCCCTCCACGGTCATGGGCGCCATTTTAAAACGCGACAAGAAAACCATACCGGATTGCTTTGCGTGCTATACCTGCCGGGAGGTATGCCCCACGGATTCCATCCGTTTTTCCACCCGTAAAAGAACATTGCCGCCGGCCGGTCATTTTGAAAAAGGAACCAATCAATAATCTTCTGCCCGCAAAGCCTTGCCCAGGCTCATTTCCGGCCGTCATCTTTTCCTAACGGAACTCTCATCAATATTTAACCAAAAACTAACCATTGACAGCGGTACATCTTCGGGCTTATTGTTAGCCATCAATGATAAATTGATAAATTTAGTTGCATTGTTCCTTCATTCCATGGCTGACATGAGAGAAGAACCCCGGCAATTTACCCAACCAGCATAACTGAGAAGGTAAATTTAACAGCTGATTATCTTTTATCATTCTTCCGAGAACTCCAATGAAGCAAAGTAACTCTCCTCTAGATATCTGGTCGCTCGGGAGTTGTTGGCCTGCGGCCCTTGGCTTCACCGGGCTCTATTACATTCTTCTGCAGGTTATCACCTGGGTGTGGTTTGATGTGGCGATCCAGCCCAGCGCCATTCCCATGGATCTGCTCGCCCACCTGCTTCTCGGGGCCACGCTGTACACCCTGGCGCGGAGCCCTGCCTGGTTTGTTTCGGTTCTCATTGTTCTGCTGCCTCTTTTCCATCTGGTAAACGCCGGCAAGATGGCCATGCTCGGCGGGCCGGTCATGCCGGACGACTTCCGGGGGGTGCGCAGCCTGTTTCTCATCCTGCATGGTTGGCAGTTCGCCCTGTTGACCGGTCTCAGCGTCTCTACGGCGCTGCTTCTGCTGGGCATGCTGCAGTTGCGCAGGCGGCGGGCCTGGGTAGCTGTGGGATTGCTGGGCGCGGTCATGGTAACAGTGACCCAGATCCCAGCTGTGGTGACAGGGGCCATGGACCGCTGGTTCGGCAACTCGGTATGGGACCAGGAGTGTAATTTTAAAAATCGTGGCCTGCTGTTTCATGTCATGCATGAAAGCGCACGTTACCTGGCCCTTCAGGTGGCCGACCCGACACCCACCGAGGTAGGAGTTGCAGTTGAAACTCTGAACCCCTCCTTTTTCGTACCCGTAGACTTCGATGCTGCCGCAAGCCAGCCCCAACGCAATGTCCATATGATTGTGCTTGAATCATTCTGGGATCCGGCCCTGCTCAGCTCGGCCGAACTGTCTGAAGACCCGCTTGACCCCAGATTCCGGGCCCTGTGGGCGGCAACGGAAAATTCCCATGCACTGTCACCCGTATTCGGCGGTTACACCGCCAATGCCGAGTTCGAGGCTCTGTGCGGATTTCCGGTCACCCAGGATGCGGTGTTCTTTGAAGGAAGACTGCGCCGCGATGCCAACTGTCTGCCCCGGCACATGGCCGATGAGGGCTATACCACCGTTGCTTCACATCCCAACGTGGCCATGTTCTGGAACCGGGTGCACGCTTACCGACGGGTGGGATTCCAGAACTACTGGTCAAGGGACAACTTCGAACTGGACGACATGAACCGGGACTTCCTCAGTGATGCCTCCCTGTATCGCCAGGTTCTTACGCGCATCCAGCCCATGCTGGAAAACGGCGTGCCGATGCTCAATTACGTACTGACCTTCTTCGGCCATCAGGATTACCCGCTCGGTCCGACGCGGCCCCCGGTTATTACCGCATCCAGCGCACAATACATGGTGGAGGCCTATGCCAATACGATCTACTACAAATCCCGGGAACTCATGGATTTCATCGAGGTGCTGCAGCAGATTGACCCCAACGGGCTGATCGTGATGTTCGGGGACCATCTGCCGTTTCTGGGCTATAACTACGAAGCCTTTGCCGAATCAAATTTACTCGCCACAAATCGCAATGAGTTCACGGACGACATGTTCGCCACCATGACCCAGACCCCCCTGATTATCATCGACGGTCAGGCCGGTCCGGTCCCGGTGGGCGATCTGCCGCTCTACCGGTTGCCGGATATTCTTCTCGGCCTGCTGGGCGATGAACGACCAACGGCCATGAGCTTGACGCGGACCCCGCCTGATCTCAGCATCCGGCCGCTGCCAGGCATGCAGTATGTCCTCTCCGACGGAAATATTACAGTATGCCGGGACAATATTGATGAATCACCTCTGTGCAAAGGTGTTGCGCACTGGATGGATGCAGTGGAAAAACTGACTGAAGACCTCTACTCCGGGCGGCAATACCTCTTACAGAGAACCCCACCCCCGGAAGACGGTTTGACTTTGTAACCCTCCCCAGCTTGCCACAATTTGCCGGGATGAAAAATTCCCGGCAAATTAACCCCCTTCAGCTTTTAGACCAGTCTCCCCTTTTTCAGTTCCCGCAGGGAATAGAAGGTGCCGCGCCAGACAATGCCCTGCTGCAGAATTGTCGCCAGCACCGCCTTCCATGTCATATAAAGCCTGATATACGGAGTCACGGGAAACCAGATGACGTGCCGGCAGGCAATGCCGCTGTAAAGAGCCGCCAAAACAAACAGGGTTCCCTGCAGGGCAAAAATGGAGAGATTGACCAAGCGGGTCGCCCCCTCTGTCACAAACAAGGCCCACGGCGGCCAGATGCTGAAGACGAGCTGCAGGCAGGTGAGAACACAGAGCCGGGCAAAGCTGTAATCAAGGGCCGCGAAAGTGTTTTTCCTGAGTCCGCTGATCATCTCCCTGATCGTGCCGTACCATTTCACCGCGATAAAATGATAGCCATACAGGCATTCCTGCATAAAGCCATGCATTTTGAGAAGCTTGCCAAGCATGATGTCGTCCAGGGGACACAGCCGGATGGCCGCGTGGCCTCCTGCCTTATGGTAGGCTGCCGCCCGCACCAGGTTGAAGGCGCCGACGCCGATGAATTTATCAGATGTGGGGTCTGCGGCCTTCCACGGTTGCAGATAGCTGACCAGACTGACTCCGAATTCGATCACTACCATCTGCAGCAGACTTGATGGCAAAATAGCCCTGAACAGCAGGGTGAGATGGTCGAGATTACCGGCCCGCATTCGGGCCATTGCCCTCGTTAAAGTGGAAGGCTCCATCACCACATCGGCATCGGTGAAAAGCAGGTACTCGCCGCAGGCCTTGCCTGCCCCCAGGTGCATAGCATGATTCTTGCCGAGCCACCCCTGGGGAAGTTCGCTGACATGCATCACCTTGAGCTGCGGATGCAAGGCGCTGATCTCCTCAAGGATGGCGCCGGTGGCATCGGTTGACCGGTCGTTGACAACTATTATTTCAAGCGGACTGTAATCAAGAACCAGTACAGACAGCAGCGCCTGACGGATATTTTTCTCCTCATTCAAGGCGGGAATGATAATGGAAACAGCAGGCGGGCAGGCATCATCCAGGGGAGCACTGGCATCCAGCCACTTGATGCGTCGCGCACCGAGAAAGCCCTGGAGCCCAAAGACTGCTGTTCCGATGAATGTGGCGACAGCGAGAAGGAGCAGGAAATCCATTTTTTCAACCCAACATGAGAGCAGGACCGGCATAGATCCAATGCCCGCCTGATATTAAGAAAGCGGAAATGGCATTTTTCCCGTCCAGGGAGAAAACATTTCGACTTTTCCAGATTTTTTATGCATAGTGAAAGCTCATCGTTTCCCTATACCCTAAGCAACGCTTCAGTATAATGTCTAATCGAAAAAATCAGATGGAAAAACTACTCGCAACCATTCCCTGGGGGGTACTTATCATCGCCTGCCTGACCCTCGGCCTTGCCCCTTTCAATCCGCCCCACATCTGGGAAAAACTGCAGATGCTGGTAAAAGGACAACTGGTTCGTCCCATCGACTGGTTCGATTTTTTCATGCACGGCACCCCCTGGTTCCTGCTGGCGTTAAAGGCGATATTTGCTCTCAGGCCATCCTTATAATACTCTGTTCTCATGAACCGCAGATGCAGAACCTGCATTAATCGTCATCAGTAACAAATCATAGGGATCAACAAGGAGAATAGGCATGAATCCTGAGCTGGACTTTATCTTTACCAGGCGCAGTATCCGCAAATACGAGGCAAAAGAGGTACCCGAGGAAATTCTCACGGATCTGCTGGAAGCCGGCATGTCGGCTCCTTCCGCGGTAGCCAGGGACCCCTGGCATTTTATCATGCTCCGCCGCCGGGAGAATCTGGACAGACTGGCAGATATTCTGCCCCACGGCAAGATGCTGCGCCAGGCAACCGCCGCCTTTGTGGTCTGCGGCGACATCAACCGGGCCCATGACAAAAAGGAATCCTACATGCTGCAGGATCTCAGTGCTGCGGTGGAAAATATCCTGCTGGCCGCCAATGCTTCAGGTCTGGGCGCCTGCTGGCTCGGCGTCCATCCCAGGCAGGAACGGATGGAAGGGATAAAAAAGATGTTCAGCCTGCCGGAGGGCATCATTCCCATGTGCGCCATTGCCCTGGGTTGGCCGGCGGAAAGGCCCGAGGCCCGCACCCGATTCAGAGAAGAATGCGTGCACCGGGAACAGTGGTAGCAGTTCGCCGGATCTTCTCGCTTTGGCGGCCTGACCAGCTATACATGATTATCTTCCGGCCAGGCGTCCTCTTATTTTGGCGGAACCGCCGGACCGGAAGATCTGCTGCGAACTGATCTGAAGTGTGGGCGATCATTGGATCGCTCCAGGCTAGGCGATTTCCACCAGCTCGATATCAAAATTCAGCTCTTCTCCGGCCAGCGGCGGATTGGCATCAAGAATGATGTGCTCGTCCGTAATACTCGCAACTGAAACCATAACGGGTTCACCGTTGGGACCGCTCAACTGCAGTTTTTGTCCCACCTCTGGATTTAAACCAGGCGGCACCTGATCCTTGGGGAAGGGCATTAACAATTCCTCATTGCGCTGTCCATAGGCTTTATCCACCGGGATCTTCACATTTTTACTGTCCCCCTGACTCATGCCGATCACCGCCTCTTCGAATCCAGGAATCACCTGACCACCACCGATAGTGAATCCCAAAGGATCGCGATCGGCCGAGGAATCGAAAACCGTGCCGTCATTGAGTTTGCCGGTGTAGTGAATTTTAACTTTATCGCCTTTTTTTGCCTCTGCCATTTTATTCTCCTTTGAGCAGTATTATTTTACATAAATTTTCTCGAATTTCGGGAAATTTACAAAGTTGGTGCGTTTTCGTTTAAATGGCCCGAGAATCTACCATAAAAAAATCATAAAAGATACCCGCCGGGGCGAGGGACGCAGAGCAGAACAGGGTTTCATCAGGGAAACTGCAGTGATTTCAAACAGGTGGCAATGCAGAGTTTTTTTGAGCGCGCAAAAACAAAACAAGGCTGCCCCACTCAAAAAATCATCAGTGTATATTCAAGGAACGCAAACAGAAGGATGTGACGCAATGGGGATTATTCGCGTCAGGGTGACTGCTGATTATTGATTGAAGGCGGCGTCTCCTCCTTGTTTCCCGTAAAAAGACGTCCCAGCACGGAAAAGACCTTTTTAATACTGGCCCACAGTTTCGGCAGAAGCCAGATCATCAGAATGATCAGAATAATCAACACCACTAAAAAAACATAGGGATGAGCCAAGGCCGCCCAGACACCGACAATGACCGCAACATCCTCGCCGAGTGAGGCAAACCAGTTACTGAAGGGTTCCGGAGAGGTATTGATCAAAACTCTGGAACCGGCCTTGGTTGCATGGCTGCCGGCGGCCAGGGTACCACCCAAAATGGCGGCCGTCACCGTTATCGCACTGTTGACTTCGCCCAGACTTGCTGCAGCCAGCATGGCACCGGCCGGAATGCGGATAAAGGTATGGATGGAATCCCAGCCGGTATCGACTCCGGGCATCTTGTCCGCCACAAACTCCACCGCGAACATGAGACCTGCTGCGCCGATAACCAGAGGATTGGTTAAAATCTGTAAATCCGGGGGCAGCGTCATGTTGCCGGTGGAGCCAAGTACGCCCAGAGTGAGCAGCGTAGCATACAGATTGATCCCGCTTGCCCAGGCAGCTCCCATACTCAGCGAGATGGTATGTATAATCTGATTGACTTCATCCATTTCTTTTTTCCTCAAAGGCTACGGGCGAAAAAACGCGATTCCTCAAAGAAATACACTTCCAATATTATAATTTTCAGCCAAATAGGCAAGGGATAATTTTGCAACAAATAGCCATTTTGGGCTCATTTTGATTCCATTGCGTCAATTTGCCACATTTCCCGATTTGTGATAATATATTACAAGTTAAATTTAGGGGTATTGCCCCAATATTCTCAGAACCCTCACGACACCACCCCTGCGGAGAATCCAATGGTGACAGTATCCCAAAAAAGCAAAGATCCTAAGGTGACAGATGCCATCTTCATGATAAATGCCAACTGGGAACTCATCTCGTTCAACAAGGCAGCGGAGGATCTTTTCGGCCTCAAATCTGAGAACGTACTTGGCAGGAGCTGTCATGAAATTTTTGGGAAGGACGAGCGTTTTGCAGTACTTTTTTCATCCCTCTGCCCCTCCATTACCGCAGGAAAAATAGTCACCGATTTCAACCTGGCCATTGAGAACACCACTACTAATAAACTGACTGCCGTGTTGGCCACAGCAGTGCCGATTCCCGACAAGGCAGGTTCTCCTTCAGGCGCTATTGTCATCTTTCAGGATGCATCGTCAAGCTACATGTGCAACAGAATGATTTTAGACAGTATCGCTGACGGGGTCTTTACCGTCGACCGCAACTGGAAAATAACATCTTTTAATGCTGCAGCCGAAAACATCACCGGCTGGAAAAAAGAGGATGCCATCGGCAAATTCTGCGGAGATGTCTTTCATTCCAGCATCTGCGGCAAAAGCTGCGCCATCGCCCAGAGTCTGTACAGCGGCAAACCCGTGCCGAACCGCTCAATCACCATCGGCAATATCGATGGCAGCCGGATTCCGGTCAGCATCTGCGCTTCCCCGCTCACCGACCATGAGGGTAACATTGTCGGCGGTGTCGAGACCTTCCGTGATCTTTCCGCCATCTCAATGCTGCAGAAACAACTCAGCAAAAGCTACACCTTCGACGAGATCATCAGCAAAAGTGTTGTGATGCAACGAATTTTCAGCATCCTTCCGGAGATTTCCCGCAGTCCGAGCACCGTGCTTATTCTCGGAGAGAGCGGAACAGGCAAGGAGCTGGTGGCCAGGGCCATCTATCATGCCAGCTCGCGCAATGACAAGCCCTTTGTTGCCGTCAACTGCGGCGCCCTGCCTGAAACCCTGCTGGAATCCGAGCTGTTCGGTTACAAGGCCGGAGCCTTTACCGATGCCAAACAGGACAAGCAAGGCCGCTTTGCCGCGGCGGAGAAAGGCACCCTCTTCCTGGACGAAATAGGAGATATTCCCCAATCACTGCAGGTTAAACTGCTCCGGGTTCTGCAGAATAAAGTATACGAACCCCTGGGCTCCAATGTCCCGCTTAAGGCGGATGTCCGCATCATCACCGCAACCAACCGGGATCTGCAGGAACTTGTCCACAAAGGGCAGTTTCGTGAAGATCTTTTTTATCGTCTCAACGTGGTCAAAATCCACCTCCCCCCCCTGCGGGAACGCATGGAGGATGTGCCCATTCTGATCGACCATTTCATTAAACAATACAGCGCCCAGCAGGGAAAGGATATTGTCGGAATTTCCAGTGGGGCATTAAATCTCCTCATGCGCCACAACTATCCGGGCAATATCAGGGAACTTGAAAATATTATTGAATATGCCTTTATTCTCTGCGAAGGCGGCTTCATTCAGCCGGAACATCTGCCGGAACCATTTGCCGTCCCTGCCATCAAAAC
>JAHIVT010000120.1 GCA_018816555.1 Pseudomonadota bacterium
GCCAGGATCAAACTCTCCAGTTTGATATCCTAGAAGTCAGGGCTAAACCTGACTTTTTATACTCAAATAAATTAAACGTTGCTGCCCCATAAATAAGGCAGCTTGGCCCATATAGTTTGCTATTCAGTTTTCAAAGATCGGTCTGAGGATTACACCTCAAATCCGCCCCAGTTTCGTGAGGCGATCAAGACATATTAGCCAATCACTACCGGCTTGTCAATATCTTTTTTTTCCCGCCGCTTCGCTTTTGTTTCTCGCTCCCCGCCGGAAAGACGACAACCTAATGAATCATCGTGCCCTTGTCAATATTTGTTTTTACTTATTTGATATAAATACAAAATTTCAACTAGATAGTTTTACTACGCCTCTTGGGGTTTGCTGCTCATGTTCATATCCAACCCACATCTAACCTCTAACCTCTCGTCTCTTCCTTCATCTGCCCTCTGACAATAAGCGAGGCCATACAGGCGGCACCAAAGCCATTATCAATATTGACAACCGCCATGCCCGGTGCACAGCTGTTAAGCATGCCAAGCAGGGCGGCTATACCGCCGAATCCCGTGCCGTAGCCGATGCTGGTCGGCACCGCGATCACCGGTGTGTCAACAAGCCCCGCCACCACACTGGGCAACGCCCCTTCCATGCCGGCGACCACAATAAGCACAGCGGCCTGGGACAACATCTCCAGGCGTGAATAGAGCCGGTGGATACCAGCCACTCCCACATCATGCACCGCCTCAACCCTGTTGCCAAGACATTCTGCGGTAATTTTCGCCTCTTCCGCCACCGGCACATCGGAGGTGCCGGCCGAAACCACGACAATCAAGGGATGTTTTTCAAGATCCCTGGCAGCGGAACCTCTGGCTACAAGTATTCTGGCCTCGTCATGATAGACGGCCTGCGGAAAACTGCGGCACACCTCAACGGCCTTCGCCGAGCTGACCCTGGTGGCCATAACCGGCCCCTGCCTGGCAAGCATTCCGGTAAATATCCTGCAGATCTGTTCAGCCGATTTGTTCTCGCCAAAGACCACCTCCGGAATACCGGTGCGCAGGTTGCGATGGTGGTCCAGACAGGCAAAACCCATGTTTTGTGGGGATAGCCCCTGCAGGGCCGATATGGCTTCATCAACACCGCAGTCACCGTTTTTTACCTGCTCCAGCAACTGTGCAACCTGTTTTCTATCCATAATCAGTCAATCCTGTCCGCCTCGTTTCATCGCGGCTTTCTTTTCTATATATATAGATAACACCCCATCAAAATCCATTGCAGGGTGTTTCCCTTTTCTGCTTGCTAACTCAGTAAAGCCCATGATAGATTTGACGCCGCATGTTCCGGACGCCTCAATAAAACCGGGAAGCATGAAGACAGCAGAAATACTATCCGATTCTACCTTAATTGCTCATCGCCGACAAGAATCTATCAAAATCCCCAGGCGACAATACTGACAGTATCAGGAGATGATTTTTCATGAATGACCCCTTTAACCATCGCCAGCCCCAGCACTGGTTGAAATGTACCATAGAAATCGATGACGAGCTTGCCGACATGGCAGCCGCCTTTGTTGCCGATGTCACAGGCAAGGGTGTTGAGCAATCCATGGCCCAGCCCGACACGGATTCTACCGCCACAACGGTCACCGCCTATCTGGATAATGACGAGCAGACGCCGGCCATTAAGGAGAAAATCCGCACCTTCCTCAAACAGCTGTGCCGGCGGGAGCCGGTGATCCGTTATGAGGAGATCGTTGAGGAGGATTGGGGCGTCAACTGGAAAAAACACTTCAAGCCGGCTCAGGTAAGCCGGCGCATCACTGTTAAACCGACCTGGGAACCTTACCAGGCCGGCAAGGATGAAATCGTCATAGAAATCGATCCGGGCCTGGCCTTCGGCACCGGCCTGCACGCCAGCACCCGTCTGGCCCTGCAGCTCATCGAATCCGCCTTTACAGGACACACAGCCCCGCACACCGTGCTTGATGTGGGCACCGGCACCGGCATACTGGGGATTGCCGCGGCGCTGTTCGGCGCCGCTAAAGTAATGGGCATTGACAACGATAGCGACGCGGTGGTCTGCGCCACAGACAACGTGGAGCAGAACCGGGTCAGCCGGGTCATGTCGGTCAGCGGAGCGGATCTCGGTGACCAGACCGGCCATGTTGACCTGGTCATCGCTAATATCACCAGTGATGTGCTGACCCAACTCGCCCCGCAACTGGTCAGCAGGGTCGCCCCAACCGGGCAGCTCATTCTGGCCGGCATTCTGGCAGGAGAACAGGGCCAGGGTATTGAGCAGACATTTACCAGTCTTGGCCTCAAACTGCTTGCCTCCCCGGTTGAAGGAGAATGGCAGGCCTTCCTCTTTACCGCCTGAGCCGGAATCTGCCATGCATCGTTTTTTTATCGAACCCCGCGACATTGACGGCCCCCAGGCAAGCCTGGCCGGCCAGGAAGCCCATCATCTCCGCAACGTTCTCCGGCTGACCGCGGGCGACGAGATCGAGCTTTTCGACGGCAGCGGCACTGTCTACCAGGCCACAATCAAACAGATGGGCAAAGCGGTAGAGCTTGCCATCACCTCCCAACAAACCTTTACGCCCCGCGAACCTGCCCTTTTTATCGCCCAGGGGCTGTTAAAGGGCAAGAAAATGGATTTTCTCGTGCAGAAGGCAACCGAACTGGGAGTTACCGGTTTTCTCCCCTTCCATTCCGCCTATTGTGCGGTCCCGGCCCCCAAGGATGACAAAGCATCCCGCTGGGAAAAGATCATCATGGAAGCCTGCAAACAGTGCGGCCGCGCCATCCCCTTAGCCGTCACCGAGACCCTTGCTTTCAATGGGGTACTGGCCCGAGGGGCTGATTATGCGACCAAAATCATCTTCTGGGAGAAGGAAACGACAAAACGCCTGCACGACTTGCCTAATCTTTCCGCCACCCGGTCAATCATTGCCCTTATCGGCCCGGAGGGCGGCTTCAGCAACGAGGAGATAAACAGGGCCGTTGACGCCGGCTTCATCCCCGTGTCCCTGGGCCGCCTCACCCTGCGGGCGGAAACGGCGTCCATTGCAGCCATGACCCTGCTGCAGCATATGGGAGGCAACCTGTGAGAGCGGTCATTCAACTCGTCAAAAAGGCGGAGGTCAAGGTGGATGATAAAACTGTCGGCGCCATCGGTCGCGGGCTTCTCATCCTGCTGGGCGTCTCTCGGGACGACAGTGAAAAGGATGTCGCCTACATGGTGGAAAAAATCCTGCATCTGCGGATCTTTCCCGATGAACAGGGGAAAATGAACCTGTCGGTGCGTGACATTAACGGCGAGATCCTTGCCGTCTCCCAGTTCACCCTTTTCGGCGACTGCAGAAAAGGCCGGCGGCCATCCTATTCCCATGCCGCCCCGCCTGACGCAGCCGATGCCCTTTACCAGGCATTTGTTGCATCAATGGCGAAACATCTCAGAGTGGCAACCGGCACCTTTCAGGCCATGATGGAGGTTGAGCTGATCAATGACGGGCCGGTGACCTTGCTGGTTGATTCGAACAAAGAGTTCTGAGTTCTACGTCAGTGGCTGTCATTTTCTTCGACATCACGCAGATGACCGGTCTTCAGCCAGCATTGCCGGATGGCCGCTTTAATCTCTTCATCATGAATTGACGCAAGCAGGGACTCGAACTCCTTTTTCCGCTCTGCTGAAGGGAAACGGGCCGGGCTGGCGTCCTGCGGCTCAGCGCCTTCCCCTTCCTCACGACCAAGGGAGGCGTCGATCTGGAAACGCAGGTCGGTCAACTTGTTCTTTTTCAGCCTGCTGTTCAATTTTTCAAGCAGCATTACCTTTAATAGATGAAGCTGCTGCATCCAGACGGAATCCGAAACCCGCACCCAGAGAATGGTCTTGCGGATCACATGGGGCTGGGCCTGTCTGGCGATGTCCGGGCCAACCAGATCATCCCAGAATTCAAAGACCTTATGCAGCTCGACTCGTCCCTCCCAGCCCTTGGTGGCTATGAGGGATTGAAGCAATGTACGGATCGGGGTAGGTTTACTCATTTCGCCTGGCAAGATAATCAATACTTGCCTGATTGCAAAGAAATCATTATATAGTGACTCTTTTTTACAGGTCAATTGACCCTATCTTAACGCAAAGCAGCAGAGAAAGTGAGGCGCGACAATAAACCACCTTGTCTCTTTGCAACTTTGCGTTAATTATTTAATAGATAAGGAGAAGTATTCATGGGTTTTCGCTGCGGTATTGTCGGACTGCCCAACGTCGGCAAATCCACTATTTTTAACGCCCTGACCTCAGCCGGGATTGAATCGGCCAATTACCCTTTCTGCACCATCGAGCCCAACGTGGGCAAGTTGCCCGTGCCGGATGAGCGGCTTGACAAACTGGCTGACCTGGCCAAGACGCGCAACAAGGTCAATGCCCAGATGGAATTTGTCGATATCGCCGGCCTGGTCAGCGGAGCCAGTAAGGGAGAAGGACTCGGCAACCAGTTTCTGGGGCATATCCGCCAGGTTGACGCCATTGCCCATGTGGTCCGATGTTTTGAGGACAGCAATGTTGTGCACGTTTCCGGAGCCATCGATCCCCTGCGGGATCGCGAAGTGATCAACACCGAACTGATCCTGGCTGATCTGGAAACCGTGGGCCGGCGGCTTGACAAGGCCAGATCCCAGGCCAAATCCGGTGACAAGTTTTACAAGGCCCAGGCCGCCATCCTGGAAAAACTGCAGGACCTGCTTGACAGCGGCAAACCCGCCCGGGTATTGGAAACCGATGATATGGGCAGATCACTGCTCAAGGAACTCTGTCTCCTCACCGCCAAACCGGTGCTCTATGTGGCCAATGTCGCGGAAGAAGATATTGCCGGCGGCAACCACTGGGTGGATGAACTGCAGGCCGCGGCAGAAGAAGAGGGTGCCCTGGTGGTGGTGATCTCAGGGGCCATTGAAGAGGAGCTCTCCACCCTGAACAAAGAGGAGCAGAAGGATTTCCTGGCGGACATGGGCATGAGCGAATCCGGCCTCAACCGGCTGATCAAGGCGGGCTACAGCCTGCTTGGCCTGATCAACTACTTCACCGTGGGCGAAAAGGAAACCAGGGCCTGGACCATCAGTAAAGGCACCAATGCCCAGAAGGCGGCCGGCGTCATCCACACCGATTTTGAAAAGGGCTTTATCCGGGCCGAGATCATTGCCTACGAGGATTATATCCGCTGCGGCAGTGAAGCGGCGGCCAAGGAAAAGGGTGTCTGGCGGCTGGAGGGCAAGGAATATATTGCTCAGGACGGCGACTGCATCAACTTCCGGTTTAATGTATAATCAGCTCATGACTGTTAAGCTGATAAGCTGTTAAGATAATAGCAGAGGGACAACATGCTGAAAACAAATATTGACCAACTGGTGTGCCAGTCGGTGATCGGGGAAATCACCTCCCCTCTCGGCGGGATAAACCCCTACCGCATCAATCCGGAAGGCCATTCCGACATTTATCCCGGGGTGGGCGGCATCACCTACAACGTGCGCATCGGCGACCCGGCCTGCGGCTTCTTTGCCGATCATGTGGAGCCGGGGGTAAGCATCTCGAACTTCACCCAGTTCCAGAGTCAGCCCGGCCCGAACAGGGCACTTAATCTTTTCTCCTGCGCGGGCAACGTGGCCAAGGTGGTCTCCGGCCAGGCCCAGGGGAAAACCGGGCGGGTCACCGGCAAGCATGGCGGCATCGACCATGTTCTGCTTGACTTTGAGCCGGATGTGCTCGAAGATCTTGTAATAGGTGACAAAATTCAGATCAAGGCTTTCGGCTGCGGTCTGTCGCTCACCGATTTCCCATCCATAAAAATCATGAATCTCGACCCTGCGCTGCCGGCGGTCATGGGGCTGAAGGAGTTGGAGGGAGGGAGACTTGAGGTAGCAGTTACCCACATGGTGCCGGCCAGGATCATGGGGTCAGGCATCGGCCATTCCCACAGCCATGCCGGGGATTATGACATTCAGCTCTTTGACGGCCCCACGGTGGAGGAGTATGGCCTGAGTGATCTGAAACTGGGGGATGTGGTGGCCATCATGGATGCCGATGCCACCTATGGCCGCATCTATAAAACCGGCGGCGTGGTCATTGCCGTCATCGTCCATTCCGACTGCGTTCTGGCCGGACACGGCCCAGGCGCAATGGTGGCCATGGCCTCCAAAGACGGACTGATCGTGCCCCGCCTTGACAGCGAGGCAAATCTGAAGAACTATTTTACAAAACTTTAAAACTGACAATAGAGACAATGACTGACAAAGAGCGACTCAAAGAAATCATACTGGAAAAATCATACCGCAAGGGTGCCTTCAAACTCTCATCAGGCCGGGAATCGGACTTTTATATTGACGGCAAGCAGACGACCCTGTCGGCCGAAGGGGCATACCTGTGCGGCAAACTCATCTTTCAACTGATTAAAGACCACCCGGAGAAAATCGGCGCGGTGGGCGGCATGACCCTGGGTGCAGACCCCCTGGTCACCGCCGCCTCCCTGGTGAGCTTTCTGGAAAAATCACCCATCCCGGCCTTTATCGTGCGCAAGGAATCAAAAAAACACGGCACCGAAGCATTTCTGGAAGGACAGAGCAATATGCCTCCCGGCTGTGCGGTCACCCTGCTTGAGGATGTGGTGACCACCGGCGGCACCCTGCTCAAAGTCATTGACCGGGTGGCGGCCCAAGGCTTCAAAGTGGCCCAGATCATCACCGTGGTAGACCGCCAGGAAGGCGGGGCGGAAACCCTGGCGGAGAAAGGCTATAAACTTGAAGCGATTTTCACCAGGGAAGAATTACTAAAAGGGTAGCCTATGAAATGCCGCAAATGCAATGGCGAACTAGTGGTCAAACGTTCGTGCCGCAGGGTGCGCCTGCAGTGCACATCCTGCAAGCACGAATACCAGATCCATGAGGTGGCCTCTGATCTTGACGAGAAAACCTCAGCCATCCTGGAACAGTACACCACTATTATTTATGACTGAGTTGCCGGTTCTCTTTATTTACCCGGCTTCGACCAGTGCCCTTCTAAGGATAAGCTGATCAGTGCCTGCCTGCAGCCTGGGAAAGCAGCGCTCATGAATTGTTCCTGTGTGATCGATTCACACAGGAACAATTTCAACGAAACCATTCAATATCCGCTAATTTTGCCGCTTCTTCCATGAGCTTCCGCAACATTTGATTTTCCCGGGCCACAAGTTTTTCCCTCATGGAGGAAACGGTTCTCTTCAGAAAAACATCACATGTATCCGTGTGAAAATAAATCACCCTTGTATCGGTTCCCCCGGTATTTTCATTGATGATTTCTATGGATTCCAAGGTGAGAAATTCTTTGACAAAGGCTACATTCCTCGGCCCTGCGGCAAGATTTTCTGTAAGCACCGGGTAAATATTGGAACCACCGAAAATTTTTGCCACCAGATTTTTTTTTCTGCCTCCAAGGCTGATGATTTCATTTATCAAAAGCTCCATGGCGTTGACCCCGAACCTGGCCGGGGTGTTAAAATGCTGCATGTGCGCCCTGCCGGGTAGCAGAATGTGATTCATCCCTCCGACTTTTTTCACCGGGTCCCAGAGGCAGGCGGCCACACAGGACCCGAGCAGGGTACTGATGACCACGGGAGAGGAGCTGGCATAATACTCGCCGATGCCGATATGGCGATTTTTTTCCCTTTGGCAAAAACCATTTACTCGGCACTCAGCCTGAGGACTGTCATGGGGCAGACTTTACGGATAGCTCTGACCGGTGGGGCGGATCATGATCTCATTGACATTGACATGGGGCGGCAGGGTAAGCAACCAGTGAATGCCGTCGGCAATGGCCTGGGGTTCGAGCAGTTTGCCGAACTGGGCAATCCCCTTGCCGAAATTTTCCGCGTCGTAGCCGGCCACATCCTGGAATTCACTGATGACGATGCCGGGCATGACCACGGAAACCCGCACCCCATGGGGACAGATTTCCCGGCGCAGGCCTTCAGCTATGGCGCCGATGGCAAACTTGCTTGAACCGTAGAAGCCGCTGAAGGGTGAGATATTTTTCCCCACCACCGAGCCAATCACCACGATGTCACCGCTTTTCCGCTCGACCATGTACTGCCCCGTCCGGCGCAGCAGATGGGCAGCGCCAAGAACGTTGACCTGGTAAAGTTGCTGCCACTGGGATTCATCACTGCCGAGGATGCCTCCGGCCAATCCGCGCCCGGCATTGACAACCACGATATCGTACTTGCCGCCGCCTTCATTCCAGCTCAAAGCACGGTCCAGCAGCAAATCAATATCAGCGGTAATACCCGCATCACCGGCCACGACCAGGGCCTTGCCTCCCAGGCCGGCAATTTCGGCAGCCAGTTCGTCCAGCCGCTCTTTACGCCGGGCGGAAATTACCACTGCGGCGCCCGACCGAACCAGGGCCAGCGCCGTGGCGCGTCCTATGCCGGAGCTTGCCCCGGTGACAATGGCTGTCTTGCCTGCTAAAGGTTTATCCATGGTTATTATTCCTCTCTTTTGAGTAGCGGTAGCTTTGCAATGTGGCACTACACGTGAGTAAGCGTTGCGTCACGCAGAATAGGCTTAAGGTGATCCTGATCAAATCAGGCCCCCACAGGTTACGGATGTTTATGTGATATTTTTGCTGCGAACGCTGCATAAGCGGCACGGGCTGTTATTCGTATCCACTGGATGCTGTCGTTATGCCATTTCTATTCAGGATGAGTCTTGACGATTTCTACCGGCGAACCTGGCAGCTCCTTTAGTCCTTCTAGCTCAAAGAGTGCAAAGGCGCTTGGAACTACTTGCAGTTTTGAGTTAAAAACACCCCCCCACATATCGGTGTGGCAACGCACAAAGTACGACTCGCCAGGTCCCACTGTAAGCTGCACTGACTTATCTTCGACGCCCGTATCCCAGCTCCACTTGGTTTCAATTAGCATTTCGCCGGGCAATGCAAGCACTCTCCCGAAACCACCGGCTATCAGGTCCAAACGTCTCTCTCCATTTATGATTACATCTGGTGATCTAAGAGTAGGGGGAGTGAGCATTCTGTAAATATAGATTTGTGCCGTGCCGCTCTCAGTGTTTTCTTGAAATTGAAATGGTTTCCCTGTCAAGTTTGGCGTTACAGGAGCGCAGCCGGACAGAATTAAAAACAGCCACAAAGCTCCACCCAGTGCGTATAAATTATGATTTCTCACAATGATACCTCGGTCTCAACAACCTCGTGGGAGGTTAATTGTTAATGACTTCATTAGCATAACCGTTGAGGCTCAGCCGAGCGAGGCACGAGCGTCGGCTGGGGCCTATTGTTGGACGAAGCCGCTACGCGGCAGACAACCCGCAAGAAGCTGTTGAAAAAAGTAACCTCATGGTTTTTTCTTAATAAAACCATGCCGGCAATGCAAGAAAGCTTTGCCAGGCCTACCAATTTCCATGCTAAGGAGGTTA
>JAHIVT010000121.1 GCA_018816555.1 Pseudomonadota bacterium
AAAAATTGTCCGGCAGAAAAACAGGAGAGATGAGGAGGAATGATAACGCATTTCTTTTACCTGTGAATTCGAAATGAATGTGACTGCGCAGTCCCTTTCCCTTCATGCCTTGCAGATTTTTCTCCCCTTCCCGTTTGAAAAATCTGGAACAGCCATGAACCCCGCTGCGCAGCACTTGTTCGTTCATTCCCCTCAATTCTCCTCCCTTTTCCGCCTTCCCTTTGGAAAAGAAAATTCTGACGGCCTGTTAAACACGCTCATCAAATTGTCAACTTGTGCATATAGCAATAATTCTGCCAACCTGGCATGGTGGAGCATTTTGGCAAGAATTTTTTTTGTTCATTGCTTTCCCGGGCAGTCATTTCAAGAGGTGCGGGACGGGTGAAAAATATTTTTCCGCCCTTGGCCACAGGGGCGGTCAATCGGCCTTGCCGGAGTATTTTCCTGAATATTGGAAATAAATCCATTTTTCCGGATCTCTTCCGCTTTTCCGGATTTGCCGGATGGAGACAGAAGGTATAAATAAAAAAAAATGTGGTTAGTCGATAGGTTAGGAAGGGGGAAGGGTCCCCAGAAAAAACATCTGCATACCGGGAAAACGATTTCTTTTCAACCTGCAAATGATATAAGGTATAAATTCAGGCAGTCAGCCGTTAAGTCTGCCAACAAGGCTCATGGTCTCCCCGGGCGGTCTGGCAATGTGCCGGTTTGCACTGGGGACGATTGTGCGTCATCAACCTGTTGAGGACAAAATGTTTCAGGATCTTTTTGTTCACACCCTCGATGCCTTTCGGCTTTTTTTGTCGAGCGGGAAGTTCCCGTTACCGAAATTTCCTTTAACCAATAGATATCCCCCTCTTGTGTTTCGTGGCCGAGAGGTTCTTGGAGGGGCTTGATGCTGGTCCGGGCAACACGCCGGGCCGAGATGGTCACGGATTTATAACGATCACATTGTCCGGATAAAAAAGGATGGCGGAGGCTGACATGCGAAGGATAGCAACGATTTTCATAGGTTTATGGATTTTGTTCTCCTGCGCTCCTGCAGGAGCCCATACCGGGCCGCATAAAATCGGCATTCTGATGTGGCATGAGTCGCCCCATGATGAAAAAGCGCTCCAGGGATTCATTGAGGGAATTCAACTATCGGGTATCCCCCATAAGCTGGACCTGAAGCGGGCTTACGGGGATGAAGGCAAAGCCAGGGAGTTCATCCGCCGCTGGAAGGATGAAAGGGTTGATCTGATCTTCACCATCGGCACCAAGGGGACCCTGTGGACCATGGAGGAGATAACGGATATCCCCATTGTCTTCTCCGCGGTTACTGATCCGGTTGCCGCGGGAATAGCCGAGAGCTGGCAGTCATCAGGCCGCAATATCACCGGCAGCAGCAACTGGATCGAGTTCAGAAATAAACTGAAGATCTTCAAAGAGGCAATCCCCCACCTGAAGACCCTGGGTGTCATATTCCGGCCGAATAATCCCGTTCCCCTTGCCGAAACCAGATGTGCCCGTGACTGTGCCGCCGATATGGGGATTACCCTGAAAGAGGTGACTATCGATTCGGCGGATCAGATAGAAAATGGTGTCAAACAGTTGTTGCAGCAGGGAATTGATGCCCTGTGGGTGCCGATCGAGGACGTGGTTTATAAAAATATGTCCCTGGTTGGCAAGGTGACGCACCCGGCCAAATTACCCGTGGTTTCCAGTACCTTCGAAGGGGTCGAAGATCCGCAGGAGGGGGGGCCGGTGGGCATGGTTTCCGTGACAGTGGATTATGAATCACTGGGCCGACTCTGTGTCCCTGCCGCCATCGAGATTCTGACTAAAAATAAAAATCCGCGGGAAATCCCCATCGTCACATCCGACCGTTATTATATCACCATCAATGTCAATGCCGCAGATGCCATCGGCTACAGGCTGCCGCCGCTTTTTCTGGCCAAGGCCGACAAGGTCTTGCGCGGCTTTGCCGGACAGAGGATCGTGGTCAGCGGCACCGGTGACAGTCAGGCGTTGCTGCGGGAGGCAGCCAGCACGCTGGAGGAGAAACTGGGCGGCGGAGAAATTGATATTCCGGAAAGTATCGGCTCGGGCGGCGGGGTAAGAGCGGCGGCAGCCGGAGAGATCGATCTCGGCAGGGTTGCCCGGCAATTAACCGAGAGTGAAGAAAAACTTGGCCTCAACTACAAGCCGTTTGCCAAATGTCCGGTTGCCTTTGTCGTTCATCCCAGCGTGACCAATCTTGACAATGTAAGTTCCCAGGAGATTGTCGGCATTTATTCCGGCAAAATTACCGATTGGAGTCAATTGGGGAGCGAGACGGGGAAAATTTATGCGGTGGGCAGGGAACCGGGCGACTCCTGTCTGATTGTCTTAAATAAGCTGGTGCCCGGTTTTAAAAACATAACCAATCCCACGGCCAAGATTATTTATAACACTCCCGAGGCGGTGAAAACGATCATGAAACACCGCAGGACGATAGGCTATGTCCCCATGTCAATGGCAATTGGCACGGATTTGCGTATCCTGAAGGTGGACGGCATTTATCCATCGGCTGAAAATGTAAGTAACGGTACATACCAATTCATCGTTCCCTTTGCCTTGGTCTACCGGGAAAATCTTGACGGCTTTGCCAAAAGATTTGTCGATTTTCTTGACAGCGACGAGGGGAAACAAATCATCAGGTCCTATGGAGTGGTCCCGGAGTAGATGGATTATTTTGTCTGCTGACTCGCAGCGGAGGGCATTCATTAACGTGTTTCGATCAATCAAGACCAAAATTCTCGTATCACAGATAGGACTTGTCCTCCTTGTCTGTGGTCTGCTGGGATTTTCCAGCTATGTCTTAATGGTTGATTCTCTCAAGAAGACCCAGGAGCAGCGTCTGCGCAACATTGCCCAGGACCGGGCGCAGAAGCTGAGTGCCATGATTCAATACAAGGAGGAAAAATTCAGAACCCTGGCGACCAACGAGGCCATCGAGGCATACACCCGGGAATATCATGAGCCGGTCTTGATCCAGCATTTCAACGGCTTTATGACGGAATTTCCCATGCTCGCCTATGTGCGTGAAGATGGCGTCGAGGAGATGAAGCTGGTCAACGGGGTTGAGAGGCCGGAAATCCTGGCGGATATCAGCACAACTTTTCTCTTTGAAGAGGCGACATGGATTCCAAACAAGGTGTTTTCGGTATTCCCGGGTCAGGGCACTGTTGCCGAAGAAATGATGGTGCAGTTTGCCTACTGCCGGCAGAATTTTTTCGGAGAATTCGAAGGTGTGATCGTCGGCGGTATTCCCCTGGGCGATTTTCTCAAAGATTTTCAGCAATTCAAATTTGACGATACAGGTTTTCTCATCCTGATGGATGCCGCCGGCACGATTATCTCCCATCCGCAGCAGGATAAAATCATGGGCAGGTTAGCCGGCGATAATCGCCAGTCGGAAGAGATCGTCGCCCAGGCCGGGAAAATGAATTCCGGATTCCATCGGGCCAGCCTGTTGGGCGTTGATGGTTTCGTGGCCTATTCCCCGGTGCCGGGCGGAAACTGGTCGGTCATGGCCGTCCTGCCCTATGCCAAATTCATGGATGCGCCAAACAATCTGCGCAACATGGTGTTTGTCATTTCACTGACTGTGCTGATTGCCGCGATATTGCTTTCCCTTCTGCTTGCCCAGGGCATAACCAAGCCGATTCTGCAGCTTAGTCAGGCAACGAGTCGTCTGGCTCAAGGAGATTTGCAACAAACGGTGGATATCCGCGCAAAGGATGAAATCGGCATGCTGGCCGAATCTTTCAACAACATGACCCGGGACCTGCATGATGCCATTGTCCTGCGTGACTTGGAAATGAACGAAAGGAAATGGGCCGAGCAGGAAAGGCGGAAACTGGAAATTCAGGTGCAAAGGGCTCAGCGCATGGAGGCCCTCGGCACCCTGGCCGGAGGTGTGGCCCATGACCTCAATAATATTCTCGGGGGGATCATCAGTTATCCGGAGCTGATATTGCTTGATCTGCCGGCGGACAGCCGCATCAGAGCGCCGCTTCTCGCCATCCAGCAGTCCGGGCATAAGGCCGCCGCCATTGTCCAGGATATGCTGACCATGGCCAGGCGGGGGGTGGTTGAAAGTACGGTGATGAATCTCAATCAGACAGTCAGCGAATACCTGCAAAGCCCGGAACATGAAAGTTTACGCTCTCTGCACCCACAGGTTGTCTTTGCAACCAACCTGGCGCAGGATCTTCTGGATATATGCGGTTCACCGGTCCATCTGTCCAAAACGGTGATGAATCTGGTTTTTAATGCCGCAGAGGCCATGCCCGACGGCGGCAAGATCATGATCTCCACCCGGAACCGCTATGTGGACAAACCGATCAGAGGCTATGACCATGTCGAAGAGGGCGAATATGTGATCTTTACCGTCACGGATACGGGAATCGGTATTTCCCCCCAGGATCTGGGCAGGATATTTGAACCGTTCTATACGAAAAAGGTAATGGGCAGAAGCGGAACAGGGCTCGGCATGGCTGTGGTCTGGGGCACGGTAAAGGACCATAACGGATATATCCAGGTGGAAAGCGTTGAAGGCCGGGGATCGACATTTACCCTCTATTTTCCCGTAACCAGAAAGGGCAGAGATGCAGACGTCCAGGACCTATCCCTGCAGGCTTACATGGGCAGCGGCGAGTCCATCCTGGTGGTGGATGATATCAAGGAACAGCGGGAATTGGCATCGGAAATGCTGGGGAAACTTGGTTATTCGGTTAATTCCGCGGCCAGCGGGGAAGAGGCGATTGCCTATATGCAGGATCACCAAGTGGACCTGCTGCTGCTTGATATGATTATGGAGCCCGGCATTGACGGACTTGAGACGTACAAAAAGATTCTCGAAATGCATCCTGCCCAGAAGGCCATCATTGTCAGCGGCTTTTCGGAAACCCACCGGGTCAAGGAAGCGGAAAAACTGGGCGCCGGGGTATATGTCAGAAAGCCGTTTGTTCTGAAAAAAATAGGCCTGGCCGTGAAAGCTGAGTTAAACAGCAGTGGCCGTTAGGAGATTGGCGGCAGAGAAGTGATTGGGCGTCAGCTTGGCGGGCCAGCTAAAGCCTTTTCCAGGGCCTGGGCGATGCCGGTCATGTTGGCAAAGTAATCTCTGGCCAGCGGATCAAGGGCGACGACCACCCCGTTAATGGCGCGGGCAACGGTTTCCGCGCTTTTCCGGGAGAACTGGGGCTGCACAAACAGTACTTTCACCCCGTTTTTTTTGGCCGATTCGATCAGGCTGGCCAGATGCCGGGCGCTGGGAGAATTGCCGCCCGTTTCCACGGCAATCTGTTTCAGTCCGTACGCCTTGGCAAAATAGCCGAAGGCCGGGTGAAAAACAAAAAAACTTTTGCCCCGCAACGGGGCCAGGGCCTTGCTTAACCTCGCGTGCAGCGCATCAAGGTCCGCGCAGAATGCGGTGAAGTTTTGTTCATAAAGTGACTGGCCGCCCGGGTCAAGCTGAATCAGGGTATCCTTGATGATTTTCGCCTGTTGTTTAACCAGCAGAGGATCGAGCCAGATGTGCGGGTCAAGTTCCTCTCCAGGGTCATGGTGATCATCCTCTTCATGACCCGTTATTTTTTCGAGCGCAATTCCCTGCCTGGTGTCAACGATGACGAGATTCGGCAGGGAATTTTCTATTTTGGGAATAAAGGTGTTTTCAAAGGCGACACCGATGCGAAAATAAACCCTGGCCTCGGCAAGCCTTGCCATCTGGCGAGGCGTTGGGGCGTATGTGTGCGGGCTTTGTCCGGACTGGACCAGCACTTCCACCTCAACCCTGTCTCCGCCGATTTTTTCCACAAAAAATGCCTGGGGCAGAATGGAAACCAAAACCGGGATTTTTTTCTTGGGGGCCGCCTGTGCCGCCGGCAGATGCAGGGAGAGGGAAAAGGCGAGGGTCAGGCAGAGGGCAAGAATTTTTTTCAGGTAAGGCATGGAGGTTTCTTATTCCAGTTTGCAATCAGGAAGGCGCGTTCATGTAATTTCATTCCCATATGCATGGGGCGGATCCGGGATCCATGGCTGCATGGTTGAATTAACTGTCGCCCAGATAGGTTCTGGCGCCCATGAAGCGGGAGGCGAAATAGCTGCTGGAAAGAGAAGAGGTTTCGATCTGTTTTCCTTTTCGCGGGGCATGGATGAAGGAATTGTTGCCGGCGTATATGCCAACATGGGTGATGCGTTTGCCGCCTCTGGTGGCAAAAAAGACCAGATCACCTTTTTTGAGTTCGTTTTTTGCCACCGGTTTACCGGAGTGAAACTGACTTTTTGAGGTGCGTGGCAGGTCAAGACCGTTCAACTGGTAGACGGCCATGACCAAACCGCTGCAGTCAAAACCGTCCTCCTGGGAAGCGCCACCCCATTTGTAACGGATGCCCAAAAAATCTGCTGCGGTATCAAGCAGCTGTTCCCGCAGATAATCCTCGCCCAGTTCGTCTTTCTTGGCCAGGGCATAGGAGTCAGGCCTGACGAGATAATAATCGGTGATGGTGCCCGCGCGCAGATAGTTCTCGGCCTGGCGGGTTGCCTCCTGCAGTGACGGGTAATTGCCGAAGCGTACTTTGTAGAGGCCAGAGCTGTGCCGGAAGTAGTAGGCGTTCAGTCCCTGTTTTTCCAAGGTTCTGCTCAGGCGGGCGGCATGCTCCACATCGGTAAAGGCGCCGGCCTGGATGGTATAGCCGAGCCTGAAGGAGTTGCATGATTCCGGGGCAAGGGTTGTTTTGACCGGGGTTGGTGAAAGCGTACTGCAGCCGGATGTCAGCATGAGCTGAACAAACAGCAGCAGGAAGAAAGGCCACAGGATGGCCATATGCAAGGCGTTGTCTTTGCTTATCTTCATGTTCCTTTTTGAGAAATGTATAAAATCCTTATAACCGTTTGAATAAGTGTTCGTAAAGATAAAAAAATGTTATCAGTAAAAAAAAATTGGAGAAGAGATGACGGCTGATATTCACGCCGTGGCGGCACAGTTTTTTGCAGCCGCGGCAATCAAAGATATCCGGGAATATGGAACAGGCAGGGTCAATGATACCTTTCTGGTGACTGTTGCCGGTATGAATGAGAACCGTTTTATCCTCCAGCGCATCAGTTCCGCGGTTTTTGCCCATCCTGAATGGCTTATGGAAAACCTGCGTGTTGTCTGCGATCATGTGATGAATAAGCTGGCAGTTGAGGGAAATTCCGGCAACTGGCGGATGCCGGTCATTCAGCAGACCCTGGGGGGCAGGGATTTCCTCCGGGATCGTGACGAATCCTGCTGGCGGGTGCTGCATTTCATTGCCGGCTGCAGGAGCTTCGACACGGTGCGGAGTGGCTTCCAGGCCAGGGAGGCGGGGCTGGCCCTGGGGCGTTTCCATCGACTCATCAGTGACCTTCCTCCGTCCAGGCTCCATGATACCCTGCCCGGCTTCCACATCACCCCGCTTTATCTCGCCCAGTATGACAGGGTGGCGGCCGCATCAGCCCGGAAGGACTCGGCGGACATCCGTTTCTGCCATGATTTTATTGCCCGGCGCAGGGCTTTGGCCCACGTCCTTGAGGATGCCGGAAAGGAGGGGAAACTCTTCAGGCGGCCCATTCACGGTGACCCCAAACTCAGCAACATCCTCTTTGATGAACAGACAGGCCGGGCGGTGAGCCTGATTGATCTTGATACGGTGAAGCCCGGTCTCATCCAGTACGATATCGGTGACTGTCTGCGTTCCTGCTGCAATGGCCCAGGGGAAGAAGGCCCTTTGCCCGTTTTTTTTGACACGGAGCTATGTCGGGAAATTCTGCAGGGTTACGTGGCAGAGGCCGACAGTTTTCTCACCCCGCATGATTATGATTATTTTTATGCCGGCGCCCGACTCATCGCCTTTGAGCTGGGGCTTCGTTTTTTTACCGATTATCTGCAGGGGGATGTCTATTTCAAGGCATTGTTTCCTGCACAAAATCTTGAGCGGGCTCTGGTCCAGTTCAGCCTTACGGAAAGCATTGAAAAGCAGGAGAGGGAGATCAATTCCATCATCGGTGATATTATAACCTGAAATTCTGTAAAACATCTCTTGGCAATCGATTGGGAAATTTGATAATCTATATAGATGGTGTGATTGGTTTGTCAAAAATGATGGCTTAGTAAGCAGTCCCGGTACCGAATTTCCCTGACGATAAATCAGGAACTTGTCATGCACTGTAAGTCTGTCGAGCCGGTTGTTACCCTCAAGGTGGCATAAAATGCGAGACAGTCAAAAGTTGAGGTGGCCCATGCATCGTATTGTTACCTTTCTGCTGTTGTTTGTCCTGGCAGCACCCTGGCCGGTTTTGGCGGCGGAGGATTTTGCCGGAACCGTGAAAAATGTTCAGGGAAGCGTCTTGGTCATGCGTCAGAAAATGACGCTCAAGGTGGCAAGGGGAATGAAAATCTATGCAAATGATGTAATCAGCACCGGCAAGGATGGCTCGGTGGGGATCATTTTGCGGGATAATACCATTTTTTCACTGGGACCGGAAAGTGAGCTGGAGTTAAAGGAATATGTCTTTGTCCCGGATCAGGGCCGCTTTACCGTGCTGGCGAAAATGATCAAGGGGACATTCGTCTATATGTCCGGATTGATAGGCAAACTCTCACCGGATTCCATTAAGATCGAGACACCGGTGGGCACCATTGCCATCCGTGGGACCAGATTTGCCGCAAAAATTGCAGGCAATTGACCTGCGTGCCTATGATTTAACCAGAATTTCGTCATGAAGAAGGGGAGTGCTTATGAAAGGTATTGTTATAATTGTGCCATGCCTGGTGCTGCTGCTCTTGTTGACTGCCTGCTCTTCGCAAAAGAACATGTTTGTTCTGCTGCCGGACCAGGATGGGAATGTGGGGAGCATTGAGGTAATTAATGACACGGGGAGCTATGTGGCGGATAAGCCGGGTGATTGTGTTACCGTCGCCGATAGCAGCAGTAAGCCCAAGGCCGCCCCGGCAATGAACGAGGAGCAGATCAGAACGACCTTCGGCGAGGCCCTTGCCGTTGAGCCCTCGCAACCCCGGAGCTTTCTCCTCTATTTTAAAACCGACTCTTTTGATTTGACCAATGGCTCTATCGAGTTGCTGCAGCCGATCATGGATGCCATTAAAAAAAATCAGTCGACGGACGTCAGCGTCATCGGCCATGCCGACACTGCCGGCTCCAAAGAGTATAATTTTACCCTGTCTACCAAACGAGCCCAGACTGTGCGCAATCTCCTGGTGGAAAGGGGTGTCGACCCCGCCATTATTGAGGTCTCCTCCTATGGAGAGGCCGATCTCCTGATCCCCACGGCAGACAATGTCAAGGAGCCGAGAAACCGGCGCGTTGAGGTTATCATCAGATGAAATCCCCCCGCCGGCCCAGCCGCTGGCAGGGGGTTGTTCTTCTTTCCGGTTGTATTGTTACCCTTCTTTTTTCCCTCGCCTCCATCTATCGGCCTTCCTTCCTGTCCCTGGTTGGGCTGAAAGTCTACGACTCCATGGTGCGGTCACTGCCGAAAAGCGAACATGGCATGGGGCCGGTGATTGTTGATTTTGACGAGAAATCACTGGCCGAGTTCGGGCAATGGCCCTGGCCCCGTTACCGGGTTGCCCTGCTGCTCGATAAACTGCGGCGGATGGGGGCCGAATCCGTCGGTTTGGATATTATTTTTGCCGAAGCGGACAGAACCTCCCTGCAGATCCTGCAAAAGGAAATGGAACGTGACCTGCATGTCGAATTTTCCCTTGCCGGCCTGCCGCAGCACCTGCAGGATAATGACCTGGCCCTGGCTGAAGTGTTGCAGAAAGGGCCTTTCGTCCTGGGATACAAATTTTCTTTTGGGCAAAATCAAGCTCCGGGAAAAGAGGAGTTTCTCCATCCGATAGATGCAGTCTTGCCGCAAGACAGTAAGGCTGCCGGCCGTGATTTTCTTTTTAACGCCCTCGACGCCACGGTGAATATCGCCCAACTCAGTAAGGCCGTGGATGCATCCGGTTTTGTCAACTATCCGGCCGATGTCGATGGGGTGCTCCGGCGCGTTCCTTTGCTGATACGTTACCGGGATAAGGTTTATCCGGGTCTGGCCCTGGCCACGGTGATGAAGGCCTGGGGGCTTAAGGGGGTAGCCCTGGACATGCCTGCCGGCGGGTTGGAGGCAGTGGTCGTGAATGACCGGCGGATTCCTGTTGATGGGATGAGCAATCTTTTGCTTGCCTATCAGGGCAGGGGGCGTTTTTTCGACTTTATATCAGCGGCTGATATCTTAAACGATGCCGTGCCAAAAGAGCGCGTGGCAGGTAAGATTATGCTGGTCGGCACCTCGGCCGCCGGCCTGATGGACAGCCACCCCACCCCGCTCGATGCCGTCTACCCTGGAGTGGAGGTGCATGCCACCATCATCGAGAACATCATGAGCGGACATTTTCTCGCACGACCCTTGTGGGCCGGAGGCTTTGAGTTCGCTGCCATTATTGTTCTCGGCTGTCTGTCGACTTTTTTTCTGGCCGGGGCAAATGCCCTGACCAGCGTCTGCTTTCTTGTCATCGGCGTCTGCGGGATAGGGTACGGATCCTTTATTCTCCTGGAAAAACAGGGGATTTTTATTAATCCGCTCTGTGGGATGCTGATTCTCGTCGTTAATTTCGCCATCTTGAGTCTGCTGAAATTCTGGCGCGAGGAAAGAGAGGTCAAGAAGCGGAGCAGGGAACTGCTGCTGGCCCAGGATACCACCATTCTCAGCATGACGGCCCTGGCCGAGACCCGGGACAATGAAACCGGCGGCCATATTCAAAGGACCCAGCATTATGTCCGGGCCTTGGCCGAGCATCTTGCTGACCATCCCAGATTCAAAAAATGCCTTGACTGGTCCACCATTGAGATGCTTTTCCGGTCCGCCCCGCTGCATGATATCGGCAAGGTGGGAGTGGCCGACCGTATCCTGCTTAATCCCGGTAAACTATCCGCTGAAGAGTTTGAAGCGATGAAAGAACATGCCCGTTTGGGTTATGACACCCTGGTAAAGGCGGAGTCTTTACTGCAGGATGGTGAAGGACATTCGTTTTTGCGCCTGGCAGGGGAGATCGCCTACAGTCACCATGAGAAATGGAATGGCACGGGCTATCCCCGTGGACTCAAGGGTGATGCCATTCCCGTTGCCGGGCGCCTGATGGCGCTGGCTGATGTGTATGATGCCCTGATCAGCGCCAGGTGCTACAAGCCCCCATTTACCCATGACGAGGCGGTGGAAATTATCAAAAAGGGGCGTGGCAGCCATTTCGACCCGGATGTGGTGGATGCCTTTCTGGCGCAGGAGGAGTCATTTCAACGCATTGCCCGGCGCTTTTCCGATGATGAGCCGGACAGCCCATCCTCCGGCAAGGTTGCGCCGGTCGTCAGAGTCAATGGCGAGCCGAGCCCGGCGGAACAGGAGACCGGGCCTATTGCAGGGCCTGACTGATCCGTTCCATTGCCTTGATCACGTTTTCATAGCTGTTAAAGGCGGAAAGCCTGATATAGCCCTGGCCGCATTTGCCGAAACCGGCCCCGGGCGTGCAAACCACGCCTGCCTTATTCAGCAGCATGTCAAAAAATTCCCACGAATCACGGCCCTGGCCGTCAATCCAGATGTAGGGGGCATTGTCGCCGCCCACCGACGCAAAGCCGAGAGCGATCATTTCTTTTTTGATAAGCGCTGCGTTGCGCAGATAATAGTCGGTCAGTTCCCTGACCTGTCGCTTTCCCGCGTCACTGTAAACGGCCGCGGCCGCCTTCTGGATCGGGTAGGAGACGCCGTTGAACTTGGTGCAGTGACGGCGGTTCCACAGGGGGTGGAGGAGTTGTTTGTTGCCGGCGCTGTCAAAGGCCGCGCATTCCTTGGGTACCACCGTAAAGGCGCAGCGGGTGCCGGTGAAGCCCGCGGTTTTGGAAAAGCTCCTGAATTCTATGGCCACCTCCCGGGCTCCTTCCACCTCATAGATTGAGCGGGGCAGGGATTCGTCGCGGATAAAGGCCTCGTAGGCGGCATCAAAGAGGATCAGCGCCTTGTTGGTCCGGGCGTAATCAACCCAGGTTTTGAGCTGCTCCCTGGTGATGGTGGAGCCGGTGGGGTTGTTGGGGAAGCAGAGGTAGATGAGGTCCACCGGCTGCCCTGGCAGATCCGGCACAAAGTTGTTGCCCTTCACGGAATCAAGATAGCAGATGCCCTGGTAGCGGCCGTCGGCAAAAGACCCGGTGCGCCCGGCCATGACGTTGGTGTCGAGATAGACGGGATAAACCGGGTCGGGGATGGCGATTTTCACCTCGGTGGCGAAGAGTTCCTGAATGTTGCCGGTGTCGCATTTGGCCCCGTCGCTGACAAAGATTTCATCTGCTGCGACATTCGCCCCCCGGCTGCGGAAATCATTCTCAGCAATGGCCTCCCGCAGGAAGGCATAGCCCTGTTCCGGCCCATAGCCGCGGAAGGTTGCCTCATTGGCCATCTCGTCAGTGGCAGCATGCAGGGCCTCGACGCAGGCCGGCGGCAGGGGACGGGTCACGTCGCCTATGCCCAGTTTGATGATGTCCCTGCCGGGGTTGTTCTGCTGAAAGGCGGCCACGCGTTTGGCGATATCGGAAAACAGGTAGGAGGCCTGCAGTTTGAGATAGTTTTCATTGATGGTGATCATGTTTTTCCCCGAATTTTGCTTTGACTGACGAATAATGAAATGCAACCTTGATCTATAAAACAAAGTCTTTTTTCTGTCAATTGCGGTATTGGAAAACATGTATATGATTACATATTTGTCACACCTGGCAGTGCCATGGAAGACACTGCAGTACTGTTTGTGGCTCCTGTCATAGGTTCAACTTTAGGGATGGCGGTTATTCGGGGGTAGGAGCGGGCCATGCCCGCGACCTGTGGCATTGCGGGCTCCCGCTATCGCGGGCATGGCCCGCTCCTACCCGGCGAGACTTATAGCAGCGCAAGCTGCGTCATCGTCATTCCTGGCAAGCGAAGCGCGACCAGGAATCCAGTGATTTTTTTGGATGCCGGATCAAGGTCCGGCATGACTGTTAAAGAAAGTTGCAGCAAGCAAAAAAGGCAGGTATGTTTGCAGCTTTGATTTTAACCATGGGCCGGCATGCCGGCAGATTTTGTTTAAGCAAGGTATAGAGAGATGATCACTTTACTTGATTACGGGGCGGGCAATGTCCGCAGTGTGCGCAATGCCATCAGGAAACTGGGTTTTGACGTGAAGGATGTGACCTGCCCGGAGGATATCCGGCAGGCGGAAAAGCTGGTCTTCCCCGGCGTGGGCAGTTTCGGCAGCGCCATGGAGCGGCTGCAGCGCATGGGCTATGTGGAGCCCCTGCTGGCCCATATCAAAGGCGGCAAGCCCTTTCTCGGCATCTGCCTGGGGCTGCAGACCCTGTATGAGGGCAGCGAGGAGACCCCCGGCGTGGCAGGGCTCGGCATCATTCCCGGCCAGATCAAACGTTTCAGGCCCTCAAAGCTGTCCGTGCCGCAGATCGGCTGGAACGGCATCAATGTGCGCAAGGAGTCCCCCCTTTTTAAGGGCTATGACAATGAAAAGCTCTATTTTGTCCACTCCTTCAGGGCATCACTGGACGAGGCCGGCCGCGACTGGGTGCTGACCACCACCAACTACGGCGAGGAGTTTGTCAGCGCCGTCCAGAAAGGCAATGTGGTGGCCTGCCAGTTTCACCCGGAAAAAAGCGGCGAGGCCGGCCTGCTGATTCTGAAGAATTTCCTGGAGCTGGCCGACCTTGAGGCTGCCGCACCTGGCACGGTTACCGTGGCGGGCGGGGAGACCAAACTTGCCAAGCGTATTATCGCCTGCCTGGATGTGCGCAGCAATGATGCCGGCGACCTGGTGGTGACCAAGGGCGACCAGTACGATGTGCGGCACGAGGGTGAGGTGCGCAATCTGGGCAAACCGGTGGAGCTTGCCCGCCGTTATTTCGAGGAGGGGGCGGATGAGATCACCTTTCTCAATATCACCGGTTTCCGGGATTTTCCGCTGAAGGACCAGCCCATGCTGGAGGTGCTGCAGAACACCTCGGAAAATGTCTTTGTGCCGCTGACCATCGGCGGCGGCATCCGCGAATTCACCGACACGGAAGGCCGCCACTATTCGGCCCTTGATGTGGCCTCCGAATATTTCCGCAGCGGCGCGGACAAGATCTCCATCGGCAGCGATGCGGTCTACACGGTGGAGGAGTATCTGAAGAACAGCACCAAAACCGGCAAAAGCTCCATCGAGCAGATCTCCATTGTCTACGGCGCCCAGGCAGTTGTCATCTCCATTGACCCGCGCCGGGTTTACGTGAACAGCCCGCAGGAGACCACCCATAATACCGTCAAAACCGTCTTCCCCGGACCCAATGGTGAACAGTACTGCTGGTACCAGTGCACGGTGAAAGGCGGACGGGAAGGCCGGGACGTGGATGCGGTGCAGCTGGCCCAGGTGTGCGAAACTCTGGGCGCAGGCGAGATTCTCTTAAACTGCATTGATAAGGACGGCACCAACAGCGGCTTTGATCTGGAGCTGGTTAACCAGGTGCGGAAGGCGGTCACTATCCCGGTCATTGCCTCAAGCGGGGCGGGCAGGGTAGAGCATTTCTCCGAGGTCTTTGCCGCCACCGATGTTGAGGCGGCCCTGGCAGCCGGTATCTTCCACCGGAGGGAGGTGCCCATTTCGGCGGTGAAGGAGCATATGCGGGAAAAGGGGATAGAGACGCGGTAGTTGTATGCAGATTTGGTGCTTAGCGATATTTCAGCAAAAATGGAACTAAGGCAGGGTCTTGGTGGCTCTGCCTTTTTTTTGTTCAGGAGATCTTGATTTCGATTTCGGCTAGGGAAATTTCATAACGGGTATTGGAATCTCTTTGGGTGGGCAATCAAGATGTTAGGGATGCTGCGATAACCAACTTGACCCGCTTCCAGAAATAGCGAATTTCAAGGAGAAGACCTGTCGAACTGGGGCTGTCACTGGAGGGCGGGTTCTTTGATGACAGGCGATTTAGATACTCCGCTTCCTTGGTTTCGTTTCCACGTATCCTCCAAAGAAAAGATGAGTGCCGAAATAATCGAAGAAGCTGTGTAGTGTCACCTCGTGACTCAAAAAGATTCCATAGTGTGGCGTGGCACTGGTCAAAGAGTGATCCAAACCGTTGCGCATACAAATAGGAGTACGCTAATTTGAGAGTGAAAAGGTCGCTTGTTGTTAGCTTGGCTTGTGGGTCCTGCAGCCTTTCGACTGCACGCGCCTTCGCAACGACTGCTCGTGTCTTGTTATAGACACGCATATCTTTGGCCGCCAAAACGCGGTCAAGGAGTCGAATCTCTTCTGCCGGTTCGTCCATGTCATTTGCGAGGTCGAGCGTTATCGTATCAGCAAGCGTCAGATGCCCTTCTTTCCTTGCTTGCTTTTCCAATGTGATCAGACGTTTCCTTTTATTGGCACCTTTGAGTGTTTGCCCCGCTTCAATTGCTATTGCATGAAGCCTGGCTGCAGATCCTTGGCTTGCGAATCGCTGGACTTCCCCTGCGGCCTTGACGGCCAAATCAGTATGTTCCAGTTTTTCTTCAGTAAGGGCGATGTTTAACCAAATCGAGGCCTTTTCTTTTTTTTCAAGGTACCCTTCGCCCACTTCCAGAGCGCTGTGTAAATGCCTAAGGGCCTCTTCGTGCTTACTGCTCATCCTCATTGCTATGCCAGTTAGCATGGCTAATTCACTCCATTGTTCAGGCATATCGTCACGCCCAATCGTCTGAAGCACCCCCCCAGCTATGACCGCAAGATCTCGATATCGTTCCTCAGATCTCACGCGTCTACAAAACTGGAGTCCTAGGTTGGCGGCTTTGCGTGCTGTCAAAATATCGCCATTTTTTCTTGCATCTACGATTAAATGGTGGACCACAGCAAACTCGTTTCCAACACCTGAGCTCAAATATTCGCGATATTCGAATGGCAATCTGCGGAGCTTAACCTTGCCTTCTCGCCAACGACGCCCGAAAAATCGGTCCACTCCTGCAAGGACGATTTCCATTCGTTCATTATCTGAAAGCATAGTCAGCACATAATGCCCAATTTGACGTGGAACTTTAAGGATCTTCGGGGTGTTCTCCTCTGATAGCCCACCTTTCCCGAAGTCAACACAAGATGTAGCATGCTTGAGTGGAATCGCGTTCAGTAATGCTAGTTCTTTCAGTTGAAGTGCATTGTCAATAAAGAACGGTTCAGAAGGAAGGTAATGTGCAAGAGTTTCTAGCGTTTCCCCGTATGGCAAGACCGAAAGAACCTTTAAGAGGCGAAGACTTCGCTTGCTCCGCTTGTCGACGGATCTCACTAAGGTGTTAACAGCGTGCACTAATGCTTGTGGAACGCTCTCTGATAATGACCCATTCTCTGCCGGGCCTTCCATCTCAGCGTCGAGAACCGACTCAAGAGATGAGACCTTGAGGGATCGCAGCATCCGATCAAGATGCATAGGGAGTCCATCGGAGCGCTCATGAAGTTTGTCAATAATGTCTGGGTCACATAGTCCTGGAGTTGCATCTGGATGATGCAACAGGTACGTGCGAACATCCGGCACATCCAAGGAATGTAATTCAATCAACGGAAAATCCACTTTGACAGGTGGTGTCCGCGAAACAATTACGACATGCAACTCGGGACAGTAGTCGAGTATGGCCGAAATAACTTGTTGAAGTTTGAGAAGGTTCTCTTCAGTACTAAGTGATGGATGGATCCCATCGAAGACCAGAAATGCACCAGAAAGGACGGTCACATACCCACAGAACGCTTGCATTGCCATCCCGAATTGCTGAGGGAAGAGCGCCTGAAAACTGTTTTCGTCATCCGCATCGTCACAAAGTAGATGAAATACTTCCAACTGATTGCCCTGGTTCCGAAAGCGTTCAAGCGCCGCAGCAAGAAACTCCTCTTTACCCATACCCCAGTCGGAAGACAGCCACACTGCCCTCGTCCTACGAATTTCTAGTTCTAATTGGCTCTGTTCCTCTTGGCGTATAGCGCGGTGGTGAGCTGTTGAGGACAATGACAATCTAGGACAGGACGCGAGACGAGTCCTTGATGTTTTCAAATCGGGACTTTTGTCAAGCAGGTGGAGGTCATCACTTGACGTCTCCTCTGGAGGCTCCACGTCCGCGTCCTGCTTGTTTTGCACATCTAACTTGTCAAAATCTTCAGACAAGTCATCCTCCTCTGTCATAGGTTCAAACGCCACTATGACACTATTGTCTTCGTTGAGCTGAAAAGAATGGTCAGGGCAAAAAATCAGCCCACCATGGCGACCTCTTATTACAGTGCGTGGCCAAAATGTCTCAATGGAGTTAACTCCGTCGAATAGAAACCGCCCAGCCATATAGCCATGTGTACGCTTTTTTGGTGTTTCACCAACCCATTCCTCTAAACCGAATAGTGAGGGACCTTGGCGAAACCTCCGTGGATGACCACCCGCTTCACTCATTTCCATTGTCTCAGGGTCGTGTTGATGGCCATAGAGATGGCTAAGAAAACGACCAGGAGGATATATTTCTTGTCGATAATGATCTAATGAGTCTGGAGCAAGCCAGGTTGGAGGTTGATGCGTAAGTAGTACACTTGCCGTTCGTTTATTGAGCCACGCACTGGGGTTGGCACTGCAAACAGCATTCAACTGAGAAACATGTAGTGCGAGTTTTCCCTTGAAATCACCCTCGGTCAATTGGAGAAAGGATGAATTGAGACCAACTATTCCAAGCTCTACATTGGACTTCTGAAAGATCGCGCTAAAGTCACCAGGGAGAATGCCTTCTTTACGAGGCAATGTCGGGACCTGCAGTTGTGACAAGCATGTAGAATACTCATGGAAGTACTCCTTGATAGCCTGCCGTTCTTCACAAGAATCGTCGTGCCAAAACGTTCTTCTCAACTCTTCATCCGACCACCATAGTTGCGTCAGAGTCCGTAACACGGCTGATCCCTTTGATGGTCTAATCAAGTCATGATTTCCGGGAACGGCACACATAAAGGGAGAGCGGCCAGTCGCAGACAACACTTTCCAAAGACTCTCGATCTCTTTATTGAGAAGGTCATATTCAGAACGCTTACCGGCCTGTACAAAATCTCCAGTAAAAAATACAAGGTCCCATCCACCAATCTGATCTGTCATTTTCGCAAGGTCTTTGAAGAGGTCGTGCTTAACTTTCGGCCAAAGCCACGAATGATCGTCGAGACCAAGATGCAGGTCAGTCAGGAGAATCCAGTTAATTGATTCGCTCATATTTATCTTCTCTCTGTTGCGTACTGTCTTTGGCACTCATAATGGAAGACATAATCTCGGTTTCTCCGGCTAGGCTAACAACGGCAATTCCGCAATTCCGGGGACACCATATTTAATTATCAGTCAATATATTTCCAAACATCCATTTCGCAGCTATGGCTCGGTAGCCTTTGGGAATCCCCTAGTGCGGACCGCATGCATGCTAGATGGTGTGGGGAGGGGGAGACTCCTCCTTGCCGATTATATCAAGATATGTTTATTCTTATCTGAGATAAAAACACTTAGATGTCAGATGAAAGCAGCTCCCCTAAGTTACAATAAAAATGAGTAATCACTTGAGAAGGACTTCCCATTAATTCCGTCTGTCCCTGGAACCTGCACAAATAGACCACTACCTCTATTAACGACATTAAATTTGAGTTGCCCTTTCGACTGACTCATTTCGTTGCCGTATTTTTCAAAAAATTTCTCTGGCAGAGGGATGTCGATAACCTCTCCATTTTCTCGCTGACACAAAAGTACAGCATGATCAAAGCCTCCAGCAGGTAAACCAAGAAACCACCTGTTGGGTTGTCTTTCTGTCGCGACAGCAAGGCCGACCCGCTTACCCGACCTAGTGCGAAAGATTGTCTTGCCTTTAATTAATTGAAGATTGATCCCTTCTTCTTTGCGTTTGCTCAAGAACTCATTGCGAATTTTCTCCCCAAGTGCCCTTGAGGACATAATTTGCGATGACCGCGATTCGTCAACTGGGGCGGCAACAACTCCTTGAGTTTTTGGTGGTTGAATTGTTGGGTTGCCACTTCTCAATGCTTCGAGTTCTGAGACAATTTGGCTGTGGCGAGAAATTAGATTTTTTATTTTTTCTAATTTTTCACTTTCGGCTAACACGAGATCCGTTTTTCCATCGCTCGCAGCCTTTGAAATATTTGATAATATTTTATTTTTTTCGTTCTCAAGCTCTGATAATGTGTCCATGCGCTACCTTCTTGTTGAAATATTATTCATCTTAATTTAGATGGTAGCTGAGATTAAGTGTAGTGTCAAGTGTAATTTTCTTGCGATGCTGTCCTTGCACTTAAATTTCACGCACGCCGCTTGGAGACACCAAAAAACATTTGAGATTGAGCAGTTTTTCACTCGTCCTGGAATTTTCTGTATTTGATGTTCCCATTCTGGGAGATCTGGTACTGCCAAGCCGTAGGTTACGTCATTTTCTGTAGTGTTCATCATGAGAACGATTTGACCAATAGCAGAGTACATTGCCTGCTCTTTTTGTTTTGATGACTTGCCTTCTACCTCGATCAGAAACACACCTTTTTCCGGATGTGCTGCATAAATATCCACTCGACCATGTTCTTTGTGTGAGCCGAAATCCACTCCCAAGAACTTCAGGGCTAACTCCGCAGCCAAAACTTTTTCTTTTTTGTCTGGTTTGTGTTGCGGGCCTTTTGCTCTTTCCATTGCATCGATGTCCACCAGAACCTCCCATCCATCGCTCGGTGAAAAAAGATGCTTCACGAGTTGGTGTTTTACTTCAAGCTGATACATGTCTTTTGTTGGGCACCGGGTAGGGCAGAGGCCTTGCAGCCTCTTTCCCCCCCTAAGAACCGTGCGTGATAGTTTCCCATCACACGGCTCAAGCATCTTAAAGGCAGCCCTTAGGGGGCGGCCCGACTGTTTGACTTCCTATGTAAACATTGCCCGGAATTCTCTTGCCGAGAGTGCCGGTAGCAGTTTACTCTCCTTATTGTTTCTGCGCTCCCACAGGTACTTGGAAAACTCAGGCAAATAAGGATTCGCCGCCGCTTTGATTTTGATATGTCTTCTGATGCCGATTGAGCAGATGCGTATGACCTGGTAGACTTTTGTTAAGCCTTTTGCGGTCTTGGTTCTGACAGCGAAGATATGTTTCCGATCACCGGCTGTCCAGTATTTAGCAAACAGCCACTTCTTGGATTTCCTTGGGTGTCGGTTCCTGAGCATGCGCCACAGCTGTTCAAACACATATGTATCGATGCGGCTGAAGGCCTCCGATGATACCACATGGCGGTGGTAATTTGCCCAACCTCGAAGCGTTTGGTTCAATTTCTTGATTAAGGCTTCCATCGGCGCGCTGACGTGTTTTCTGATTAACGTTCCTACTTTTTCTCTGAGGGCGAGGACTCCCTCGGTGGCCGGTTTGATGTGCAGTTTCCTACCGTGCTTCCGAAAAGTTTGCCCGAGAAACGTAAATCCGTCTCTGATATGCGTGATCAAGGTCTTTTCTTTCGAGAGAGTGAGACCACGTACGATAAGAAACTCTTCCACAGCCGGTTTGATTTTCTTTTCCAGCAGGGTTTTCGATTTTCCCGTGATAATGAAATCATCGGCATAGCGAATGAAGTTAATACGATTTCGACGGGGGACTGCACAGCGAACGACCTCTTCCAATCCGTCGAGTACCATATTAGCCAAGGTTGGACTGATTATTCCACCTTGAGGAGTTCCTTTGCGAGAAGGATAGGTGATGCCGTTTTCAACATATCCCGCCGTAAGCCACTTGCGAAGAATTTCTTTATCCATTGGAATGTTATTGAGCATCCATTCCATTGAAATATTGTCGAAGCATCCGGCGATGTCCGCCTCCAATATCCAGGTAGCCGAATTAGGCTTGTTCAAGGCATTAAACCCGGCCTGTATGGCATCGGCACAGGAGCGGCATTCCCGAAAGCCGTAGGAATTTCCATCGGCTGTGGTTTCCGCCACCGGCGCCAGTGCGAGTTTGTACAGTGCCTGCATTGCCCTGTCTAAAAGTGTTGGTATTGATAACGGGCGTTTCTTGCCGTTCTTCTTCGGAATATAAATACGTCTGAGCGGTTGCGGCCTGTAACCACGTCGGCGCAGGCTGAAAACAGCCCGCCATTTGGCTCGGGCGCCTTTCCACAGGACGCCGTCAATGCCGGGGGTTTTCTTCCCCTTGTTGGAAGTGACTCGTTTCACAGCCAGTTGCTTGGCGTAGAACGAGTTGGTTAGAAGATGCTGTAAAGTGTTGACCTTACCCCATCTCTTTTCCTGAACAGCCTTTGCGATACGCATCTGCAGCCTTCTAACATGCTTTTCCGCGGCTTTCCAATCAATGAAATGCCATGGTTTAGCTTCATCGACAGGCGCCCCAGCCAAAGCGGCCGTCTCTAGCTTTCCCGTCTTCGAAGGTTCTCCGGACTCTCCCGCAATAAGACACCAGTTGAACGTCAGCACGCCATTCACATTTTGCCAGCCGGCTCCAGGTTTTAGCGTTGAGTCATTTTTCATACTCTATCCTTCGGGTTTCCCGATGGCATTATTTGCTTCTTTCAACCTCTCTAACCCGCCACTCCAACAGCACGCCTTGCGGTAATGCCTGCCCTGCATTGCACAGGGCGGAGGGACGGGGTTTCCACGTTCCACGTCTTTACCTTAACGGACAACTTAGGCGGGACTTGGACGCCGGAAGGAAATCGGGTCCCGTGCGGGCACGTTAGTCTCCCGCAACCTCTCCAACACGCGTAACCACTGAGAAACACGTCATAGACCTGCTAAACCCGGTAGGTCCGTCGCTCGCCTGACGGCGCGTAAAGTCCTTTGCCTGCTCTCGCCATATTGTCCCATCCTAGCCCTTAACCGGGCGGGATTCCCGGAGGGGAGTCCACCTCGCGGCTTCTTCCCGATTCGGTACATTGTCAGGAGGGCTTCGCACCCAGTCATCAGCGCAACGGTAGCACGCCTCCCTAGGATACCGGCGGGGACACGCCGGGTGATTGCGTGCACAGATAACTACACGGGATCACATATAAAAACGCGACTTCGTGTCGCGAATAACGCCGCTAATCAGCCGCGCGGCTTTTTTTAACATCGGCTGAATTAGCATGGTTGGGCCATGAAGCCTGGAAGTGCCGGACTGTCATCCAGTGAAAAATATTTCTTTTAGTTCTCTCCATTCATCTGTCTCGTTGCTATTAGAAGGGAAAAGCTCGTGAAAGTTGGCGCTAATATAGCCGGTCAAACCCTGAAAAATCTTTTGTCCATTATCAGAATCCGCTTTGATTAGCCTTTCCTTAAAGGTATTTGGGGCTGTCGGGGAAACTATGTATAATTTAAGGCCGTGACTTTTTATAGCCTTTGCAATTATTTCGTTAATATGGATATCCCGGAAACCGTAACCTATAACTAAAAGTTTTCTCCGGGCTCGGAATAATTCTTCTTTGAAAACATCGAAATACCACAAGAGAAGAGGTTCATTCGCTATTTGTGTTATTTTGTTTCTGCCAATAACCATCTTGCTGGAGCCATCGGAACTTTTCCAACCAAAAGAGCCGTGCAATTTTATATAATAAGTATTGGTTATATTAAATATTTTTTCTTTGTTAGAATCGATTTTCGCCTTGGTGGGTACAATCTTGAAATTATTGTTGTCCAGTGGCTGCTTAGATTCGTTAGAGTTTGGGGGGAAAAATCTTTCCATCATGGGGGTAATTATTGGAGGTGTAATTCCGGAAATAAGCCTTTCGATGAACAGGTCTTGATTGAGCGTGAAAAAGAAAGTTTTTTGGTTATTTTGGGATAACAAATCAATAATCTTTTTTGCCCCATTTAGAATGTTTAACTTAGATTCATCTGTCGTAGAGATATAATCTTGGCCAATTTTGTCAAGTTTTCTATATGCTTGGAGCATAGCAGAGTTGATAGCATCTTTTACATCATTTGAATAATCTCCGGCAAAAATTTTGTGATAAACTGACTCGTAGTCAAAATCATTTCGTAAGATATCTACCAAATCAGGACTTTTTTGCACCTCACTACAATTAAATATCTTTTCCCACATCTCCGTTGCAAGAAAACCCCCAAAATTTTTCGTAAATCCAGCGCCAGTTAGCAAAATATTATTAGATATTCCTGGTGCCATATTTTCTAAATCCAATGAGTATAGGGGGGGATAGAGGACTAACAAATAATTATCAAGTTTCTTGATATCTACTCCAGCCTAACATTCTTGACAACAAAATATAGGGCGTTCTACCTATTTTTACCCGACATCATTCATCGTTAAGACCTATAGACAAAATTAACCCCTCCAGCAAACTGCATTTATAACAACCCTCCTATAGTTTAATCCCATGAGCGCCAAAATTGGTTTTTCCCCCGTTTAGGTAGCGCAAAACGGTAAAAACGCCAGATGAAATCAGCAAAATTTTGGAGCTAACCTGCTGTATCCCGCGAGTTTGTTGATGCGACAGTTTGTTAGTATAAGTGGAGTGATTTTTGCAGTATTTTTACGCAGCATTGTGATAACCGCTAAATAAATTATATAAGTAATCTTAACTTTGCAGGCAAATCGTGCTGCTACAGATACTAATCAAATCTGACACTACAGAAATATAGGAGAAAATATGTTCACAGATAGTGACGCAGATATCGAAAAAGCCCAGAGATTAATAAATGATATGCAACCTGGTGTATATGAACTTAAACAAATCTTTGGGGAGGAATGGAAAGAAAATAATGACCCGACTCATTATGGTGCAATATTCAAGAAACTTGTAGAAAACAATCGTCTTACCAATATTAGTGTTGGGGAGAAAAAATCTAATAACCATCTAACATACATAATAATCAAACAAGATTGAACGGTTGTTCCGTATTTCAAAAAGCGCACCTCTATTCACGCGTCGCCATATTTTCAAAACATCAATCATCCATCTATGGCTTAGAACTTATCCGTAAATAACGCCTACTTTTCTAAAGGCAATTATTGCCGCTGCCAAGTGCAGCAAGGCTTCGTATGTTGCGGTGAGCTTTTCGTATCTCACCAGTAGCTTCCTGAACCTGTTGAACCAGGAATGTGTGACTTCAACCACCCATCTCCGGGCTCTGAACAAAGGGTTGGCTTTCTTTTCTTTAATTTCTTCCCCGCGCTGCTTTACGTGAGGGATGTAGCTTCGATCTTTGATAGCTTGTTGTGCCGGTTCACCTCCGTAGCCGCGATCTGCACAGAGATTTTGTTCTGTGTTGTGCCGGTTGACGATGATTTCGTCCAGTACGAATTCAAGCTGACTCACGTCGTGTCTGTTTGCTCCGGTTACGACTATCGAAAAGGGGACACCACGTTCGTCCACTAGAACATGTCGTTTGCTGCCGTTTTTGCCCCCGGTCGGTCGGGTTGCGACCTACAGATTCTTGAGCCAGCGGTGCTTTGGTCATGGCACCATCTATACTTTGCCATCGCCAGGCGATGCCTTCCATTTCATCGTATTCGGCAAGGCCGGCTCGCCAAAGAGAAAGAAAAAAGCCGGCCCGCATCCACCTCATGAAATGAGTGTGAATTGCACTTGGGCTGCCGAAGCGTTCCTTTGGAAGCGCCTTCCACTGGCAACCGGTACGCAGAACATATAATATTGCCTCAAAGACCTGCCGGGGATTCATGGGCTTCTTGCCACCACCGGCTTTACGTTTGTATGTTTTGTTGGGGTCGCGCTCCGGCGCAGGGATTAAGGGAGCAACTTTCTCCCAGAATTTCTCGGAGACTTCCCAGGATTTAATCTTAGCCATAATTCCTCCATGTTTTGTAAATAACTGAAAGGAATTATAGCATGTTTTCTTAAATATTACTTTTTTATTTACGGATAAGTTCTTAGTCGCCTCCAGGAACCAGCTAGTGCGGACCCGCATGCCACGTGGTGTGGTATAAGGGGGAGAGAAAGAGTCCACCTTGCCTGATGGAGTTTTATTGCTTAAGGTGCATGCACCTCGGCTATATCTTGCAAATCTCCTAGATTCAAGAAGATGAATCCATTTGGTTGAATACCCTCTGGAGAAAACCAGAGGAATCTATATTCACGTTGATACGCGAACTTAAAGTCTTTTGACATAGCGGGATCAATATGTTCGTTTTTGATTCTTTCATATGGATCAAAATAGTTAACTGGGTTGTGATGAAAATACCAACCATGTAGAGATTTCTTCCCTGCAAATTGAATTCTTTCGAAAAACTTGTCGGTATCACGTATTACCAAGCATGCATCAGATCCATCGAAAGCAGAAATAAGATTTTGATCCCAATCACATGCCATACAGAAGACATAATAATTCGGAAAGGTTACATCTTGCTGAATATCACCGATAATCTTAAGTTGTTTTCCATCCTGTGCGGTTACTTTACTATATCTGCCAGGTAAAAATGATCGCTTCAATAGCTCTTGATCTTGTCGGGCTTCGTCATTCTCAACCGGGAAAAAATCCGATGCTGGCCGAATTCTTATTGAGCCCTCTTTCGCAATTGCCTCCAAAAATTGTTTCTTGTCATAACGAAATAGAACATCACCAGCATTTGGGTGTTTCGGCCGAACGGGAGCGCCTTGTGCTTTGAAATCGAAAATTTCTGCTTGCGGAATCTGAATACTCGGTGAAGTCCCTCGAAGATGATATTCTAATCTTGTCTGATGCTCTTTACGGAACCAATACCAAGAACTCAGAAACGACTGGATAGGTATGATGTCTCGATCTCTACTGACCAAAGATTTCATATTCCTGAAAATAGAAAGATAGCGGTCGTTTAGAGCATCAGTAGCAACATTTTCGAGATAACGGTAGGATTGATATTCAAGCTCCCAAAACTCGGGATCGTATGAATGCCTATTGTCACGAAAGGACTTTATTGCCTCCGGATGCGGAAGGCTAGTGGGTAATATAAGTTTATTTACTAAAAGCATGAGTTCCGGTCTTTTTAATCCAACCAACAAATTATTATCAAGTTTCTTGATATCTACTTCAACCTAACATTCTTGACAACGAAATATAGGGAATTCTAGCCATTCCAAACCCGATATCATTCAAACTCATCTAATTCCTGCAGAAGCTTCTCTGAGATTTCCTTACTTTCAGGACGACATCCTAATGCAGATTTCCACTCTTGATCGCTAGGTCGCTTGATCCAAAGATCCCGCCAAGCATTTCGGCTGGTGCCAGTGATTTTGTTCACCATACTTCCTGGCGAAATCGATTCCCCATTGTATATGATCTCGTCACCTTCGACCTTGGCGTAAAAAAATGTGCCTTTGTACTGCATGCGAATTTGAGTTCCATGAACAAGGAATAGACTTTTCCATTGGTACCCTCGGTCATCACTGCTAATCTCTGACAACAACTCAGGTTTCCAACTAGCATTATCAAGCCAGTAATCGATTGCAGTGACAATTACATCTACCGGGTCTCGCGGGTCATTATTGGTCCGTAGAAAGTTTGCCAACTCCAAAAATTGCGATGTCTGAACCGGAACTGATATGTGCGATTTCATGCTTTATCCTCCTTTTTAATACTTTTATTTGCTTCACTTGCTGATTACTATAGCAAGCTAAATAGCAATGTCAAGCGTTGAAACGTAATAAAAAGTAAATAATAGTTTAAAATAGTGCGAGGTGTTATATGCATGAAGGTACCGGGCAGCATCTACGTTTACTACACTAAAAACCTATTTGAGCAAAAGAAATGAGTAAAATTACTGGAGTCTAGCGGTAGCCTCCACGCTTTTAATTCCGGGAAATGTATAAATTGGGTTTATTCCGGTTTAAGTGGCGATAAAACGGTAATAGCACCAAATTGCACCAGCATGGTTCTTGGGTTGTTCTGCTGCATCCCTTATGTTTGTTGATGGTGTCAGTTTGGTAGCATAGGTGGTGCGATTATTGCTCCATATTTATGCGGGGCGAGAAATGCTGCCTTCGCCTGACAATGAATGGTAGTGTAAATTGTATTTAGGCAAATAGCCTATTATGAAGAACGTAATCTAACTAAAGGAGAAAAATGAAAAAGACACTATTTGCAGGGTTGGCTCTGGGGTTGCTGGCTTTTCCTATGACAGCAAGAGCACTTCCTATCAATTGGTATCTCAATGACGTTATCTTTTCTGATGGGGGTACTGCATATGGCTCGTTTGTTTTTGACGTCGATACTAGCCAGTACTCGAATATCGACATTGTGACAACAGGTAGTTTAGCATTTACATATACCAATTTGGTGGCTTCCAATCCTTTTGCGCTTGATGTAAACACTGGCTCGACGGCTGTTGGAGACGGGTTCTTGCAATTGGTGGCAGTCTCGAATTTCACAAATGCCGGTGGCACAATTGCCCTTGGGTCGAATGTACTGGATGGAGGCTTGTACTCGTGGGAGAGCATGTATACTAGCCCTTGGGGTGATGGTAGTACGTCACGTGGTGGGCCATTACGAGAGTTAGTTTCGGGTTACGTAACCACCACTGCTGCAACGCCAACCCCAGAACCCGCTACCATGCTCCTGATGAGCACTGGATTGGTTGGTATGGTAGTGGCGCGCAGGAAGAAGAAAGCATAATATTCATTTTTTTTCCCATAAAAACACAACTAGGCAGGGTCTTAACGGCTCTGCTTTTTTTATTCCCTGCAGGAAATCTTTTTCTCTCCAACCATCCTCTTTGTCCCCACGTCAACCGAGATAACACTTAACATCTCAACTCCGTAGTTCTCTCAGACCCCTAACCCCGCTACTCATTAGTTTTTCTATTCATAATCACATATCAGCCCTCCCTCAAGCCCCATTGGCCAATCCAGGTCGATGGGGCTTTTTTTATTCCCTCAACCAAAAAGGAGCATCTATGCAAAACAAAGAAATCGTCAGTCAACTGCCCGTCAACCCTTCAGAAGTCATTTATGCCATCACCATGGAAACTCTCCTGGCCGCCATTGTCCATCGCCTTGGCGCTGAGGCCCTTAAACTGACCGAGGAGGATCTGTATCTCGCAAGGGAAGAGGTCCTGGCTGCCATCAGTCACAATCTGGATGAAAGGGACTACATCGACATGGGTCTCGATGCCTGGGAAATCACCCGTAACCTCTAAAAAGGAGCATTTATGTTTTGGCTTTTATTGGCAGCAATGAGCGCTCTGCTCATCAAGTTCGGAGCATTGTCTGTGAAGGTTGTATTTCAGGCGGTGGCCTTGAAGGTAGCATTGGTGATATTCGTCCTCCTTGCCGTGTTCATCATATGGCAATGGCACAGATGAGGGAATTTAACCATCTTATATGAAGGAGAAAAACTATGAGTGAAGAAGGAATGAGGATTTTAAAAGAAGCAAAATGTCAATCCCTATCCGGGCGATCCACCCTGTCCTACAAGATCGGGTGCAAGGATGATAAAGAGGTATTTCTTTGTCTGACCGGCAACTCAGGGCAGGGGATCTTTAATAAGGATTGGATTTCACTTACACAGCTTGATTCTGTACTGGCTGCAGAGGAGAAACCGATTACATCGGGCCGTCTCCATGAAATGTTTAAAGGCAAATCAGCCAATTCATCCGGTTTTGTCCTTGCCGTGCTTCTGAGCGAAAAGCTGCTGAAAATATCCAAGGGTAACCTTCGGCATTACGAGCGGCTTGATCCCACTGAATTCAATGCAGCCATTCAGGCACTCATGGCGTTAGAACCGGACGCTACTCAGCCCCCACCGGCAAAGACCGCCAAGAAGCACAAGAAGGAGGCCCCATGATTGCCATAACCTGTGCCCTCGTCACCGCTGCTGTCCTCTGCATGCTCTTTGCCTCAACACGCAGTATAGGCGTCTTATGTGTGACAGTGCTGTGCTTCATTTATCCAATTCCTGTGACCTTGATTCTGATCGGGATTGGGCTCATCTATTACAAAGGGAGAATTATATGAATGATACAAGTAGGTCAAAAACGCCGCCAGGCAGGATTTCAAGGGCGGTTCCGGGGCGAAAAACTGAGCACCCTGAAAACCTGAAAACCTGAAAAACTGAGGGGGAGGGAGGGGGGAGCCACCGGGCGGTGAGGATCGGGCCATAGGTGGCAAATCTGGGGCCTACTCGGAGCCCCTAGGGTGCCTGTCGGGTACTCTGGGGGTCCCCCTTCTGGGCAGAATTTCAGGATTTCACCCTTCTTGGCTGGCGCATAAATTGCAAATAATTTATATTCTCAGCAGGTGGACTGGAAGAGAGAGGCAGAAAAGAATTCAATTCTTACAATGTGTTAGTTGGGATAGGTCACTGCCCCTCAAAGATTAAAAACAGGTAATTCGGGAAAAATTTTTAACTAGAAAACTAACGCGGGTGTGATAGAGCTCATCTGTATTTCCTTTCTTAAAGTGCTTTAAAGTGATTAATATTTTGATCCCTTCTTAAAAGTGCATTAACTGGCTTAATTTTTTTTTCCACACGGTACAGATGCTTTCATTAAGGAATTCATTTTTTATCAGTTTAAAATGCTTTTAACATGTTGAATTTATTTAAAAAAAATGATTGACACCAGTTTAATTCATGTATATTATGAAAATATAAAAAATGCTCCAGAGAGGCATTAAAATTTAGTTAGTTCATACAAGTGTTTTAGATGTTCTTTACGAGCCAAGTGGCCACCCTCTCTGATGTTTGAGCGCTGGCCGCTTGCTCGTTAGGAATAGTTTGATTTGATTACTCCTTCAGCAAGCACATTTTTCATCTTGTTCTTGTAAAAGGAGTTATTCATGCAAGATCAAAAAGTAGTAACCAAAACAACATCATCAGTCCCCCCAGAAACAAACAATTCAGACGCCTTTTCTTTGTGGCAGCGCTACATTAAAGATTGCCTTGGTGGTGCCATGTACTGGTTAGGGTATGGATTCAAAGTAATCCCGCTTGCATCCGGCACCAAGATACCCGCAGTTAAGTGGGACCCATGGCTTGACGGTCTTGATCCACAGAAGGTTCATGACCATTGGGCCGGAAACCCATCTCACGATGTTGGCTTCATTGTTGGCGAGAGCATCATTGTCTTTGATGCCGACAGCCCAGAATCCTTAGCAGCTCTTTTAGAGATTGAAGCTCGCGTTGGCATCACTCCAAAGTTAGTGGTCAAAACGAAAAAAGGGGAACATCACTACTTCCGCCGAGCTGCTGGTACCACAGCAAAGTCCGATTCTCACAGCACAGAGATGTTCCCAGACCGCTTGGATATCAAAACCGGTCGGTCATTGGTGGTATTACCTCCGAGTACGGGGAAATCCATCATGTCACTTACAGCGGAAAACGCCGGTGCATTATCGGAAGCCACACAAGAGTTTATCGATGCCGTCTATCAACACAACGGCAGGAATGCGCCTTCACAACCAAGAGAGGTAACGGCAAGTGCTTTTACCCAAGAGGGAAAAAGTGATGCATCATTAAAGAAGATAGAAAAGTTGCTGAATAGCATTGATCCTGATTGTGGTTATGATGACTGGCTGCATTGTATTATGGCGGTCCACCACGAAACTAACGGTAGTGATGAAGGACTGGATATTGTTGACGCTTGGAGCCGCAAAGGCCAGAAGTACAAGGACCGTAAAGACATAGAAACAAAATGGCATTCACTCAAACCAGATGTTGCCACCCCCTATACCATAGGGACGCTGATCAAGATGGCCAGGGCTGCTGGTGCTGACGTCGATGCCATTATGAATAACGGAGACGAAGAGTTTGAGGTTTGTGAATATGAGATAGTCGATCCGAGTGCCGTAGCACCCGAGAATGTAACAAAAAGAGAGAACCCTCTGGACAGGTATACCTTGCTTGGAATGTCACATGAAATCGAAAAACAGGTTATGGAGGAAGCCTATGTTTTAGATGAAATTGCCCTAATGGGTCAATCCACTGTGATTTATGCTGCCCCTAACACGGGTAAGACGCTTCTCTGTTTGCACTTGCTTATGAAAAGCATCAAGCAAACAGGACTTGATCCGACCAAGGTCTACTACGTCAACGTTGATGATACGGCTACTGGTCTGCTGGAAAAGCTTCATATCGCGGAGGAGTATGGTTTTAACATGTTGGCTGAGGGGTACCGTAATTTCAAGGCCAAAGAGTTTTTGCTCCTTATCACGGACATGATTGAGACTGGTAAAGCCCGTGGTGTGATCATTTTCTTAGATACACTGAAGAAGTTTACAGACCTGATGAAAAAGGATGCATGTACACGCTTCACGGAAGTGATTCGTACATTTGTCATGCAAGGTGGGACTGTCATTGCTTTGGCTCACACCAATAAAAATCCTGGTCGTGATGGCAGGAGAGTTTATGCTGGAACCTCTGACATTGTGGACGATTTTGACTGCGCCTACATTTTGGACACCATTTTAGAGGATGCCGACAAAAAACAGAAAACGGTCGAGTTCACTAACATGAAAAAACGAGGGAACGTTGCTTTGTCAGTGTCTTACAGTTACGACCTGGAACGAAAAATTAAATATAACGAGCTGTTGTTGTCAGTGCAGAAAGTTGATGAGATGCATCTTTTAGCACACAAACAAGCCGCTGAAATAAAATCTGATGCTGATGTGATTACAGCCATTGAAACCTACATCAAGGGGGGTATCAACACCAAGATGAAGCTGGCAGCGGAATCTGCTGAACATGCCAATGTCAGCCAAAAACAAGCTCTTAGGATTATTGAGAAGTACACCGGAGACGACCCGAAAATCCATCGGTGGTCTTTTGAGGTGCGTGAGCGTGGTGCCAAGGCTTACAAGGTGCTGGAGCGTCCCTCAGGGCACCCGGCCGCCCCGGCCATCACCACTCCCTAGGCGGTCCACCCGGCACGGGGGCCAGGTTCGCAGGTTTTCAGTTTTGCAGTTTTTCAGGCCCCTCAGGTCTGCGCCTGCCGACCCTGCCCCCCTTCGCCGCTGGACTCGACGGAGGTTGGTAACTGTTAGAAATAAAATGGAAATCTAATTTATGGATAGAAAAAATGGCCATTTTTAGGCCAATGAGGTCAACCCGTAAAACACACGCTGCCTCTATGGATAGCAGCAAAAAATATAAGTAAGGAGGCTCACTATGCCTATTGTTTCTTTATCAGCTGAATTTGTACGTAACATTGTTTGCCCTGAAGGTAAGGCGAAGGAAAATTATTATGACACCGCAATTACCGGCTTTATTCTGGAGGTCAGGCAAACTGGCGGTAAAACCTATGCTCTCCGGTATAAGGACCAGCACGGCCGTCAATGCCAACATAAAATTGGGGACAGCAAGTCCATAAGTTTTGATAAAGCTAAAAATGCTGCCCAGATTTTACGGTCCCGAGTTGTATTGGGTGAAGACCCTTCTGCAGAGAAGCGCACTAAACGTATGGTGCCTACTCTCGAAGAGTTTTGCAGGGATCGGTATATGCCTTTTGCCAAAAGCTATAAACGCTCCTGGCTGTCAGATGAGAGTCTATTGAAAAACCATATCTTGCCCCGGTTCGGCTCATACCATATGGACAAAATCAGCCAACCGGACGTAATCGAGTTTCAGAATTCCCTGAAAACCAAAGGTTATTCTCTCGGTATGGCTAATCGCCCTTTGGTCCTGCTGAAATATATTTTCAATGTGGCATTGAAATGGAAGATACCTGGTATTGAGTTGAACCCGGCTGCCGAGGTGAAGCTGTTTGAGGCCAACAATGCCAGGGAAAGATATCTTACGGCTGAGGAATGCCAGCGATTGATGGAAGCCCTTGAGCACAATGAAAACACTCAGCTGAAATACATCGTGCCTTTGCTTTTACTGACTGGTGCACGTAAGCGCGAATTGCTTGATGCCTGTTGGGAGCATTTTGATATAGATAGGCGTACTTGGAGAATTCCGATGTCAAAGACAGGAAAGTCGCGTCATGTACCGCTTTCATCTGCTGTTTTGTCGATATTGGCTGAGTTGCCACGATGGGAGGGGTGTCCCTATCTCGTGCCAAACCCCAAGACGCTCAAGCCCTACAATCAGATCCATTTCAGTTGGAATAAAGCAAGAATAGCTGCTGGCCTACCTGATGTCAGAATGCATGACCTGCGCCATAGCATGGCCTCCAACATGGTGAACTCCGGGCGCTCGCTGTATGAAGTTGCCAAGGTTCTAGGCCATAGCCAGCTAAAGACGACTCAGCGGTATGCACATCTCTCGCAGGAGACGCTGCTGGCGGCAGTCGATGCAGCTGCCAATGCCACAGGAACGAACTGGGGGCAAGCGCATACTGACAACGCGAAGGGAGAGACAACTCGTTGATATTATTCACCGCCGCCCCGCCCATCAGTGGGTATTGGTGGGTTGGGTGGTCGGTGGGGAGAATGAGTTGTGTCGATTTGGGCAAAGGGCTATAACTTTTATAAAGTGGCAAATGCATACTTTGAGCAGGTGGGTGGTGCTTGGGTGAGCCGACAGAAAAGCACCAAAAATAGACGTATGACCTTGAAAACAACCAACTTTAGCCTAACAAATCCATGAATTGCTGGTACCAGTGCACGGTGAAAGGCGGACGGGAAGGCCGGGACGTGGATGCGGTGCAGCTGGCACAAACCTGCGAAACCCTGGGTGCGGGCGAGATTCTCTTAAACTGCATTGACAAGGACGGCACCAACTCCGGCTTTGATCTGGAGCTGGTCAACCAGGTGCGCCGGGCGGTCTCCATCCCGGTCATCGCCTCAAGCGGCGCGGGCAAGGTGGAGCACTTCTCCGAGGTCTTTGCCGCCACCGATGTGGAGGCTGCCCTGGCGGCCGGTATCTTTCACCGGAGGGAGGTGCCCATTGCCGCGGTGAAAGAGCACATGCGGGATGAGGGGATTGAGACGCGGTAGTAATTTATTGATTAAAGATTTTGCGAAATGCCCTTTTTCACAAAATGGAGGGTAAAGGCGGGGTCTCAATGGCCTCGCCTTTTTTTATAATTTTATGGAATGTCCCTATACTCCCTCAAATAAAAAAGGCAGGGCCTGAATGGACCCTGCCTTGGAAATCTTGTTCCGGAAACGCTTATTTTTTTCTGCGCAGCCTGCTGCCAACCAACCCGGCCAAGCCGGAACCGAAGAGCAGGATGGTGGCTGGCACGGGGACAGGGGCAGGGTCACGGTCGAATGTGATGCCAACCATAAAGGCCGCGCGAGAACTATCCTCAGGCGAAAGGTAATCCTGGATGGCAAGCACCGCGTCGAAGGTTTTCGCCCAGTATTCGTCAGTGCCTTCGACGAGCAGTCCCTGGGTGTAGTACATGTACGAACGGATGGTGTCGGTCCCCGCATATATCTGAGTGAGGTCCGGATAGTAGTTGGAAATTGGGTCGGTCGTGTTACCGAAATCATAGGTGCCTGGCAAAACACCATTTGAGCCGTTCTCCCACAGGCCGATAGTGAAGTTGAAATAACCATCCGTTCCCTGGCTCACCGTACCAAAACTGCTCACGGTGTAACGATCGACGCCGTCCGGATTGTCGAGAATATTATCCCAGACCAACACTGTCGAACTATTGGCGGAAAAGATTCCGCCATCTTCCGCCACCGAGTTGGGGCCGTTGCCAATAGACCAGTTGATGGAAGAAGAGCCGGATTCATAGCGGCGCCAATCCGGAGTGCTGGGAGGATACTGCTGATAGAGATTATCCGGAACATAGGCGTTGATCGTGACCCCCAGGCCCTGGGTTATCCAATTCAAACCGAGGTTGGATTGCAGCTGCGCTCCAGCGTTGTTTGAAGCAGCAACATCGGTTGGGTCGTTTATGTTGACCGAAGTTCCATCGCCATAGAGAATAAAGGATATTTCACCAGTAAAGGCGTGGATGGTATCTGCCCAGGCAATTCCGGACAGGCCGAGGGTGAGTAAACCTGTTATCGCTGCCGTTGATATGACCTTCTTCATTTTTCCCTCCATTACTATGGGTACGGTTACCGTGTTTTCGGCCGGGCCGCAGGGAATATGCTTTTTCTTCACCTTGACTACAGTCGCACCGGTGGTGCCTCCCTGGTTGAGATCGTCCCTCAGCCGGACAAAATCAAACAAGTCCGTTACGTCAAACCCGTAGGCGGCGATATCAATCCCGTAGGTGCCTCCATGTATCTTGCCGACATCATACCAACCCGAGCCGTTTTTGCTTATCTCTTATGAAGGTGTCTTCTAATCCGCCCCCAATTCGAAAATATACAGGTCGGCGGCTGAATTTCCGCTTCCGTTGAGGGCAAATTTGAAAAACCGCACCTAAATATTTACAATTTTCATGCCAAGTGCTGGCTATTTGCGCAGACCGCGTCCCCTCTATGTTTTATCGGTCAAAGAAAATTGTCGGCAGCCAAATAAAGTCCGATTTTCCGGAAATCTATTCATAATAACAGGAAAATTTGTTGTTCCCGAATTAATTCCGACTCTCTTCCCTCTCAATACATCCCTTCCGAGCAAGGTGATAAGAAATCACAAAAAGGGACCGGACTAATTTCCCCTTTCCATCATCTCACTCCAGGCTCAGAAGAAAACACCACGCCGGCACGACGTTAATCTGTCCGGTTTCAATCGGAATTGTCTCTTCCTCGTAACGAGTAACGATTGTACCTGATGCCAGTTTCAGCTCGGCCCTGGCAGCTGGCATCTTCCATCGTCGGGAGGTGCCCATTGCGGCGGTGAAGGAGCACATGCGGGAAAAGGGGATTGAGACGCGGTAACCTGGCGCCCATTTTTCCCGTTTACAGAGGAGCGTAGCTTCTTCGCCGTGGGCCGGTTGGTCATCGATGGTGCCTAAGGGGCATCAACAAAAGAGCAGGTGACGTTTCGTGTACAGCAGGGATGCAAGGCGGAAGGTTGTTGTTTACGTATTTGCTTGAACCGCTTCCGCGTGCAATTTCAGCCCCAGCGCGCCGATAACTTTTAATATCGTGTCAAAACCGGGAGTTCGTTCTCCTGAGAGGGCTTTATAAAGGCTTTCACGGGACAGACCCGCATCACGCGCCACCTGTGACATGCCTTTGGCCCTGGCAATATCACCCAGAGCTTTGGCGATAAATGCGGCGTCACCATTCGCCTCCTCAAGGCAGGCCTCAAGGTAAGCGGCCATTTCCTCAGGAGTACGAAGGTGTTCAGCGACATCATATCTGGAAGTTTTGGTTTTTACCATGATTCCGCTCCTATAAATTACGTGATAGATGCAAGGCGGTTTTTATGTCCTTGGATTGGGTGTTTTTATCACCCCCAGCCAACAGGATGATTACCTTTTGGCCTATCTTTTTGAAATAGACCCGATAGCCTGGTCCGTAATCAATCCGCATTTCCGATACACCCTCACCAACCGGCTTAACATCTCCCGGGTTGCCGGCTGCAAATCTTTTAAATTCGGACAAGGTTCCGAGCACGGGCGCGGATGTCTTGCAATCCATCGATCCATTTGGCAAAAGTTTCTGTTTTGCGGATTTCGACCATGATAATATTGTAGCCATCAGGCTACATTTGTCAAGGTGTTTGTGGTTTGTGGATGAGGCCAGACACTTATTATTCCCTTTGAAATAATCAACTTTTCTTCCGGCTTGCCGGAACTGCTGGTACCAGTGCACGGTCAAGGGTGGCCGGGAAGGCCGGGACGTGGATGCGGTGCAGCTGGCACAAACCTGCGAAACCCTGGGCGCTGGCGAGATTCTCTTAAACTGCATTGACAAGGACGGCACCAACTCCGGCTTTGATCTGGAGCTGGTCAATCAGGTGCGCAAGGCGGTCACTATCCCGGTCATCGCCTCAAGCGGCGCGGGCAAGGTTGAGCACTTCTCCGAGGTCTTTGCCGCCACCGATGTCGAGGCGGCCCTGGCTGCCGGTATCTTTCACCGGAGGGAGGTGCCTATTTCCGCAGTGAAGGAGCACATGCGGGAAAAGGGGATTGAGACCCGCTAAAGGGACCTTGAGCCAGTGCGTGGCGCAGGGGAATAGCCGGAATGAAAGAACTTTGGGGTCAGGTCTAAGAACTTTGGGGTCAGGTCTTGAAAAATGAGTTTTTCCCTGGAGTGATCCGCAAAATTTATATTTCAAGACCCCGTGCCCCACATTGTTTGGCATCGCCTCGATTACTCAAAATAAGTGCTCTCTGCCCTCGATGCGATGCAGCTCCTCATGCGGTTATCATCTGAACTTCGCTTTTTTTCGACTAACCCCATTTCTTGGAGTTTCGATGTGCGCTTGCCTACGAGTTGGTAAGTAATATCAAGAAGCCCCGATATCTCTCCAGCCCTCATTTTGGTGCCTTCTTCGTGGAGAACTCGTAGGATGTCAAGTTCTACTGGCTCTATCATTGTTTCTTCAACCAGTTGGCTGAATTCCAACTGGAAATCGTCTGCAAGTATAACAACTCGACACAAGCCTTGTTTGCACTCAGGACAAAGCCATTTGAAAAGATCAAAACTCTCTTTCTTCTCCATTGGGAAGCAGGAGCCGCAATGGTTGCAGCGGATTGTCTGCTTCTGGGCGAGAAACTCTTGGAGCGCACGACTGTAGTCAAAACATCTTTGGACAAAATAGTTTCGGTATTGACGTCCCGCTGGATAACCCCATGACATCCGGTGCATCTCAGTGATACCATAATATAGTGCGTACACAGCAACGGGCGCCCCATTCTTGTCACGAGTATCTTTGTATTTTGTTATCAGGAGGTTGGCTTCCAGTGAGCGGAAGAGCGGCTCTAAGCTCGGTTGGACGATGAAATGACTCGTGGGCGGATTGCTGAGTTCATTGAAGTACGAGCCACCAATACTGCCGTCTTGGATCTTCCGCCGAACCGTTCGCGCCTCTGTCACAATACATTCTAGGAGTCCTTTCTGGTTGTGCCTATCCAGCTTGTTCTCAAAGGGCTCTAGTGCATAGCGAAGCATGCGATCAAAGTACTGCGATACCGTTGATTCGTAATACTTCCTCGCCGCCAGGCGGATTGCTGCCTGCGTGATGAGTTGCCCCTTTGACACTCGGTCCAAGTAGCACGTGTGGAGCAGGGCACCCATAAGCCGAGGTACATTGAAGGATGCTTGAAACATGAGCGTCAAGTAATCGTTCAGGGGTATCGCTAGGTCAAAGTAGTCCGAAACCTTTTCTCCAAAGGCAGCAAAGCGTGTATCAAGAAGACGTGTTGCGTAGTCGATGGCACCAGATTCCATCTCTTGCACTTCATTGGCTTCGTAGAGCGAGGAGAAGTCGATGCTGATGGTATCAACTTTGGTTGGATCGATCTTGCCATAGTAGACACGGCCTGGATATCCAGCGATTTTGAGTTTTACCATCTCATTACTGGCGTTGTTTAGAGGAGCCAACACGACATCAACGAACAAACGCTGATCTACGTAGTTCAGCTCGGAGAAGTCGTCAAAGAAGACAACCAGTCGAGCCATACGTGCTTCTTCCAACAGATCCCTGATCTCGCCAAGTAGATCCGAAAACGGGAACGCTTGCAGTACGACTTCGGAGTATTCCTTATAGACTTCAGCATCCTCCAGGGTCTTGTCGAAGTCTGAAAGAGAAGCGGAAGTATTTATCTTCGGACCCGTGGCAGCGATTTCACCGCCTACCTTCAATCCTGTGCTTCCCCCATGTTCTTTCGAATTTTGGAAACGCCACTGCTGGGATATCCGCTGTAGTATCGGGATCTCATGCTTCTCAAGTTTTGCGTCGGTGACCCTCTCGCGAAGAGCCGAAAGACTCTGTTGCAGGTCTTTGTATGAGCGTCGGACACCGCGCCAGACTTCGAGAAAGCTCATCTTGCTGCATGTCTTGTCTATCTCCTTAAGGAGCTCCGATATTACAGTCCCCAAAAACACCTTGCGCAGTATGTGTGCTCGACAGATTCCAGGATCTATACCTTCTTCGGGTCTACCCGCGATCATTTCCTGCGGGGACAGCAACTCGTAAAGAGCTTTGACGTCCACATAAATCGACAGAACATCACGAGAGTTCCGGTAGTCGAGCTGGGCTTTGGCGAAAATGGTACTTTTTCCAGTACCTTTGCGTCCAAGTAGAAATGTCGTATTGCTTGACATTATAGAGCGTAGCACCGCATTACCCGGCAAAGGATCAACATAGAGCGAATCAACGGGATCGTCGCCAAGCTCTTTGCTGAAGTCCCGCAGGTCTGCGCGTCGATACTGCCGCAACGATTCCGCAATGCGAGCGAAAGCGTCTAAATTCATTCATCTCCTCCGTTTGCTATCAAACTGGGGTTAGGTCGTGAAATATCTTTTTGTTAATATTCACCAGTGAATATATTTCCAAACATCCTACCATGCATAGATCGGTAGCCTCTGAGAACCGCCTAGCACCTAGAGGGTCAGGTCTTGAAATATAAGCTTTTGTGTAAATATCCGTAAAATTGAACATTTCAAGACCCCCAAAGCATTTACTCTTTCATAGTTTATCGCAAGCAAACGCTCTTCTGGCTGTTGGTTCTGATGCTTTTTGCGCATGGAGGCCGCCTTCGAAACGGCCTGATTCATTTTACGGTTCGATCTTTGTCCCCAATAACTCCAGGAATTTTCGAATCCATTCAGGATGAGCAGGCCAGGCCGGGGCTGTGACCAGATTGCCGTCAACCACGGCATTTGATGCGGTTTCATTAATCTGCCCCAGGGTTGCACCGGCGGTCGCCAGATCAGGCAGCACCGCAGGATAGGCAATACAGGTTTTGCCTTTTACTACGCCCGCCGCCGCTAACACTTGCGGTCCATGGCAGATGGCGGCAATCGGCTTGTTGGCTTCTGCAAAATGCCTGGTCATTGCAAGGACCTTGTCATTCAAACGAAGATACTCCGGGGCGCGTCCGCCGGGAATAACCAATCCATCGTACTCTTCAGCCTTCACCTCATCAAATGTGGCGGTCAGCATAAAATTATGCCCTGGTTTTTCGCTGTAAGTCTGATCCCCTTCAAAGTCATGCACAGCGGTTCGCACCTTTTCTCCGGTTTTTTTGCCCGGGCAGACCGCATGAACCGTATGACCCACCATGGTCAGCATCTGAAATGGGACCATCACTTCATAGTCTTCAACAAAATCTCCTACCAGCATTAAAATTTTTTTTGCACTCATTATGGTTTCCTCCTCATATTGGATCTGGTGGATGCAGTTTGCAGAAAGCTATGGGGACATGAGAAATCACTGCAATATAGTGGCATACAATATTTTTACCATCAAATAAGCAACTGCACCAAGGGTGATCAGCTGTATTGATAAAAAGATCATCATGTCTGACCTGGTTGCAGTTTCGCTTCCAATCTTGATTGGTCTATCCTCAGATATTCTACTCAGAAGCATAATAGTTGGCGCAAAGAATGCAGGTATGCCAAATAAACATAATACAGCAACAAATTTGCTGTTGATAATTTCAGGATGATTTCCTTGCAAATAAGCAATGCCCAAAAGAGATGTGCAAGCGCAAATTACTTCAAATATTTTCCAAACTGTCACACATATGAGCATGTATAAATATTTATTCATTATTTCAGACCTGTCCCCAATTCTATACTGTATAGTATTTGTCCGGTTTTAACGTTCATCACTCTCGCATGTGATGAATCGGCATTGAGCAAGACTATGCAGTGCTTTGAGGTCTTGAAATATAAGTTTTTGCGTAAAAATCCTTAAAATTCAACATTTCAATACCTATTTACATATGATGGCATGTGGCAATGTTACGCGCACCAGTTTGCGTATTATTACCTATCCTGACAACCTTTACAAAATGATGGAGTATATGCAAATATGGCAAATTGTCGCGGCTGTTTTTTAACTATGCGCAATAAGAGAGATACCGGCTGGAATAGTACGAGATGGATTGAGATGCTTCCAAACATCCATTATACCCCTCAAGGGGGTACAAAACAGAGCCCGGCTATGGCCCGGTAGACTCGGGGAACCACCAGGTGCGCGCCCAACGGAAGTGCCCTTGGGGTAGACCTGCATGCCAGGTGGTGTGGGGAAGGGGAGAGAAAGACTCCGGCTACCCGATTAGGGCGCCATCCTGATCTTCAATAAATTCATTTTGTTACGACATTTCTTCAAGAAATCTCCTTATCTGCCCCTGCTGGCCGGCATCCGGATGATCAAACATTGCCCCGATGGTCAGTATTGCAGCGTCTGCGGTTTTATGCAATGGAACATCTTCACGGCGAACAACTTTTAATCTCAGCCTTTCAATCGACATATTCCTGGCCTTGTCAAGCACGTTGCCTCGCCAATCGACTGGTTTCGCATCTTGATTCTTGTACTGCATTGCCAAACCACCATAACTGATGTTCAGGACTTTGCAATGGCTGCCATTATATATGAACAGGATGTCGTCTCCTGCTGAATGCCTGATATGCTTCCTCCTCTCAACATTCCTGCCGGCCTCTTGATTTGGACAATATTGCTTTATGGCGCTCAATATATGTTCGAAATTGAACGGCTTCAAAATTAATTCATCCATCCCTGCCTGGAGGACCGTTTCACGAAAATCCAGATTTGCCGTAACAGCCACCACAGGTATTCTCGTACCTTTTCTGAGGGAATGGAGAGATTGGGCAAGTTCCGGATACTCTTCCACCGAGGAATGGTCACCGGCTTCGCATTTCCGCAAAACCTGCGTTGCAGTCAAACCGTCCATCACCGGCATTCTGATATCCATCAAGACCATATCAAAATTTTTCTCGACCAGGATATGCAGGGCCTCCAGGCCATTATTTGCTATTTCAACCGCATGACCGTGTCTTTCGAGGATGGTACTTAATAAATCATGAATCAAGGGTTCATCATCCACGACGAGAATTTTCTTCCCGGTATTTGCTAAAGCATCTTGGCCCATATTGTTCCTTTGATTTTATGTAATCACATTAGCGAAGATTTTATGCAATGATACTACCGAATGTCCAGAAAAATCATTTGGCTTGTTAGAAGGGGGGGTATTCAAGCCAGGACTTCTATTGCGCGAGGTCTGATGCTGGAGAGAGTTCACAAGCCAGCCGCTCTTTGTTCAACATAGGTCAAAGCCGCTTCAAACGCAACTTTGATTTTGTCATTCTGTGGCAGTGTCAGGTGAAGTGTCTGCAGGTAGTTGCGTGCAAGTATCTCTCTGAATGTATGGGTAAAGTTGACATCATAGACCCAGGCAAGACGCATGAGGGCAAAATCATTTTTGCTGACGATGTGCCGATAATCAACGAGCTTCCTCGCCATGATATCGGCAAGGGCTTTTTCAGAACAGGAGTCGCCATCCGGTAAATCCTGATCGACTGTATTGTTCCGCGCGTCTTTGCTCAATTTGTTGTGTTCGGTAAAAACACGCCAGATATCAAGCTTATCCGCATCGCGTAGCATTCTTGAAAGCAGATGAACCTTCCTGTCTCTATCAGCGGGCAAAACCGCTCTGTTGTGATATCGTATGGCTGTTAAAATTCGCTCTTGTTCCCGTTGGGAAAATTTCCGAAGGACCAGATTTTCCTTGAGAACCCGCGCGCCGAGTTCGGCATGATTGACGGATACGGAATCAACAAAAGTTTTATGGGTGCTGTACTGGGGAAAACGGCCGATATCGTGCAGAAGGCCCGCCGCGTCAGTTATGCCCAGATCTCTTGTGTCGAGTGCCAGGTCGCGGCCTAACGTCAACGCTTCCCGACGGACACGCTGGCAATGGACAATTTTCAGTGACACCGGGTATCGATCTGTAGAGTTTATCAGCATGTGATGTCTGGTATATCGGCCAAACCATGCATGAATATCGTCGTTGCCATATGAGTTCATAAATGAATGCGTCTCCTTGCAGTGATTACCGCAAAGTGTGATCAAGGAAATGTGGTTAGTCGAAAGAGGCCGAAAAAAGATCTTATTGGTGCCTCATCGGCCGTTCTTCTTTTTAAGGGAAACCCGTCATCTTTCTGCAACTCATTGATGGCTCTAAAGATTATAAAGAGGATATCTGCCAGATTATTGTCATCAAGGGAGAAAGCAGCAAATTCGGGATCATGGTCGAGGCCCTGGGCTCCACTCCATCTATTCCCCTCGATAGAATTGACTTCAACGCCTGCTTGCTCGATGGTGCTGACAAATCACCGAAGGGGTGATGCTGCCCGCTGATGCCAAGTCTCAATTAGAAATGCTTATACTGCTGGACGCCAAAAGAATGTGGGATTATCTGGCCAACATAGGAACCTTTAAGGTGTCAAGGCACAAGCGCGACAACGCGGTTTTGTCCACAGTCGAAGGTCACGAAATCGAGGGGGCAAATCTTTAGGGTACTTTTTCATTTTCCCTGTTTCTTAATCTCGAGCGAAAATTATAGTTATTCAAGATACCCTTTATTTGTCAATTACGCGGTGTTTCACAATTCAACCCGCAATATCCCATACGCTCGTAAGCCTTGATTTGCAAGCCATAACACGCAAATTGGCCTGTAGCGGGAAAAGTGTATTAATTGCACCCGTCATCTGCTTCATCGGTCAAACCATCGCAGTCATTGTCCAGTGTGTCGCCGCAATTCTCGTTAGCCTCGATTTCCGAAGCGTAATCATCGATGAGGGGATAGTAGACGGAAGTCCACTGTCCATCCAGACAGCTCATCCTGGCACCGTAACACACGCCTGTCTGGTTTTCCGTCAACGGCCCGGCGAGATCAAGGTTTTCATCCGTCATACCGTCGCAGTCATTATCCAAACCGTCACAGCTTATCTCGGTCGGCTCATATTGTGGAATTGATGCAAAATCATCCACCCAGCCGTTTACACCTTCACAAATTTTCAAGGCACCTGAACAGACACCCGGGAGACTGCTTGTTATCAGGGGCAGATTGTCGTCAATCGAACCGGAGCAGTCATTGTCCTGGCCGTCACATCTTTCTTCGGCATCAGGATTGATGGCAAGATCGAAAGGACGGCAGTCTTCTTCATCAAGCCATCCGTCATTATCGTCATCAGGGTCAACGCAGTCCATTTCTCCGTCCTGGTCGTTATCAGGGAAACCTTCATCGACAATGCCGTTGCAGTCATTGTCCAAACCGTCACAGATTTCAATTGCACCCACATGTACTTGATCATTCGAATCGTCACAATCTTCGCCAAGGCTATCGGCAACAGGAATCCAGGTCGGATCGGGCTGCTGGCATTCTTCAGTACATGCAGATGTGTAAAGATCTCCATCAGCATCTTCGCACCACCTCGGCTCCGTCGGATTATCAATTACTCCGTCACAGTTGTTATCCTGGCCGTCACATATTTCCGGAGCTGGTGCTGTCTCTCCGACACAAATGCCGCTCCACAAGCCATTTTCGCCACAGGTTTCAATGCCCTGCTCACAGAGACCTTCGCTGCTGCCGCACACCCGGGTATCTCCGCTGGCGCATTGAGGTGGAACGCTGCCGAAAACATTTTCCCACTCGACCTGACAGTCGGAACGAATACAGTCAAAATCAGGATTCAGCGGTGTTCCGCAACCATTGTTGACCAGGCATTGGCCAAGAGTTATACCAGCCGCTTGGCACTCATCTTGAGTTTGCTGTAATATGCAGCCACCAATACATATTGCCTCATCCAGGTCGCACAGAGCGGCACACGCCATAACATTGTTGATGTCCGTCTCCGTACACAATGAGGTGACACAATTATTATCCACAAGCCCGTCACAGTTTGAGTCCTTGCCGTCGCATCGCTCGCCCAGATCGGGATTTATTGCCCAGGAGCCGTCATTACAGTCATCGGAATTATCAACATAGCCGGCAACGGCATTACAGTTTTGCAGGCTTACAGCAGGATCCCCATGACCGTCATTGTCTGTGTCCGCATACCACAAAGGAGAGTCCGGCACATTGTCATCAATAATGCCGTTGCAGTCGTTATCAAGTTGATCACATACTTCCTGCTCAGGAGTATGCTGGTTGACGCAGGCTCCATATTCGGTGCCGGATTCGTCGCAGAATCTGAATCCTGAAGTGCATGCAGCTACATCTAATGTGGCAGGGTCGCCGGTGTAACAGTGCAGAAAGTCACCCTGGTGGCAGATCTGCACCACAGGCTTGCCGCAGGACCAGCCGCTTGCTGTTTTAACGAGGATATCGCCTTCCAGGCAAAAATCAGCAAATTTTTCAGCGGTGATGGACCCATCGGCTACCTTTGATGTCGTTACTGCATTATCAGCCAGTTTTTCCGGACTGATGGAATAATCAGCAATTTCAGTTGTGCTGATGGAATTACTCAGCACCGTTGATGCCACGGCTGCCTCACCGGCCTTTATGGCAAAAGGAACACTGGTGAATTTCTGACGGGGAAGGAGAATTTCACCGTTTATTTCCACCTCCAGCCATAACTCCGGTTCGCTGCTGACCGCAGCATCAAGAAACTGGTACTGTCCGTTTCCGGTTGACGCCCCTTCAGCTCCAAGCTCAATGGAGTAAATACCTTCAAGAACAGTGACATCCTGCAATTCCTCATAAACAAGATTTCCTGCACCGGGAGAAGAAGTGTCATACAGCCTGAAGGTCATGGGAAGGGGAGATGTTTCGTCGGCAGAAACAGGCTGACCGTTTTCAAGCAATTTTCCCTGATAGTTGATAGTGGTTGGTATGGCCATGGCAGGGACGGCAAAATAGGACAGCAAAAGGCCTACAAGTGGATAGACTATATATTTTTTCTTCATGGTAACCCCACAATGTTAAATGTTCTTCCGCAACTATTTACTCCAAAGTTGATGGACTTGTAACATCTGAAAATTCACCACAGAGAACACAAAGCCCACAGAGCTAACTGTCTGTAATAAAAAATATTTCTCTGTGATCTCTGTGTGCTCCGTGGTGAAAAAAAGACTTTTTACGGGTTCATCAAAGTTGAATGTGTAAAAAAATGGTTTAGCTTTAACACCGATTTTCGCGAACGCTTTTACAGATTAAGACAACCAGGTGGTGAGTCTGGTTATCTTACAATGTAACACATTGAATTTACATGGAATATATTGCAAGGCGACCATAAAGTTCTTCCTGTATTGTTAGCTTTT
>JAHIVT010000014.1 GCA_018816555.1 Pseudomonadota bacterium
CTTGCCTTCTTTTACCAGATCGTTGGCAATGTTTTTGATGGCACGCGGTTTAGCATCAGGATCGCACTCATAGAAATCTTTAATATACAGCTGTGGTTTAGGAGCTTTCGTAGCCTTCGCAATCATCGCTGCCTTTAATTCATCATTACTTAACGCCATATCACTTACTCCTTTTGTCGTATGTGGTCCAGGTATAAGTTTCAATATCAACAGTCATCGGGCAGCAAAGCCGTTAAGCCCTGCTGCCCGTATAATACCTCAACCGCTGAAAGGCAGTCAATTACTTAATGTGGCTGGTGAACTTGAACTGAGTTGTTGTTCTCCAGGTATCATAAGCCAGACGATAATCATCAACAGATTTGATAGTAAAAGGAATACCTGTTTTTTCAAAGAATTTTTCCCAGCCGATTCTCTCTGCCCACTCGCCGACCCGCTCATACTTGCGGGCGTCTTTAGCGTAGGTATCGATAATGTTCTTAACTGCTGCAACAGTCTCAGGCCAGCGCGGCGGAGTGTTGGGCAGGAAAGGAATAACCAGCTTGGAGAATTTAGGATATGCCCGGGAGTTGGAAACCTTACCACCAACCAGAATGGCGATACCGTCACCTTCCGGATCCGACAGCGGCATAGCCGGACACATGGTATAACAGTTACCGCAGAACATACAGCGTTCATTTTTAACCTTAACAGACTTAACTTCTTCACCGGCGCTGTTGGTAGTCTTCAGCGGGGAAACCGCACCAAGGGGACATGCGGAAATAGCCAGCGGAATTTCGCACAGACCGGAAATCGCATCATGGTCGATCATCGGCGGTTTGCGGTGAACACCGAGGATAGCGATGTCGGAGGCATGTACGGCACCACACATGTTCAGACAGCAGGCCAGAGCAACACGTACCTGGGCAGGCAGAGTCATGCTGGTGAAGTAGTCAAACAGCTCATCCATAACAGCTTTAACAACACCGGAAGCATCCGTGGCCGGGGTGTGGCAGTGAACCCAACCCTGGGTATGAACAATGGCGGACATACTGGCGCCGGTAGCACCGATCGGGAACTTATTGCCGCGGCTCTTCAGGTCGTCGATCAGGGGTTGTACTTTGGCTTTAGAATCAACCATGAACTCAACATTGTTCCTGGTGGTCCAGCGGACAAAACCTTCACAATGCTTGTCAGCGATATCGCAGATCTCACGAATATGATCAATACTGATCAGTCGTGCTGCGCCGACGCGTACTGTCCAGCACTCATCGCCGGACTCAGCCTTATGCATCAGAACACCGGGCTGGGTGATCTCATGGTAGAGCCATTGCCCGAAATTCTTTTTGACCACCGGCGGTAAAAAATCCGCATAAAGTCGCGGACCAAGATCGGTGATTCTATCTTCCATCGGTTTATCTGGATTGTAACCCATCTTTATTCCTCCTTATATTTCAGTAAGCATAGTGCTTAAGAATTATTTCTGAGCAGCAGTAATCACTGTGCGTGACGTTTACGGAACTCTCTAATATCACGTTCAAAGCCACCTTCAACCTCATCGGATTCCCAGAAGACATAGGGGTTTGAGCGGGGCTCTCTTACATGCTGCGGAATGGGCTCAACTTCCATAACCTTGAGGAAGGTAGGCAGACCGACACGCTGAATGGTCTCACCGACACGCTCACGGTTCTTGCCGACTTCCATCCACCAATCCCAGATCTTCTCGATCTGCTCAACAACCGCTTCAAATTCACTATCAGCATCAACTTCGGCGAAAGGAATGATCATGGTGGCGAACTGGGCGCCATCGAGGATCGGAGCTTTGGCGCCGACGCAGATGGTGGCACCTTGCTCTTTGCCGGGACGGAGTGCGCGAGGCATGACGTTGATGCAATGCATGCAGCGTGTACACTCTGTATTGTCGATTTTCAGTGTATCGCCTTCCATCCACATACAGCCGGTGGGGCACAGGGCGACAACCTCTTTCTGGATGTCGAATTTACCCCAGTCGCGGCCGGCATGGGCGCCGCCATTGGAGGGATATTCGCCTTTGATGTAGGCCTTTACTGCAGCCTGATCAATGCGGATATCATCTTTCCAGGTACCGATAACAGCAAAGTCGGAGCGGGCGATGGCGGCTACGCAGTCATTGGGGCAGCCGGACATCTTGAATTTGAATTTGTAGGGGAACGCCGGGCGATGGAGCTCGTCCTGATATTTATTGGTCAGGAAATGGCAGAGAGCCTGGGTGTCAAAACATGCCCACTCGCAACGGGACTTGCCAAGACAGCAGGAAGGGGTGCGCAGGTTGGAACCTGAACCACCGAGATCCTGGCCCAGATCATGGGTCAGATCATAGAACAGGGGCTCCAGATTCGGGGTGGTGGTACCGAGCAGTACCATGTCACCGGTTGAACCGTGCATGTTGGTCATACCGGAACCATATTTCTGCCACAGATTACAGATGGCCCGCAGATTCTCGGTGCTGTAATACAAGCCTGACGGCTGATTGACACGGACGGTATGAAAGTGTGCAACGCCCGGGAATTCCTTGGGCACATCGGAATAACGGCCGACGATACCACCGCCGTATCCGAATACACCAACGATACCACCATGTTTCCAGTGGGTGATCCTGTCTTTGTATGACAGCTCCAGCTGGCCCAGAATGTCGAAGCATTCCGGTTTTGTTGCGGCCTGACGCTTCAGATCTGTTACAAAGCTTGGCCATGGTCCTTTCTCGAGTTCGTCCAATAAGGGCGTATCATGCTTTGGCATTTTCTCGTTTCCTCCTCAAGGATCTGTTAATATGTAAGCCTAACCTGCTCACCCCAGCTAATCAGTTTATGACGCGCCTCTTTACGCTCCACTTTTCTGCTGCAGAATGAACAAACACATTACTGAATACTAATTCAGTTTTGACGAACTTATCCATCTCGCATGTTTTTGTCAACAAAAAATCTTTATCTTTAATTATGATTTTTTTGTCAGGTCGATTATTAAGCATTAATATGTTTTTTTTAGAGAAATTTCCTCCGTATCATGCTTTTATGAAACAAATGGTTCGCCACTATTCTCAACTCTCTTTTTTAATGTAATTACAACGTGTCACGCCCAAAGAAAAAACGTTTATGCGAAGGCAGATTATGCGGGCGATCTTTCAAGCCGGCCCGTATACCCATGTCCAAACTGCGCAAGATTGATCTGCTGCGCGATGAACTGGAGACATTGAAACTCTGCGATATGGAGGGATTGACCCAGGAACAGGCCGGCCAGAAAATGGGAATTTCCCGAGGCACCATTCAGCGGATACTCACCAGGGCCAGACAGAAGGTGACGGAGGCCCTGGTGACCGGCGCCGCCTTGGTATTTCAGGATGATTCGCCTGAAGTCCAGCAGCACCTGACCAGGGTCTCCGACCTGAGGCAGGAGGAGGAAACGGAGGAAGATAATGAAAACACAATTTACTGATTAACCGAACATAATGAAATAAAAAAATTTACCCACTTTGTATGACTACTTTATCCCCTGAGAAACCAGAATTCACCATTCAGTCGAAATTGTTCATGCTGAATGAAAAAGCAAGGCGCTCAAAATAAATTATTCCGATTTCTGAATGCTGAATTCTTGGTGTTCCCGCGAAATTCTTTTTTTTACCGCTGAGCGCACAGAGATCACAGAGAAATATTCTTTATTACAGTCAGCTCTGTGGGCACTGTGCTCTCTGTGGTTAATTTTGACTGTCTCGCAAAAACCCCTTCGACAGCCGTACAGTGCATGATTAGTTCCTTATTTATCGTCACGAAAATTCGTTGCCAGGACTTTTTACGAAGCCATCAATTTTCAGTTTTTTACAAATCCATCAATGATGGCAGTCCCCTCCGCCCTGACAGGTCTGCTGGGGCTGCATAACCGGCAGTTTATCCTGCAGAAACCCTTCGACGACAGTCAGGACATCCTGATATTCCTCGCGCGCGGCGAAATAAACATCGATGCCCACCTCGCTGAAACCCTGCAGGGGACGCATACCCATGCCGCCGACTACCAGGGCATCCACATTGCGCTCTTTAAGCAGTTTTACCGGCACCATACAGCCGCCGGCGCCGTGTTCCACATTGGCGAAGGTATCTACTCCGGCAATCTTGCCGTCTTGCAGATCAATGACGGTAAACTGGTCACAATGACCAAAATGATCGGAACGTGTAGCAGCCATACCACCGGGATTGTTGGTCGGTATGGCGAGTTTTAAATTTTTCATAGTACTCTCCTTGTTGATTACGCTGATGCCTCCTCAGGAGGCGGTCCAAAAATAGTATCGGTAAATTTAACATACCAGGCAGCAGACTGTACCTGGATGATATACGAAATGGCGATCACCAGGGCGGCATTGGCCCCCTGGGCGCCAAAGGCATTGATGGCAATGGCCACAAAAACGATTCCCAGCACGCCGATGGTGGACAGGGCAGGAAAAACAGGAACAATGTCCTTTTTGAACTTCGGCATGCCGTATTTTTTCAGCAGGAATTGCCTGGTGACATAGCCGAGGAGCATGGGAATAAAAACAATGACGACAATCTGTTTGACAACCAGATAAATATCCACGTCAACCTTGGTACCCATGAGGAACTGAACATAAAACGGGGTGGCCAGGGAACCGAGGGTGAGCCCGATGACGGTCATATTGATGGCCGCCCCCAGATTGCCCCTGGCAAAACCTGTCCAGGAGATGGTCATGCCGCTGGTGGGCAGCAGGGAGGCAAGCAGCAAGCCCAGAGCCATATAGGGCTGATCCGCGAAAAAGTAGCGGCCCAGTCCGTACGCCAGAAAGGGAATGAAACAGAAATTAATGAGCTGCGTCAGCAGCTGCAGCTTGACATTCTTGATTCCCTCCTGCAGATGCTTGATGTTCAGCGTCACCATCATGGGATAGACCATCAGAAAGGTAAAAGGTACAATCAGCGACTTAAGCTGCTTGAGCAGGGACTGATCCATGCTTATGCCAAAGAAAAATCCGGCAATCATCATTATCGGAATGGCAGTGACCAGATTTTTATTGATTTTGATCAGAAATTTCCACATATCAGTATCCTTGCGCTGGCAGACTGCCGATTGCCGATGTTTCCCTTACATCCATAACCTGAAATCCGCAATGCAAAATCATCTCGCCTCTTCAATCATTGCTCTGATCTTTGTGTACGTTTCCGCAAGGGAACCAGGAAAGACGTCATCTTCAACCACACCTCGGATATCCTCTTCGCTGTAGCTGAGAAAACGGATCTGGGTCTTACCGTCCCTCGTGAAAACCATGACGAATTTCGGCATGAGGATAGCACGTTCAGGGTTGGCTCCCAGACTTTTTGCCGCCTTGTCCGGCTTGCAGATCTGGATCATGTGCAGATCAAAACCAGGCGCAACCCCGGCGCCGTGGGCCTGAAACGCGCGGGCCATATCCATGGTGGACTCATTACTAATGATGAAGCCGTTCTTTTGCAAAACCTTCCCCAGCGATTTGGCAAAATCTGCGGCGCTTTTTTCCGTCTGGGCGGCAAATACCTGATCTTTTTTCATAATCGACCTCTTTTTTCCTTTTATCTAAAAAATAACGTGGTATAGTTATGTGCATATGTTCATATATACGACCAGTCGTCATTCTTGTCAAGTAGGAATTTAAGTATTTCCTAAAATTTAAAATTGCGGCGTGCCATTCCCTCCTTCCGGGTTTCATCCGCGCCGCAGACATTTGGGCCTTTTTTTGAGCCCGTTGTGGGGTGCGCCGCAATATCAGGGCGAAAGGGGAGGTGGCTTGCCGCCTTTTTCAGTTAATTGCAATATCCAGCCTTTTAAATTGCTCCTTGAATCAGACCTGTTTACATGTTATTTTTTTCAATTCTTTTATATGGTTGCTGAATGAATTCTTCTGAATACATAAATCCGGCCTGACCGGATGTGATGTAACGACAAGAGGAGCCCCCATGAAACTGACCGATATCCTTTCTGTTGAACAATGGATTGAACTTGAAAAGGACATTCATAAAAAATCCGGCTTGAACCCCACGGTTTATGATACCCAAGGGGTCAGCATCACCCGAACAACCACCTGGCCCAACAGCCTCTGTCCTGAAATCAAAGCCATTCCCAAAGGCCAGACCTTTATCTGCTCCACAGCCCATCAAAACATTGCCGGTGAAGCGCAACGCAGTCGTAAACCCGTGGTGGACTCCTGCGACGCCGGACTTCTCAAAATCGTCGTGCCCATCTATGTGCATGATACCTTTGTGGGTGCTGCGGGCGGATGCGGCCTGATCCTTGAAGGCGGCGAAGTGGAGGGCTTTTATGTCAGCAAAACCCTGGGAGTGGAGGAAGAAAAAATCGAGGAACTGGCTCAAAGCGTGCCAGTCATGTCCGAAGAAAAGGCCTGGGATGTAGCTAATTTTATCAGGGAACGGCTAGATTCCATTGTAGATGATTACCTAAAAAAGGCATAAGGTAATGTCGCAGAACGATACAAACCCCTTTTCCACCATTGCCCACCTGGAGAGCATCAACCAATGCATCCAGTGCGGGACATGCAGCGGGTCCTGCCCTTTGGCGGATCTGATGGACCACGCGCCCAGGGAACTGTTCGCCCTGATCCGGGAAGGTGCCTATGAGGAGGTCCTTCATTCAAACACCCCCTGGTTCTGTGTGTCCTGTTATGCCTGCATGGTCCGTTGCCCCCGAGAAATCCCGGTCACGGACCTGATGTACGCCCTCAAGGAAGTCATCACAAAACAGGGAACCGCTCCCCAAAACCTTAAAATGCCCGATATGTACCAGGCCTTTTCCCGCAATATTAAAGATACGGGCAAGGTCACCGAATCCCTGGTGATGGCCCGTTACGGGATGAAGCATCCGATGGATGCCCTGAAAAACATCCCCCTTGCTATAAAAATGCAAATGCGGGGCCGCCTTGAGCTTAAGGCGCAAAAAGTGGCTGACCCCAAATCCATCGCCCGGTTGTTTGAACTCACTGAAACTTCGAAGGACAAGCCATGAAGATCTGTTTTTATCCAGGCTGTTCCTTTGCCACCTCAGCCGGATACAAGGAATCCACAGAGGCGGTGTGCAGGAAACTGAACATCGAACTAAATGAGATCCCTGACTGGAACTGTTGCGGCGCGACCGTCATGTTCGGAGAAAATAAACTCAGGGCCACGGCCCTTGCCGCCCGGCATTTTGCCCTGGTGCAGACCATGGGATTTGAGGACCTGGTTACCGGGTGCAATGCTTGCTATGCCACATTACGGAAAGCAGCCAGGCTTCTCACCGAGGATCAGGAACTTTTCCAGAAAACCCAGGAGGTTTTACAAAATCTTGGCCTCAAGCTGGACCGGATTCCTAAAATCCGCCACCTGCTTGAAGTCTTGATGGAAGCCATGCCGGACAGTACGTCCGATAGATATAAAACCCTTTCCGTGGGGGCCTATTACGGCTGCCAGCTCACCCGGCCCGATCAGGACCTGGACAAAGGGGATTACCCGGAAATCCTGGAACACTTTCTTGACCGCATCGGCTTTTCGGTCAAGGAGCATTCGGCCAGGACCCAGTGTTGCGGTGCTTCCCATGCGGTGATTTACAAAAACGAATGCCAGGGGTTAAGCCAGAGGATCATCCGGGAGATCGCAAACAAGGGCGCCGAGGTGATTGCCACCATCTGCCCCCTATGCCAGTTCAACCTGGACCAGGCCCAGATCCAAGACAACGGGCCCAGGCTTCCGGTGACCTATTTTACCCAGCTTGCCGGCTTGGCCCTTGGCCTTGCTCCGGCTGAGCTGGGCTTAAACAAACTTCTTGTTTCAGCAGATAAGGTGTTGACCCGGCCATGACCACGCAAAACAAACCCAGAATCGGCGTCTATATCTGCCATTGCGGCATGAACATCGCCCCCAAGGTCGATGTGGAAGAGGTGGCGCGCTCTATCCAAACGCTGGATCATGTCACTGTCGCCCGTGACTACAAATTCATGTGCTCCAATCCGGGCCAGGACATGATTATCAATGATATCAAGGAACTTGGTCTGAACCGGGTGGTGGTGGCCTCCTGTTCTCCGCGCATGCATGAAAAAACCTTCAGGAATGCGGTAAAAACCGCAGGATTGAACCCCTATTATTTCCAGATGGCCAATATCCGGGAGCAGGTCTCCTGGGTGACCAAAGATTCCCAGGAAGCCACGGAAAAAGCCAAATCCCTCGTGGCAGCCGCGGTGGGGCGGGTCTTCTTTCATCAGCCCCTCGAAACCCGTGAGGTCTCGGTCACCAAGTCCGTGCTGGTGATCGGCGGCGGGATTGCCGGTATGCAGGCCGCCCTGACCAGTGCCAATGCGGGATACGAGGTCTATCTGGTGGAGCGGGAACCCTCCATTGGCGGGCATATGGCCAAATTCGACAAAACCTTTCCCACTCTGGATTGCGCGGCCTGCATCATGACGCCGAAAATGGTGGATGTGCTGCAGCACCCCGGCATCACCCTGTACACCTGGAGCGAAGTGCATAAAGTGGAAGGTTTTATCGGCAATTTCGAAGTCACCATCAAAAAGAACCCGCGCTATGTGGATGAAAAAAAATGCACGGGCTGCGGCACCTGCATGCAAAAATGCCCCACCAAAAAAGTTGTCAGCGAGTTTAACGAAGGATTGAGCTTCCGCACGGCGATTTACACCCCTTTTCCCCAGGCCGTGCCCAATGTGCCGGTGATAGATGCCGACCATTGCCGCGTACTTGGCCAAAATAAGAAGTGCGGAGTCTGCGTTAAATTCTGTGAAACAAAAGCCATCGATTTTGAACAGAAACCTGAATTTGTGACGCTTACAGTGGGAGCCATCATTACCGCCACGGGTTTTCAGGCGGTGAACCCCTCGGGCATGGAACAATACGGCTATGGCCGTTTTCCCGAAGTTTACACCAGCCTGGAATTCGAACGTCTGAACAACGCCACCGGCCCCACGTCGGGCAAGGTGGTGATGAAAAACGGCAAGGTGCCGGAACGGGTGGCCATTGTCCATTGTGTGGGTTCCCGCGACACCCGCCACAAGAAATACTGTTCCCGGGTTTGCTGCATGTACTCCATGAAATTCGCCCACCTGCTCAGGGAGAAAACCGGGGCCGAGGTCTGGGAATTCTATATTGATATACGATCTCCGGGAAAACTCTACGAGGAGTTCTACAACCGGGTCCAGGAAGAAGGGGTACGCTTTATCCGGGGACGCGTGGCTGAAATTACGGACATCGTCGATGACGCCACGGACGAGGGACGGCTCACCGTGATCGCGGAAAGCACCCTGACCCGGCGGACAGTCCGCGTGCCCGTGGATATGGTGGTTTTAAGCGTGGGCCTTGAACCAGCCCGGGGCTCCGAGGATATCGGCAGGCTTCTGGGTGTTTCCAGGGACGGAGACGGGTGGTTCAACGAGCTCCATGCCAAACTGGCTCCGGTTGCCACACCCATCTCCGGGATTTTCCTTGCCGGCTGCTGCCAGGGTCCCAAGGATATTCCGGATACCGTGGCCCAGTCCATGGGCGCGGCAGGCGAAGCCATTGCCCTGCTTGCCAAGGGCATTGTCACCACCCAGGCCGAAATATCCCGTATTGATCCGGACCTGTGCTCGGGCTGCAAGAGCTGTATCGAATCCTGCTCCTATTCGGCGATCCGCTTTGACGAAGCCCGAAAAGTGGCCGTGGTCAATGAGGCCCTGTGCATGGGCTGCGGCAGTTGCGCTGCTGCCTGCCCCAGCAGCGCCGCCGGGGTAAAACATTTTACCGACCAGCAGGTGATGGGCGAAATTGAATCAATATTATTGTAACTTTTTTGATGGTGAAATCCATGTCTGACTTTCAACCCAAAATTATCGCACTGGTATGTAACTGGTGCACCTATACCGCGGCTGACCTTGCCGGAACCTCACGGCTCAGTTATCCTGCCAATATCCGGATGATCCGGATGATGTGCACGGGCATGATTGATCCCAAGTATATCCTGAAAGCCTTTTTGGATGGCGCGGACGGGGTGTTTATCGGCGGCTGCCATCCTGGAGACTGCCATTATATCAATGGCAATCTGAAGTTCAAAAAACGCATGGCTGGGATGGAGGCCATCATCAAACAATTCGGATTTGATGAAAACCGCTTGCGGCTCAGATGGATCGGCGCGAGCGAAGGTCCTGAATTTCAGCATAATATGACTGACTTTATCCAGACGATCCAAGACATGGGTCCGAGCCCGGCACAAGGGATCATGGTTCTTTAAGCGAGGTGGTTATGTCCGTGTATGCAATGGTAAAAGATACAAGCGTGACCGAGGCGGTAAAGGCAGCGCTTACAAAACTGATTTCCCAGGATCTGGTTGACGCTGTGCTGGTTGCGGCAAAATCACCTTATTCGGCATTGCCCATGCCGACCCTGTTTGCCAATGCCGAGGCGATGGACGGCATTGATCCGCTGGCCCCTGCCGCACCGTTTAACGCTGCCCGGCAGGCTGCAACCGTCAGCCGCCAGGCAACCGGCAAGCGGCTGGCGCTGGTGCTGCGGCCCTGCGAAATTCGCGCGCTTATTGAACTGGTTAAACTGAATCAATGCACATTGGAAAATGTCGTCCTGATCGGCATTGAGTGTCTCGGCCGCATGGAAAACGAGGTGTTTTTACGTCATGCAGCCGCGCAGGGGGATGTGACAGCGGAATTTCTTAAAAACACCTCGCTGCAGGATGACATTACGCGAACCTGCAAGATGTGCGAGCAGTTTGAACCTGCCCACGCGGATATCGTCATGAGCACCCTCGGCATGGCTGAAAATTCGGTCCTGTTTGCCTCCGGAAGCGAAACCGGTGAAGCGCTGCTCAAGGAACTCGGCCTCTCACCTGCGGAAAAACCAGCGGAAAGGGAAACTGTAACCAAACAACTCCTTGAAAAGCGAGCCGCATTCAAAAAGGAAGTCTTTGCGGAAACAAGTGAAAAAATCAACTCCATTGAAAAATTCGAGGAAATGATCGGCACCTGCCTGAACTGCTACAACTGCCGGCAGGCGTGCCCGGTCTGCTACTGCAAGGAATGCGTGTTTTTGACCGATGTGTTTTCTGCCAGGCCGGAAACCCTGCTGCGCCGGGCGCAAAAACGTGGGTCCGTCAAACTCCCGACTGACACCAGCATGTTTCACCTTACCCGACTCAGCCACATTGCCCATGCCTGTGTGGGTTGCGGTCAGTGCAGCAGCGTGTGTCCAAGCAACATTCCGGTTGCCGATATTTTTACTACGGTAGCGGCCCAGGTTCAGGCCAGGTACGACTACGTGCCGGGCCGCGATGTCCAGGAACCGATCCCCTATCTGATGTTTGAAGAAAAGCAGAAAAGCGGCGAACCAAAATGAATCAGCCAGCCAACATACTTGTGATCGGCGCGGGAATCAGCGGGATTCGCAGCGCCCTGGATCTTGCCGAGCTGGGTTACAAGGTCTGTCTGCTTGACCGGGCTCCTGCCATGGGCGGCATTCTCACCCGCCTTGACCGTCAGTTTCCCAATAACCATTGCGGCATATGCCGGATGCTGCCCATGTTTGACCGGGATAACAGCGAGGAGTTTTGTCTGCGCAAGGGCTTGTCCCATGAAAACATCGAGGTGCTCCTGTCTACTGAGGTGATAGCGGTTGAGGGAAATCCCGGCAACATGACCGTTACGGCGGTAAAGCAAGCCACCGGGGTTGATGCCGACCGCTGCATCGGCTGCCAGGAGTGTGAAAAGGTCTGCCCGGTGGAGGTGCCGGATACCTTCAATGCGGAGCTGGGAAAACGAAAGGCGATTTATCTTGCGGTTCCCTACCAGATGCCCAATCAGCGGGTCATTGATCTGCAGGCCTGCACCCGCTGTGGTGAATGTGTCAAGGTCTGCCCCACTGCTGCCATTGATCTGGAGAGAACGCCTGAGACATTGACGTTTGAAAACATCGGCGGAGTTGTTTTAGCCTCCGGCACCGGCCTGTTCAATCCGCAGGATATGGACATCTATGGCATGGGGCACTTCCCCAATGTAGTCACCAGCAGCGCGTTTGAAAGGATCTTAAGCAGCAGCGGCCCGTATCAGGGCAGCCTGATTCGTCCATCAGACCAGCACCCGCCCAAGAAAATCGCCTGGATCCAGTGCGTCGGGTCGCGCAATCCGATGATCGGCGCGGATTACTGCTCCAGCGCCTGCTGCATGATTTCCATCAAACAGGCCCTGTTTGCTAAAGAAAGACTGGGAAGCGATACGCAAACCACGATTTTTTATATGGATATGCGTACCTTTGGCAGGGATTATCAGCGTTACCGGGATCAGGCGGAAAAAGAAAACAATGTGGCCTTTGTACGGTGCCGGATTCACAGCATCGAACCGAATGAAGAAGAGGGCAATCTCAAAATCAGCTATGTGGATCACAGCGGTAAGCCCGTTAACGCGGTTTTTGACATGGCGGTTTTGGCAACCGGCAAGGATCCTCTGCGAAAACTTCCTGATTTTGCCGCACATCCCGGTATTATTGCCACAGACGCCGTTTCAGAATGGATGGATATTGGCAGTTCCGTGGTGAGCGCCAGTGGTGTTTCGGAACGCCTGGCGCGGATGCTCTCCTCTGCCGGGATCAAACCTGAAAAACAGGCTACCGCTCCCCTCTCCGATAAGGTGGCAGGGTCTCCCCATCTGCAGGTGGTTCTGTGCTCCTGCAATGGGTCGCTTGACAAGGTCATTGAAGAAAACCAGCTTGCCGCGGAACTCAAAAAAATCCCCGGCAGAATAGATATCATGCAGGCAAAAAGCGTTTGTGATGCGGAGGGCCTTGATCAGGTCAAAGAAATCTTGCTCAATGGGCCTGCCAACCGGGTGCTTTTTGCCGCCTGCAACGCCCAGGTGTTTCGGCCTAAGCTCAAGCAGCTTGCTGCGGTAACCGGCATCCCGAAGGAATTTATGGATGTGGTAAATCTTCGCGGTCTGACGGAAAATGCGGCTTCCCATGACCTGCTGGGCGAGATTATGAATCAACTGGAGATGCGGGCAAACCGCCTTTTCAGAAAAAAAATAACCCCAGCGGATGTCCGGCCCATCCAAAAAACAGCTTTAGTCATCGGCAGTGGTCCGGCAGGCCTGAGTGCAGCCCTTGCCCTTGCTGCGCAAAACATTAAGGTCGTTCTGGTTGAAAAAAAGGAAACCATCGGCGGAAATTTTGCAAATATCCATGATGCGCAAATCCGGGAGATGATCGGACAGCTCATGGATGAAGCCAAAGACCATCCGCTGATTACCATGCATACGGATACCGAAGTCATCAACAACGCAGGTGTTGCCGGTCAGTTCGTGGCGAGGCTCCGTCACGCAAACGGCGCGGAAACGACGGTTCTGCATGGGGCAGCCGTGATCGCCACCGGCGGCGGTAAGGCAGATCTCCCGGCCGATACTCTGGCCGACAACAAGATTATTTCGCTTTATGATTTGGAAGCGGAGTTGAACCAGCCGGGCATTGATGCAGCAAATATCAATACCGTGGTTTTCATGCAGTGCATCGGTTCCAGAGAAGAACCGCGCAATTATTGCAGCCGGATATGCTGTTTAAAATCATTAAAAACAGCGATGAAGCTGAAAGAACTCAATCCGAATTGCGATATCTATGTTTTTTACCGGGACATGATGACCTATGGCGAATCGGAAAAATTTTATACCCAGGCCCGGGCCAAGGGCATTATTTTTATCCCGTTTGAAAAACAGGAAAAACCGGCAATTAAAATCGAATCAGGCCGTGTTCTGGTTGAAGGCTATGACCCGGTGCTTAATGAGCCGGTTTGCATTGAGGCAGACAGGGTGGCGCTGGCTTCAGGCCTGATCCCGAACCCGGTTGATCTGGTTGCATCGACTTTTCATGTGGAAACGACCCAGGACGGCTTTATCCAGGAGGCTGACAGCAAATGGCGGCCGGTGGATACCGGCAGGGAAGGCATTTTTGTCTGCGGCCTGGCCAGGGGCCCGGTGAGGGCGGACGAGGCGGTCCAGGAAGGCAAAGCAGCTGGGTTGCGCGCCCTGCGGATTCTTGCCAGAGACACTATCCCCGCCTCCCAGCATTCGGCCTATGTGCGGCACGCCATCTGTTCCCTGTGTGAACGATGCATTGCGGTATGTCCTTTTGACGCCAGGTACGTTGATCCGGATCTGGGCAGGATCATGGTTGATCCGGTAGCCTGCCAGGGGTGCGGGGTATGCGCTGCCGAGTGCCCGAACGGCGCCACGCTGATCGGTGATTTTGAAGAGTACGGCGTGATGGATGAGATCGAGGCCGCGCTCGGATGACAAAACTATAACAATTAGGTAAATGATGGAAACCCTAACCAAACGGAAACCGTCTTTAATCAAACAACAGGCGCCCTTGCGGGATAGTACGCATTTGATGGATATGTGCATGGCATGCGGCACCTGTTCCGCAGGATGTCCCTTAACCGGCGTTGATGGATTTGATCCCCGCAAAATCATCCGCATGGTGCTCATGGGCAGGGATGAGGAATTGATCGAATCCAAACTGCCGTGGCTGTGCACCATGTGCGGCAAATGTGAACATGCCTGCCCCATGGGAATTAATATTATCAGCACCATCCGCACCATACGGGGTATGGTTGACCGCGACAAGGTTCCGGGTATGATCCATAAAGGCATTGAGCTTTGCCTGGAGACCGGCAATAACATCGGCCTGCCGGAAGAAGATTTTGTCTTTATTATTGAAGATGTCGGTGAAGAGCTTGCCGCCATGCCCGGTTTTGCCGATTTTAAGGTGCCTATTGATAAAAAAGGGGCCAATATTCTTCACACCCTGCACAACAAGCTGGTCAATACCCAGAACGAAGACCTGGTCCACTGGTGGAAAATCTTCTATGCAGCCAAGGAAGACTGGACCGTCCCCAAGCAAAATTGGGAAGGCGTCAACTGGGGCCTCTTTTCCGGCGATGACGAGGCCATGAAGCTTTCAGTGGGACGGATTGTCGACAACATGGATCAGCTTGGCATCACCAATCTCATGTACCCAGAATGAGGACACGCATATATGGCGACCCGGACAGGGTTGCGAAAATGGTTCCCGGATTTTTTTGATAAGCACCAGGCATTCACCGTGTTTGATTTGCTGGTGGACTACCTGAAGTCCGGCAGGATCAAACTGAATACGTCCATGTTCGGGCAGCGCTTGGCCTATCATGACCCATGCAACTACGGCCGGAAATCCGAGGAGGTTTTTGGGCACGGTTATTTCGAAGAGCCGCGTTGGGTGCTGGATCAGTTTGTTTCAAATTGGGTCGATCTGTATCCGGCAAAGGCAAACGGCTATTGCTGCGGCGGTGGTGGCGGTACCATGCTGACTCCCTACAGGGAGGAACGGCTCCATTACGGCCTCCGGAAAATTGAGCAGATCAAGCGCGTCAATCCGGAGATGATTGTGGTTCCATGCCATAGCTGCCATGGCCAGATAAAGCAGCTCCTGAAAGAACACGAAATGGATATCCCGGTGAAATACCTCTGGGAAATGGTGGCTGACGCCTTAATCATGGATTAAAGGGGCACTGCGGGTGCCGGCCTGGAGCTTTAATGTCATCTCCCGCCTTTGGGTGGACTGGTGGTCGAAAAAATAGTTTTGCCTTTTGGGTTGAGAGTTTTGAGTCCCGGGTATAGGGTGATAAAAAGAGATCCGAAAAGCAAAGAGGCTCTCAACCCAACATGAAAAACACCATTATCAGAAAAATCTGCGGCCTGCTGTTTCTTTTTCTGCTGCTTGCCATCCGACCGGAGACAGCCTCAGCGCTGACCGGCCGGATCAACATCAACACCGCATCCGTGCAGCAGCTGCAGGAACTCCCCTATATCGGGGAAAAGCGCGCCCAGGCCATAGTCGCCTATCGCCAGAGCCACGGGCTCTTTCACAGCCTGGACCAACTCGTTGATGTAGCCGATATCGGAGAAAAATCCCTTGAGGCGATCAAACCCTACCTGGCGCTTGACACCGCCTCTCCCCGGGAAAGTAGCCCAACCGCGGTCACCTTTCACAAAAAAATCTCCACCGGTCCCGGCGATATCATTGTCCTAACGGATGACAGATACTTCCCCACCCTGGTTGATTACCTCAAAACCGCTGAACATTCCATTGACATGACCATGTTTCTTTTCAAGACAACCACCTCGCCCGGCAACAAACCGGCCTTACTCGTCAATGAGCTTATTACCGCCCGAAAAAAAGGAGTCGATGTCCGGCTTGTCATGGAAAATTCCGGGTATGATGAATCCCTCAACAAGGAAAACGAGAATGTTGCCCGAAAACTCCGCAAAAACAACATCGGTGTTTTCTTTGACTCGCCGGATACCACCACCCATGCCAAAATTGTGGTCATTGACCGGCGCTATTCATTTATCGGCAGCCACAACCTGACCCATTCCGCCCTGGCCTATAACCATGAAGTTTCACTGCTGATTGACAACAGCGATCTGGCGGCCCAGCTTACCGCCTATATGGATACCCTGCATTAGCAGGGAGCTGCAACAAGGGGGCTTGGAGTAAAACAGAGCCCATTGAACAGCAACCTCAACAGGCCTTGGAGTTGCCAGAGACACATGGGCCGATAACCTTGCTGCCGCACATTACCGGAAATCTTTCCGGAAGACTTTCTTCATTCATTTGAAGCTCGGTTGGCTTTCCCGACAACAGGAGGAAGCAATGCCTGATCGTACCCGTTTCCCGCAAGTCCTCACCCCCTCACCCGAGCTGGCAGGCTACCATTACAACCTGGGTGTTCGCCATTTCTCCCAAGGCAATTTTGCCCAGGCAGCCCTGTCTTATCTGGAGGCAGCAACAATCAATCCTGGAGATCCTGATATCTTTTTCAACCTGGCCCTGACCATGAAAGAAATGGGGTATCTGGAAGAGGCAAAAGAGTATTATGAAAAAGTGCTGTCCCTCACTCCGGATGACCCGGATACACATTACAATCTCGGTGTCCTGCTCAAGGAGATGGCGGCACCGGAGCAGGCTATCAGCTCCTTTGAAAAAGTTATCGCACTTGACCCGTATTATCTTTCCGCCCACAAGTATCTGGCCGGACTTTTCCAGCAGACGGGGCGCAAAGACCAGGCCCTGGCCAGCTATCGCAAAGTAATTGAAATCAATCCTGCCAGCGAATCAGCCCAACATATGCTGGAGGCCCTTGAGGGGAAGACGACCGTCACCTGTCCTCTTGCCTACTCCAAGGAACTTTTCGACCAGTTCTCCGACCATTTTGACGACGCCATGCTGACCAAACTGGCATGCACCATCCCCGCCCAATTACGGCTGGTGATGGATGATTTCCCCAGTGAAAACTTTTTTGACAACGGCCTGGATATGGGATGCGGAACCGGATTATCAGGACTTGCCTTCAGAGACTGTGTGACCCATTTTACCGGAATCGACCTGTCGGGGAAAATGCTGGCCAAGGCCCTGGAAAAGGAAGTTTATACGACACTGGATGAAAACGATATTCTCTCGTTTTTAGACAAAACAGCTGAGACATTCGACTTCTTTCTCGCTGCCGATGTTTTCATCTATCTCGCGGACCTCACACCGATTTTCGGTCTGATCAGGAAAAAGGCGAGAATCCATGCCTCATTTCTTTTTTCCACCGAGATATGCGCGGAGAATTACTGCCTGCAGACATCCGGCCGTTACGCCCAGGCCGAAAGCTACATCAATGCCCTGGCTGACAACTGTGATTTCAAGGTGTATTGCCGCCACAGAGTCAATCTGCGCAAAGAAAAAAACAAATGGATCAAGGGCAATCTCTTTCTGCTGACCGCTTGAATAAGGACCTGTTCAAAAATAACAGGCCCTAACCTTTTTTCCTGCGCACCAGCACCTTTTTCCTGCCGGTGCCGCCGCTGCTTCCTGCCGGGCGGCGCACCAGAATCTTTTTCTTGGCAGGCGGCAACGCTTTGGCGCCCTCACGCTCCATCTGCGCACCGTCAAGGGTCTGCTGATAACTGCAGCCTGCCCGGGGACATCGGAGAACCGTCCTGCCCGCTGCCGTTTTTTTCTCCACCAGAAAAGGAGAACCGCAGCCCGGACAGGTTACGGCATGGGGTCGGGACCAGGCCATAAATTCACACCCGTCTCCGGGGCAGACATAGAGTTTTTTCCCGGTGGGGGTCCGTTTGACGGTAAGGGATTCCTGTCCACAGAGCGGACAGGGCAGATCCATTTTCTGCTGGCCGATCTCATACGATTCTGCGTGACGGCAGGCAGGATAGTCCGAACAGACCCAGTATCGGCCGAAACGATCACTTTTCAACATGAGGGGTTTGCCGCAATCCGGACAGGGTCGCCCCTGCAGCCCCTCCGCCGGTGGCTGTTCAGCAATGGCCGCATCTGCGGCTATATGCTCGGCAGCCTGCTGACCGCTCTCTTCAGGCTCTGGAAGAGGCTCCTCAAAAACCGTTTCCTGCTCAGCCTCCTGGAACTCCGGCATATCTGTTGCCGCATCTTCCGCAACCGGCGCAGAACCCGTTTCAACCGTTTCAACCGTTTCCCGGGGCGCGACCTCATCTTCACCTGACATCTCCACCCGAGTGGCGCTTTCCTCCTCTGGTGGCCGGGCTTCCCCTGCAACCTCTTCCCGGGGCTGGGCAGAGTCCCTGGTTATTTCCCCCATCACCTCTTCAGCCTGTTGTGGTGCTTCGGCTCGCAGTTTTTCCTCATCGATTGCTGCGGGGGGTTGCGTCGCCTCGACAAGACTTTTCACCAAGGCCGGTTCCTCGATAACACGGAAATCCGCCACCTCCACCGACAACTGCGATGCCGATTCCGCTGTCGGCCCTGGCTTGCGACTCTCCAACTCAGGGCTTTTAATGATGTTCTTTGATTTTTTCTCCCGGACCGGGACTGCCCTGGGAACCTGGACCCTGACCAGGGGCACGCCATGCATGATGAAGTTCTGATCAAACTGTTTCAGAGCAAAGTCAAGGGATTTGCGACCGCTGACCACCTCACCTATGGTCTGCTCAAAATAGGCTGAAAGGTTGATGCCCTTCATGGCCGGGAAAGCCCGGTTCAGGGTGGCAATCACCTTGCCGGCATTGCCCTCAATATGCAAGCCGCCTCGGGCATCAATGGCAAGGTATTTCTTATCAAGCATCTCCTGCAGCATAAGGATCAAAACTGACTCCAGGGGCAGGGAAAACTCGGCAAGATCCTCACAAAGAGAATCAAAGGTATAGTATTCTGCCGTGACGCCGGCGGACTGTTCCGGGATAACCTGCTCCACTGCGAGTTGCTGGTCGGCCTGTAAATCCCGCAGAGGACAGTCCGGCGACAGATAAAGGTCATAGCTTCTGGTAAATGCCTTGAGAAATCCCTTTTCCGTAAGCCAGGGACTCCGCCCCTGAAACAGGCAGTCGCCCCCGGAACATTCCATCAACAGATTGCGGCCAACAGCCTCGGGCATTTGACTGGCCAGGGCACGGCCCCGGATCAGATCATACAGCTGCCGCTCGTTGGGGGACAAAACATCCTGCAGATGATCACCGGCAAGACCGGGAAGCAGGGGAAGAATGACATGGCCGTTCGGCGGCCGCTCAATCATTTCCCCGCTGCCATAAATGGTTGACACCTCTTTTCTGATACGGAACAAAACGACCTGATAAGACATAGGGATCACGGCAAAAGGCGCTGAAATAAGACCGGTCTGCCTGCCATCAATAGGGAGTCCTGCATGGAACTTCTGCAGGGCCTGCAACACCATTGCAGGCCCCAGGCCGAGATGGACATAACCGTCATGCAGCAACTCGGCGAGGCGGTAGGGCATGGGTGGTTCGATAGTAAAATCAGACTCCGCCACATCTTTAACCGTAAGGGGCCGACCTGCAAAAAGGGCCAGGGCCTTTTTCACCTCGCCCTGATCTCTGAAAAAACCATCATCCGTTATTCCATAGGCCTCCTGCAACCTCACCTTGACAGCTCCGGTCGGAGTTGATACCTGGGCTGTAATCTGCCATTTCGCCGGAGCGGAAAAGGCAGCTGCTTCCGCTTCCCTTTCTTCCAGCAGAAAAAGGGTGGTGAGCGCGGTAAAATTCAGAGGCAGCCCACCCGGCCCGTTCACGGTTCCGATCAATCGGTGCAGATGGCGCAGCAGGCAGCTGTTAAAAAGCGAGCGGATATAAAATGCCGCAGCCGCATTGTCCTGAACAGGCTCAACCCGACGGAATGCTTCCGCCAGCTCCTCCGCCCCAAAACCTGAGACATGGATCCGCCTGATGCCTTTTCCCCCCTTAGATGCGGCAAAAACAAATTTGCTCAGCATCCAGCTCCAATACTCTCCCTGCTGATCACTCTCCAGCGCCACATAAATGTCCTTATACAGATTGGTCAGCAGGTCACTGGCAAACTCTCTCTCCGCTTCCGTCGGCACAAACTGAAATCCTGTTTCTCCGGTGTATAATTTGGCGGCGTTGGAATGATGGCTGACCTTCATGGGGGCTGATCGCAGCAACAGTGTTTCATGCGCGCCCCCGGTCTGTTCAGAGAGAGCCTTTGCCTTTGCCTCTGACTCGACTATAACCAAAGATGTCATTTCATGTGACTCCTTCCGGAAAAAGTAATGATAACAATGGGAACGCAATTTATTGTAGCGATTATCTGTTAGAAAAGCAAAATATAGATTTTTCCCCTGCCCTTCTGTATGCTGAAAGGAGAAAATCGAGGAAATATCGGTCTGCCGTGCGGGTATCTTCCGGCAGCTTCAGGTTAACAAACAGCTCAGCAAATCATTCCAGGCAGCGGGACATATCATGGCACTCATCACACATCAGGGCATTTCTGCAGCCATCGCCAATCTGCAGCCCAATCCTGCCACCCTCAAGGGTCGTCTCATCAGCCTCATCCACTCCTATTTCCCCACCGAAGAAAGGCTGAAGGAGATCGACTCTATCCCCGCCGAGGATCTCATCAGACAACTGTGGGAGGTTGATGACCCGGCAGGGATTCGCCAGAAAAAGAAAAACCTGAGCAGCCTCAAGTCCTCCATAAACAAAGACTTGAAAAGCCTGTCCCAACAGGGGAAAAATCCGGAAGGCCTGATCATCGGCCGGGATAACATTTTCACCATCTCCGATGAACATAAAGACGACCTATTACAGAAGCTGGGCCTGAGCGGTGCCCTCGACCCCACGGATATTCTCACCCTGATGCGCGGCATTCTTGATACTGTCATACAGGGCGACGGCCGCAAAGAAGCAGCATCCTCGCTGCTCAAGGAGCTTGATAAGACCAGAGAGATGATCGCCAGGGCCGCAGGCCTTGGTGGTGCCGAGCAGGACTTAGCCCCTACGGGAATCGCAGATACCGCCACAGGCAGTATGGAGGACGGAGCAGCGGATGCAGGAACGGCGACTGGTGAAAATGGAGAAAAAGGCGCGGCTTCTGACGGCCTGGCAGAGGATGAGCTGACCGAACCGGAAACGGGCGTGGATGCAGAGGAGAACGGCGGTAACGAAGCCGAACCAACGGCCGAGCAACTCCTTGACGAGGAAGAGTTTGAGGTACTCGATGAGGCCGAGATCCTTGAACTGGAATCCGAAATTATCGATGAGGCCGGCTCCCCGGATGCCGCCTTTACCGATGAAGATATGGCCGGAACGGGAACGGACCAGGGCGCTGAGGGGGCCGGAGCCACTGAAGCCGAACCAACTGCCGGGGAACTGCTCGACGAGGAAGAGCTTGAGGTGCTCGATGACGCCGAGATCCTTGAACAGGAGTCCGAAATTATCGATGAGGCCGGCTCCCCGGATGCCGCCTTTACCGATGAAGATCTGGCCGGAACGGGAACGGAACCAGACGCTGAGGGGAGCGGCAGCATCGAAGCCGAACCGGCGGCCGAGCAACTCTTCGACGAGGAGGAGTTTGAGGTACTCGACGAGGCCGAGATCCTTGAACAGGAATCCGAAATTATCGATGAGGCCGGCTCCCCGGATGCCGGCTTTACCGATGAAGATCTGGCCGGCACAGGAACGGAACCAGACGCTGAGGGGAGCGGCAGCATCGAAGTCGAACCGGCGGCCGGGGAACTCTTCGACGAGGAGGAGTTTGAGGTACTCGACGAGGCCGAGATCCTTGAACAGGAGTCCGAAATTATCGATGAGGCCGGCTCCCCGGATGCCGCCTTTACCGATGAAGATC
>JAHIVT010000122.1 GCA_018816555.1 Pseudomonadota bacterium
AACGATACGCAAATGCATGACCTTTTTGTCCTCTTCGGCACCCTTGGCGGCATCTCCATGTTCGGGCTCATCGGTATTATGGTGGGACCCATACTTGCTGCGCTGTTTGTCGCAATATGGGAGATTTATGGAGAATCCTTCAAGGAGTTTCTGCCGGAGGTGGCGTCCTCCCTGCGGAAATCAGTAGATACGGTTCCCGCCAACCCTGAAAAGGAAAACGCGGAAGACGAGGAAAACGGACAAGGGAAGTAGGCACCCGGCACGAAGCCACAACTGAGTTCTCGCCCCCTCTCACAAAGAGAGTGATCCTGCCGTCTCCTCGGCAATAGAGTAGGTGTGATTAACAGGATCCATCAAAGGATAATCATGGATGCATACAGATGGCAGCCTGGCGACGACAACCAGCGCCAGGTAGGGCTTTTCAACCCTTACGAAACGACGCATTTGTTTCCTCCTTCCGCCTATCCACGCGAGTAACTAACCATGTATAAAAAAATCCTGGCAGCGGTTGACGAACATCTGAACTCCGAGGTCGCGGCGCGTTACGCCATCCATCTTGCCAAGGCGTGCGGCAGCAAGATATACATCTGTCACGTAGCTGCAAAACGGGAACAGAGAACTGCGGGCCGCGATGCCGAGGCGGCCGCGTCGAGGCTTTTTCACCGGGCTAGGGACATGGGGCTCATGGTCGAAAACATCCTCGACTCCGGAGACCCGGTCGAAAGGATCAGGGAAATCGTCCAATCCGAAGGGATCGACCTCGTCTTCGTGTCCACCCGCCGGGAGGACATGCAGAAAAGGTTCTACTCCGGGACGATTGCCCGCCGGCTGTCCCTGGGTCTCCCCTGCTCAGTGGCGCTTGTGCGCGTGGTCCACCTGGGCCGTATTCACCCGAAGAAGATCCTTGTTCCCCTCAAGGCGAGGACAAGTCATATTGCAGAGAGGTCATTTTTCACCGCCATGATGGCCGCTGCCTTCGAGTCGGGGCTGTTCCTCTTCCACACCACCAAACCGATGACCAGCTTCTTCCACGGCGAGATACACCTTGCTCCGGTCGAACTCGAAAAAAAACTCCCCGCTGACATCTCGCATTTCATCGAACTTCTTGACAGCTACGCAGTCTCCCATCAAAAACGGCTCGTCTCCGGAAATACGGCGCGAAGCATAACCATAGAGGCGGCCGCGAAAAGGTTCGATCTCGTTGTCATGGGCGCGAGCGAAAGAAGCCTGTTACGTTCGATTCTGGAGGGAAACCCGGTCGAAGATCTCTTGCGGGAGACACCCTGCAACCTCATAATCCTCAAGGCCAGGCATGAAGATAAATAGCCTTTCCCGGGATCAGATCCTGCAGGGCTTAGTCACCTCCGAGAACGGCCTTGCCGAAGACGAGGCAAGACGGAGACTCGCGGAATTCGGTTCCAACGAAATAACCGAGACCAGGAAACGGCCCCTGTTCCTGAGGTTTCTGAACCAGCTTACCCACTTTCTCGCCCTGCTGCTCTGGTTCGCGGCCCTGCTCTCGTTTTTATCGGAATACCTGCTCCCCGGTGAGGGGATGCTCTCCTTAGGCATCGCCATAACCGCCGTGATCTTTATCAATGCCGTATTCACCTTTATCCAGGAGTACCGCGCTGAAAAGGCTCTGGAGGCGATGAAAAAGCTTTTGCCGTTTAATGTCCAGGTGCTGCGGGACGGAAAACAAAGGGACGTCGCGGCCGGTGAGATCGTGCCGGGCGATGTCGTCATACTTGCGGAAGGAGACAAGGTCCCGGCTGACCTGCGGCTGATAGAGGAAAGCGACATCCGCGTGAACAACTCCTCCCTGACCGGCGAGTCCGAGTCGGTGCCCAGAACAACCGCTCCCTGCGACGGCGAGATCATAAACAGCCCGAACATCGTCTTTGCGGGAACATCCGTTGTCAGCGGTTCAGGAAAGGGGATCGTCTTTGCAACCGGTATGCGCACGGAGTTCGGCCGCATAGCGCAGCTTACCGGCACCGTGACCCCGGATTTGAGCCCCCTCCAGAAGGAGATCGTAAAGATTACCCGGGTGGTTACCGCCATCGCCGGGGTTACGGGCCTGTTCTTTTTTACAATCGGGTTTCTGATCGGCAGGACCTTCTGGGACAACTTCCTCTTCGCCATCGGCATAATACTCGCCAACGTGCCGGAGGGGCTCTTACCGACGGTTACATTGTCTCTCGCCATGGGAAGCCAGCGGATGGCGAAGAGAAATGCCCTGATCAAGACCCTTACCTCGGTCGAGACCCTGGGGTCGGTGACGGTGATCTGCACGGACAAGACCGGCACCCTGACCCAGAACCGGATGACCGTTAAAAAGGCCGTCAACATCGGCGGCGAGGCGACTTCCGGGAACAAGCCGTTTTCTCCCCTGGCAGTCGCCTATCTGTGCAACAACACCTTGGAGGTGGACGGCAAACTGAAGGGCGAACCAACCGAGGCGGCGCTTTACCGGGCTGCGGTCGAGGCCGGGGGGCATATCGAAAACACCCGGATAAGGGAGTTTGCCTTCGACTCCGACCGGAAGCGCATGAGCACCCTGCACCGGATCAAAGATAAGGCCTATGTGATGACCAAGGGCGCCCCGGAGAGCCTGCTTGCGACGTGTACCCGCTATCTTGCCGAAGACGGGGTTCGGCTCTTAGACGACAAGATTAAAGAGCAGGCCGTCACCCTCTATCGTTCACTGATGGACGAGGGACTGCGGGTCCTTGCCTTTGGTTTTCGAGAGATCGGTGAGGACGAACAAATCGAGGCAAAGGAAGACGCGGAGCAGGGTATCGTCCTTACGGGTCTGATCGGGCTCGCGGACCCGCCCCGGCCCGAGGTGGCGGAGGCGATAAAAAAATGCCGTGAGGCCGGCATCAGGATCATCATGATCACCGGGGACGGCTCGCGGACCGCGGTGGCGATCGCAAGAGAGATCGGTCTGGTCCGGGCCGAGCCTACAGTGGTCGAGGGGACCGAATTTCTCAGGATGACTGATGCGGAACTGCATGACGTACTCTCCGGGGAAGAGGTGATCTTCTCCCGCATGACGCCAAAGCATAAGCTCCGGGTGGTAAACGTACTCAAGGAAAAAGGGGAACGGGTCGCTGTTACCGGCGATGGTGTAAACGATGCTCCGGCCTTGAAGCGAGCGGATATCGGTATCGCCATGGGTATCACTGGCACTGATGTCGCCAAGGAGGCGGCAGACATGGTCCTGTTGGACGACAACTTCGCTACCATCGTAAACGCCGTGGAAGAGGGTCGGGCGATCTTTGAGAATATCCGGAAGTTCATTACCTATATATTTGCCCATCTGACCCCCGAGGCCATTCCGTATATCCTCTTCATTGTCTTCAGAATCCCTCTGCCCCTCACGGTGATGCAGATCCTCGCCATCGATCTCGGGACCGAGACTATTCCGGCCCTGGCCCTGGGTGTTGAGGGACCCGAGGCCGCGATTATGAAACAGCCGCCTCGGCCTCTGACAAAAGGGCTTATCGACCGGTCGCTCCTCTTCAGAGGATACATATTCCTCGGGCTGATAGGGAGCATTGGGGTGCTGGCCGCTTATTTCCATGTCCTCTATTGGGGCGGCTGGCGCTGGGGCGTAGAGTTACCGATGGACAACCCGCTCGCCCGGCAGGCCTCGACCGCGACATTCCTTGGCATTGTCGTCATGCAGATCGGCAACGTGTTCGCCTGCCGGACCCGAACGGAATCGGTATTCAAGGCGGGAATGTTCAGTAACCGGCTGATTCTCTGGGGGATACTCATCGAACTGCTCCTCTGCCTGGGGATTATCTACACCCCCTGGGGGAACAGGATTTTTTCCACGGCCCCGGTGGGCGTGGATGTATGGCTCCTGCTGCTGCCGTTCACCATCATACTGTTCCTGGCAGAGGAGCTGAGAAAGTATTTCCGCCGGAAACGTGCGGCCGGCGCATAGAACGGCCTTGCTCAAGGGCTGCTTAATCCAGGAGGCACTTTAAAAGAAACATTTTTAGGCAGCAAAAAAGCTGGGTAAAAACACTCTGGGCGATATTCTATGTTAGGTGAAATCATACCTGTCTGGATGTTGATAATTTGACATTAGAACATATTTGAAGCATGATGTTATTAAAACTCACTATTTTTAACAACTTATACAATTTTCATAAAATATTTTGTGCGTTAAACGGATAGGCATGGGTGAAGCTGGTAGACAAAGGAGATATCAATGAGAACAAAAGTGGGTCTGTGGATTGACCATAGGAAGGCTATTGTCGTGGCTATTACGGACAAAGGTGAAGAGATAGGACTGATAATATCGAAGGCAGAAAAACAGCTCCGTCGTTCCGGTGATTCACCTCTTAAGGGTCCCTATGAACCATTGCAAGTACCGAAAAATGATAGCCGCCAAAAAACTTTTACGGAACATCTCAACATATATTACGATGCGGTAATCGCGTCTGTTCGTGATGCAGAATTTATTCTGATATTTGGTCCTGGTGAGGCAAAGGGCGAACTGAAAGCACGTCTTGAAAAAAGCAACCTCGGTGGACGCATCGTAGGCATTGAAACAGTTGACAAGATGACGGATCGTCAGATAGCGGCGAAGGTTCGACAGCACTTTGCCGAGTAGCGTTTGTCAATAGGATCGAAGCGGAACACCTGGCGTGCTTTTGTGGACAGACACCTTGATACTTCCGTTTCATTCCTGAGGGTCAACAATGCAGGATAAACTGGTCGGTTATACTCTCGCCTTAGTCTCAGCGGTCGGCCTGGGCGTCACTAATTTTCTTTTCAGCCGTTCCGCCAAGGCCATAGGTTCCGTTAACACCACTTTTTACTACTATGTGTTTGCCCTGGTCATCGGCATGGCATGCTGGCTCCCTTTCAGCGAAAACAGGGAATTCAGCATTTCAGAGCTCAAATGGCCCGTCTTTATTGCCATTGCCATGTTTATCAGCAACCTGACTTACAGTTATGCGGTCAGGTATTTTGACACTTCAACCCCGGCGATCATCAGGGCTGTCTCGTTTTTCATCACGGGATTGATCGCTATCTCCTTCAACAGGGAGCATCTGTCCTTAAAAGACTGGCTGGCATTCTTGCTGGTCGCTTCAGGTATATTACTCTTTGGCTATGGCCGTCATTTTGCGAAATGACGATATCCCCCTTCCCTCTTTTTGGAACAAAGAAACGGGTCAAATCTGCTTTTGGCTTTTGTATATCTTCCTGCCGTTCGCAATTCACCTTCAAACCTCTGATGTCAACAAATTATAGTGTGATTCCGGATTTTAAAGGCGGTCTCGCAGTTATTTTTGAAATATTAACAATGCCACAGGTAAGGTCTGCAGAAAATTTGTTTCCCAAAATTTTACATGTCTACTATATCTGTCAGATTTGATTATGTCTTCTATGCAAAACTGTCTGATCAAATCTGAACAACTACACTTTATACCCCCAAGGGGCACAAGGGCATTTTAAGTACTTCAAGTATTTCAGGCACTCAAACTGATAACAGGCCAGAATCCTTAGTGGTAAATAAATTATTAAAATCACGTCATGACATCAGGAGTTCTGACATTGGGTTTTACGGGGTATGCCGCCCAAGCCCTTGATGAATATGGCTAACGGCCGGCAACGTCTCTGGCCAGCTCGACAAATTCATCCTTTGACAGAAGGCCATACACCTTTTTGATCAAGTTCCCGTCTTTATCAAAGAACAGCATGGCCGGTGGTCCAAAGACGCCGAATTTGTCCTTCATGGGCTGGGTGCGCTTGTCAAACTGATCCGCCAGATCCGCCTGGATGACAACAAAGCTTGTCCTGAGAAATTCTCTGACCTCGCTGTCTGCGAAGACATTTTTTTCCATGATCTTGCAATCCGTACACCACGGCGCATAGTAGTCCAGAAACACCGGCTTGCCTGCCTTCCTGGCTTGGGCAAACTTCGCCGTCATCTCATTGATGTCATGGAGCCGCTCAAACAGCGGTTCCTCCGCAACAGGATCATTGAGAGAATCTGCCCCCACGTTGATCGAGCCGATGTTCAACTGCACCGGACGCAGAATCTCCCGGTTCCCCTGCACGGCGCCGACAATGGCAAAGACACCCCAGATAATCAGCAAGGTCCCGCCCGCCTTCCACAGATACTTCCAGCCGGCCCTTGCCGTCATTGACTGCCTGGCCACCATGTAGATGCCGACGATGATCAGAAACGGCGCCCACAGATACAGGACCGGCATCCAGGGGATAGAGGTGACAATGGTCATTGCCAGGCCAACCATGACCACCCCGAATGCATGTTTCACCGTATTCATCCAGGTCCCTGCCCTGGGCAGCAGCCAACCGGCACCGATACCCAGCAGAATCATCGGCGCCCCCATGCCCAGGGCCATGAGAAACATGATTGCCCCGCCGAGCACCGGATCCCGGCTGTCGAGCGCGGCACCCAGGTTGAGAATCAAAATCGGCGAGACGCAGGCCCCGGCAATGACCGAGGAGAGCATCCCCATCATGAACACACCGGCAAAGGTGCCCCCCCGCAAACCGCTGGCCTTTACCTGGGCCTTGGACTGCAGGAACGCGGGCATCTGCAGGTCATAGACCCCGAACATGGCCAGCGACAGTAGAACCAGCACCCCGGCCGCAGGCAGCAAAAAATATGGATGGGAGGTATAGGCCTGCAGCTGCTCGCCGGTCGAACCTGCCAGCACCCCGGCCCCTGACCAGACAACCGCCGTGCCCAGCACATAAAACCCCGCCAGCAAGCCGCCCCGGGCCCTGGTCATACTTCCACTCTGGCCGGCAATAATGGTGGAGATGATCGGCAGCATGGGCAGCACGCACGGGGTGGCGGCCAGACCGAGACCGGACAGGAAGGCAAGCAGCAGGCTGCGGACGGTATCCCATAAGATGGCGGATCCCGTTGCGGCACCTGCTGTTGTGGCAGAACTGTCTGCATCCTCAACCGCCTTATTCCCGGCCGGAGCCAGGACCAGCACCTTCTCCCGGGTCTGGGGCGGATAGCAGAGACCGAGTTTTTCGGCGCATCCCTGCCCATGGGCGATGAGCTTGAACGGGCCGGGCACCATTGCCGTAATGGGCACGGCTATGGTGACGGTGTGGGTGTAGGTTTCCACTTCACCCTCCGAGCCATCGGGCTTCAGGCCCATTTTCAGCTTGCCGGTCGGATACACCGGTTCCCCAAGCTCCACCCCCGGCGTGCCTGAGGCAAAAGAGATCCTGTCGCGGTAAAGATAGTAATCATCCGCAGCGGTCCAGCTGGCCTGGATGGTGTCGCCCTTGACAACCGCCTCAAAGCGGAAGGCATCTTCAGGCCGCAGCGGGGCCTCGGCCGCCTGCCCGGCAATACAGAACAGAAGCAGCATCAAGGCCGCCAGACAGGCGACAACGTATGGTCTCAGACCAGTGGGGACTGCAGGAATCGGATGATCATCATTTTTTTTGGTCATGTCAGACAATTCCATTAAAAACTTGGTTCGCCAGGCAATGCGCCACTCCAAAGGATGTTCTTCTTTTCTATCACACCTTCTAGCTGTTTGGCAAGTTGAACGGCCGGGAACCCGGCAAAACAAGAGGCCTGGCAAATCTTCAGAAAAAATTACCGAACTGCACCGGAGCAGACCTGATGCGGTCAAGCTGCTCGACCAGATCGTTGATTTCTTTTTGCCAGTAATGGTCCTCGCCGAAATCAGGGGCCACATGGGAAAAACCGTCCTCGGCAACCTGGTGGGCACACCAGGCCATGTAATGGATATAGCGCATGGCCCTGAGCGGTTCGATGAGAGACAGCGTCCGCCGGTCAAAATGACGGAAGGTTTCATAGCCTTCAAGAAAAATTTCTATTTCAGCCAGGGTTTCCTGCATGTAACCGGGCAGCAGCATCCAGAAATCCTGCACCGGCGGGCCTACCGACATGTCATCGAAATCAACGATGTAAAAGGACTCGTCCGGCCGGTAAATGAGGTTGGCAAAGTGACAGTCGCCATGAATACGGATCATGTCAGTGCCGGCAAAGCGCGGTTTGATCTCCTCGATGATTTCTGCTGATATCTCCTTGAAGCGGCCGGCCAGATCCGCCGGCATGAAATTACCGGCCAGGATATAAGCCAGCTGCTCACTGGTTGATCTGTCCGGGGCCATGGTGATCCTGTCCCTGGGCCGCTGCCGCGCCCCCACCACATGGGTGCGGCCCAGCAGTCGCCCAAGCTCCAGCCACTGCTCATCATTATATTCATCATAGCTGCGTCCCCCTTTTTTCGGAAACACGGCAAAATACATATTGTCGTAGGCGCCAAGGGTCTGGCCATTATGCAGGGTCAACGGCGGCACCACCGGGATCTCCTCTTTATGCAGCTCCAGCAGAAAATCATGCTCATCCTGCAGGGCATCCTTTGACCATCTTCCCGGCCGGTAGAATTTGACAATGAGCCCCGCATCGTCCTCGCCCTGCAGTTCATAAACCCGGTTGATATAGCTGTTCAACGGCCGGCAGAGATTGGTGCAGCGCAGGTCCAGCGCCTTTTCCACCAGGGATATGACCGTATCGGGGGTAAGGCTGTGGAAAGCAGTCTGCATTTTCGGCTTCTTAAGTCTGTTCATCTCTTTTTCCTGTGGAGGCGAGCTGGCCGCAGGCAGCGGAAATATCGGCGCCCCGGCTGCTTCTGATAAATGTCCTGTAGCCTGCATCGCGAAGAATCTTCTGGAATTGCAGGATATGTTCCTCCTCAGGACACTGGTACTCAAGGGATTTCGTCGCGTTGTACGGCAACAGGTTGATCCGACAGGGAATGCCCTGCAGTTTTTCGGCAAGCCTGCGCGCATCAACCGCCGCATCGTTGATCCCCTTGATGAGAATATATTCAAACAGGATAACCTTTTTACCGGGCAGCGGGAAACTACGGCAGGCCTCCAACAGGTCATCTATCCCATAGGCCTTGTTGACCGGCATGATGCGGCTGCGGGTCTCATCATCAGCGGCATGAAGCGAAACGGCGAGATTGACCCGGACATCATTGCCCAGATCCCTGATACGCGGCACGATGCCGCAGGTGGATACCGTGATGCGCCGCTCGGTGAATTCAAGGCCGCGTTCGTCCATGAGAATGTTCAGGGCGGCAATGAGGTTGTCATAATTGGCCAGCGGTTCACCCATGCCCATGAACACCAGATTGTTGATCAGCTCCCTGGGGGTGGTCCGCGCAACTCCCGCAGCTATCATATACTCCATCACGGCAAGCACCTGGCCGACAATTTCCGCCGGCCGCAGGTTGCGGCGCAAGCCCATGCCGCCGGTGAGGCAGAACCGGCAGCCCATGGCGCACCCTGCCTGGGATGACACACAGAGGGTATGCCGCCCCTTCTCCGGGATGAGAACGCTCTCCACCACCGCGCCGTCGTCAAGTTTAAAGGCGAATTTCACCGTGCCGTCCCGGGACTTTTCCACCGCAGCAGGGACCAGACGGCTGATAACGGCATGCTCAGCCAGGGTTGCGCAGATTTCCCGT
>JAHIVT010000123.1 GCA_018816555.1 Pseudomonadota bacterium
AAACTGCCAGCCGCCGCCCAGGGCCTTGAACAGAGCAACCAGATCGAGAAAGACTCGCTGATCACTCTGCACCAGCTGGTCCTGGGAGAAATAAAGAGCACGCTGGCTCTCCAGCACACTCAGGAAATCCACCAGGCCGGTCCGGTACAGCTCATCGGCGATGGTCCAGGCCTGTTGGTTGGCGTTCACCGCCTGTTCCAGGGAGTGCCGGGTGGCCTGTTCCCGGTCATAGGCGACCAGGGCGTTCTCCACCTCTTCGAAAGCGGTGAGCACGGTTTGTTCATAGGCCAGCAATGCCTGCTCCTGCAGGGCATTCTGCACGTCGATGCCCGCCCGGATACGGCCGCCATCAAAGAGCGGCAGGCTCAGCGCCGGACCGATGCTCCAATAGCGGCTGCCGCTGGTGGCAAGATCGGAGAGATTGTTGCTTTGCAGGCCGACAAGGCCGGTGAGGGAAAATCTGGGAAAGAGCTCGGCAGTGGCCACACCCACCATGGCGGTTGCCGCGGCCAGTTCCCGTTCGGCCCGGCGGATGTCAGGCCGCCGCCGCAACAGCTCAGAAGGGAGCGCCACCGGAATCTCAGCCGGCTGACTGAGAAGAGCGCTCTCCCCGGTGAGTTCGGCAAGCAGGGCGGTGGGCGGCAGTCCAGCGAGAACGCCCAGGCGATGGATCGCCTCCCTGACAGCCCTCTCCAGGCTTGGAATCAGGGCCGTAGTGGTGGCAAGCTGGGCCTCTGCCTGGGCCACATCGAGCTTGCTGCTCAGGCCGGCGGCAAAACGGCCTTGGGTCAGCTCCAGGGTCTGCTGCTGGGTGGCGATATTCTCCCTGGCCGTGACAATGCGGCGCTGACTGCCGCGCAGCTCCACATAGTTCCTGGCCACTTCGGCAAGCAGGGAGACCAGCACATCCCGGCGGTTTTCCTCTTCCGCGGCGATGCCTGCATCCGCGGCCTCCACCGCCCGGCGCACCCCGCCGAAGATATCCATCTCCCAGACGGCGTCAAAGCCGGCCTGGAAAAGATCCTGGGCACCGACCGCGCTGCTGCTTGTGCTGCTGCTGTTTTCACTGCGCCTGCTGCGGGTGTAAGCGCCGCCAAGATCAACCTCGGGCCATGCCCCTGCTGCGGTGATCCCGCGCCGGGCCCGGGCCTCGCGGATGCGTGCCTCGGCAACCTGCAGATCCTTGTTGGCGGCCACGGTCCTCGCAATCAGGCTGTTGAGCTGCTGATCCCCCAATAATGTCCACCAGTCAGAAACAGTGGCGGAATCGGCGGCAACCACTGCCGGACCCGACCCGCTCCATTGGTCAGGGGTCTCTATCTGCGGCGGCTGATAATCCGGCCCGACCGTACAGGCCGACAGGGCCAAACACAGCATAATCAGTATGATTTTTTGGTTCAACATGGACTTGAAAAGCTCAGGCAAAGCCATTTCTCGCGTCAGTCATATGTGATCTGGCCATAATTCGTTACCTCGTCCGGTCTGCATCGGTCGAATCGCTGCCTGCCATGCCTGCAACGGCATGCAGGGAAAAGCGGGTGATATGTTCTGCCAGCGCCTCCACATCCCCCGGCCCGGGCTCCCGCTTTTGCAGCCTGCTGACCACCGGCCGAGAATGCAGATAGAAAACGCACTGCCCCATGATGCTCAGGCAGCAGAGATGAACCGCCTGCTCATCCGTACCGTCTCCGGCAAGTTTGCGGATAATGAAGGCCAGTTGCTGATAAAGAGGTCTGATTGCCTGCTCCACGATGCGGTCCAGAGCCGAAGTGGGATCGGCCATCTCCTGCACCATCAGCTTGCCGTGCCAGGCCGGTCGGCCATCGTCTAAGATCCGCAGCAGAAAAGAGCGGATAAAGGCATGGAGCCGTTCCCGCCCGCCGGCCTCCGGCTGCAGACCGAGATCCGAGGGATATTTCTCCTTGGCCGAACTGAAGGTATAGTGCAGTACAGCTGCATAAAACCCCTGCTTATCGCCGAAATAATAGCTTATGGATGCCACATTGGCGTGGGCCCGCCGGGCGATTCTGCGCACCGTGGCCCCCCGGAAGCCATAGCGGGCAAAGACCTCGCCCCCGGCCTGCAGCAGCCTCTCTTTGGTGGAAATCCGTTTGGCCGTCCGTTCCCTGTTCTTTTCATCGCCGGTTGCCTTCATGAAACAGAAGTTTCATGACAATTGTTTAACTTTGACAATGACAATTGAGGCCCCACCCCGCCTGCGACGTGAATTTATCATAAAGTAACCTTGTGGCCTTGCCATGTTAGCGGTGAAACCGCGCCAGGATCATCCCGCGGTATGACACGCAAAATTTTCATCACGCAGTTTGAAGTTACTTGCAAGGAATTGGTATTAAGTGCAGACACCGAGTTCGGGTGAGGACCAATCACGAAATTATCATATACTTTATGGCTGTCGGGACCGTAAACCCAAGTCGAGCATGCTGCGAGGAGACAGTCAAGTTGTTGGACAAAAAACGGCCAACTCATATCGAGTTGACCCTTTCAGTAAAAGCTGGCCGGATGAGAGAATTAAACATCTGATCCCTGGAGCCTTGTCCTGAGTCCTTTTGTGTTTGTGATAGTGATAAACTTGCATACGTTAGAACTTCGGACTCTTCAGTTCCAACTAACTCATCATAAATTACAATCTCGGCAAAAAAATCTATTCCTCTGAATCTTGTAACCTCGCCATTTTGATGCGTATTTCACGCTCGACCTTTTTTTTAAAAGCTCCCTCGATCTTGAAAACCAGATCTTCCGGATTGCAAGGCTTTCTCAGAAAATCATAAGCACCGAGTGTCATCCCTTCAACCCCTTGTTCTCGAGAGGCATTCCCGGTTAAAATAATAGCCTCAGTGAGAGGCTTTATCTTTTTGATTTCCCGCATAGTTTCTATCCCGTCAATACCCGGCATAATCACATCAATTATGGCCACATCGAAATCGGAATCCTTTATCTTTTCGATAGCATCCTCACCGTTCAGGCAGATTGTTACATCATATTTTTGTCTGATCAAACGCTTGGAAAGATATTCTAAAAACATTTCTTCATCATCAACCAGCAAAAGCCTGGGGTTCATTTTTCTTATTCCTCACGAATTCAGCTAGGCGCTCTGCGCTTTAACGGTAACACAAAATTGCGCAGCAAGTTTGTGTAGAAAATTTCTTATAAAATTATGGCTGTTCTCGTTTGTTATCTTGAGATTTACTAATCATTTTTTTCCCTGTTTTGCGAAATTCAATCCCATAATCGCTGATTTTTTGTCTAAGAGTGCGAGGTTTGATCTCCAACATATCAGCCGCTTTAGACCTCTGTCCATTGGTCATCTGCAGAGCGGTCAGGATAAGGGACCTCTCCAGTCTTTCCCGAGCTTGGCGCATGGGTTCAACGCCGACAGAAGGCAATAAGGAAGATGTGTTATTTGCTTCATGGGACTCCTGAACTCGATTTAGGGATTGATCAAACCCCTCTTCAATAAAATCCTCAGGGAAATCTTCCTGCTGGATAACCGGACCTGAAGTCGTTAAAAAGACTCTCTCAATTAAATTCTTGAGTTGTCTGACATTGCCGGGCCAGACATGTGAAATCAGGTATTCCAATGCCTTCGGGGAAAAAGTTGCCTTTTCCTTCTGGTACAGTTTAGCAAATCGTACTAAAAAGTAGTCCACCAGATGAGGAATCGCTTCTTTTCGTTCTCTTAGAGGTGGAAGTTTGATTGGGATAACCTGCAAGCGGTAAAAAAGATCTTTTCTAAAATTTCCTGCCTTGACTTCTGCTGCAAGGTCTTTATTGGTAGCTGCAACAATGCGCACATCAACCTTAATGGGGTTTTCCGCTCCAATTCGCCGAAAGCATCCGTCTTCCAGCACTCGCAGAAAGCTTACCTGGTTGATCAGGGAAATCTCCGCGACTTCATCCAGAAACAGGGTTCCCAGGTGGGCCTGTTCAAATCTTCCCTTTGTTTGTTTCACGGCGCCGGTGAATGCTCCTACTTCATGGCCGAACATCTTGCTCTCAAATAAATCACCTGCAAGGGTGCCGCAGTTGACCGGTATAATGGGTTTATCCCTGCGGTTGCTTTTTTGATGAATAATGCGGGCCAGGAGTTCCTTGCCTGTTCCAGACTCACCATAGATGAGGACATTAGCATCAAACCGGGCAATCTGGTTCACGGTCCTGATAACGGCGCGCATATGCTCGCTCACCACGACAAATTCCGGGAAGAGATCCGGTTCGATTTGCCCATGTAAAGCTACCTTGGGAGGCTTCATGTGTGATTACCTGGTTATATCAGTCTAACGGCCACGGCCTTAATGAAATCGTTTAACGCGTTTTTATAGAACCAGCTTTGCTGCTTTTTTATATAAAGACGGTAGTATCTCATGAATAATTATACTTTCAATTTAACAAAGCGGCAAAAAAATGTCAATAATGAGTTAGCTGTTGTTTTGTAGGCATAAAATCACCGCTTTCTTGAAATGTCAGGGCATTCATTTTAGAAAACAAAAAGTTTGTTAAATCAGTAGATTAACAACTGATTTGGGCTCAATATAAAAAGCTGGCATATCAGTTGCTGAGATAAAGAAGTAAGGCGCGAAAGGCGGTTGATTGTCTTGTCGAGGAGGCCAGGCTTGTTGCTTGAAAACTTGACTCATTTACAACAACTTCTGATAACTAAAGGGCCTTGAAGGCGTATATTCATCTCAGATTTAAGCACTTCCCTGAGGTCACGCATGAGCTTAAACAGCGATCATGTCCCAGCAGTAGAAAATTTATTTTTTTGGGGGTTGGATGCTTAAGCTGAATCGGCTATATGCTTTCTTCAAAATAGAAAATGGATAAAACCAACAGGAAAATGATTTCGATCAATATGATACCATCGAAACGGATAAAAGATTTAATGCTGGATCTAAGCGTGCTTAAACGGGTCTCACCCCAGGCAAAGGTGGTTGAGGCCGTCAAATTACTTGATGAAAGGCGTCAAAGCGGATGTCTTCCGTTCTTGCTGGTTGTTGATGAGGTTGGAAATAAGGAGGAAATTCTGGGTAAGCTTTCAATTGACGATATCCTTGCTCAGATGGAGCCGTCCACCATGAAGATGGAAGAGCTTCCCATCTTCTGGCAGAGTCAGTTTTGGGAAGAATGCGAGGATATCCTGCAAAAGACTACCGACTCTATTATGTCTCCCGTGAAGCATGTCATTCATCAAAGCGCCACTCTCATTGAAGCCGTTCATTTGATGAATTCCGGCGGAGTCGATTGGCTTCCGGTTGTGGAAAGGGAAAATGTTGTTGGTATTCTTTTTAAAGAGGACCTCTTCAACGAAGTTTTGGCCGCGGCTCAACCAAAAGACGATGAGTTGTCTGACGATCCATCATAAGGTGCCTTGAAAATTTGCCATGCTGCTCGGATTGAGTTGCTTACAACATACACGCCTGCGTATATGTTTCGGAAAGAGGGTTTTAATTGAAAATTGTTTCACTTTGGAACATAACCTTTTGATTTTGCGATGATCTATACCATCGTCAATGAGCGTATTTGCTTGACAATTATATAGGAAAATACTAAAAAAAATCATTAAAATGCTATTTTGGACAAAAGCGGGTCAATATTCATAACTACAGCATCTTGAAATGACAAAAACTCAAAGGAGAGACGTATGACCGATCAGCCGACTATTCGAATTCTTTTAGTAGACGATGAAGAGACTCTGCTTGAATTCTTATCCAAACGCCTTTTAAAACAGGGCTATACCGTAAAAGCAACCTTCTCTGGCGAAGAAGCTGTAAAGGTAGCTCAAGATGCACATTTTGATGTGGCTATTGTCGACTTGAAGATGCCCGGCATTGATGGTGTGGAGACCCAAAAGAGACTGAGACAGATTCAACCGTTCTTACAGTGCATTGTGTTGACCGGCCATGGTTCCATTGAAACAGCCCTGGAAAGCGGTCAACAGGAAGCATTCCAGTATATGCTCAAGCCTGTGGATTATGATAATCTCATAATTTCCATCCAAAAGGCATACGAGAAGAAAATGAAGCTACAAAACCAAGAATTTAAAGAGAAAGTGGCAGCGATAACCACGTCGGGCATGGGGGCGCACGGCATAAGGAAGGCTATCAGCGAACTGCATAAAATTTATGGAATCGAATAACTCTCTACAGACCGAACTGAAAAGAGCCAAGCAGGAACTGGCCGGCTACAAGATAGAGTTGCATCAAACCAGAGGCTACCTGCAGTCTATTTTGCAGAGCTCGGAAGATATAATCTTTGCTACGGAAGTCGGCGGCATGCTGATATCTTTCAGCAAGGGTGGAGAAAAGGTTCTGGGTTACACGTGGGAGGAGTTAGTCGGCAGAGACATTAAGGACTTAGCTGAAAACCCTCTCTTATTTCAAGAATTCATGAGCTCTTCTCTGCAGGGTGGCGTTACAACGCACTTGGATCTCCCCTTTCGGCACAAGGAAGGAAAATCAATTTACTGTAATGTCACCCTGATAAATTTGACCAACAGGGAAGGTCAAAGAGTCGGCACGGTTGGAGTCTGCCGCGATATCACCTTGTGGAAAAAGTTGCAGGAAGATCTCGTTCAGATCGACAGACTGGCGGAAATAGGCAGGTTGGCGGCCGGCGTGGCCCATGAGATCAACAACCCCCTTGCCATTATCGGCGAGGCTTCGGGATGGGCTGGCATGGTAATCAACGACGCCAAGGACCTCAACGCCGAAGACCGATCAGAACTGGAAAAGGCCGCAAAAGTAATCAGTGAGCAGACTAAACGCTGCCGCAGCATAACCCATCAACTATTAGACTTTGCCAGACGTTCCGAGCCGGAAAAAACCGAGTTTGATGTGCATGCATTACTCAAAGAAAGCGTCGGTTTTTTAAAGCCTGAGTTAAAGCATACCTCTATTGAAATCGACTTTGATTTTATGCCAGGTCCCCTGCTGATGCGTTCAGATCCCAGACTGCTGGAACAGGTTTTTGTTAATTTTATTACTAACGCTATTCACGCCATTAAAAAAACCGAGAAAGACAAAGGCCGTATTGAGATAAAAACCCTCAGGACTGATTCGAAAGCGGAAATAAGTTTTAAAGATAACGGCGTCGGCATCCCGCCGGAAAATCAACAAAAGATCTTCGATCTGTTTTATACTACCAAACCTCCGGGAAAAGGGACAGGTCTCGGTTTGCCGATTTGTCAGAATATCATCAAAAAGATAGGGGGAGAAATTTCTTTTCATAGTGAAGTAGGAGTCGGCACTTCTTTCACTATCAATGTTCCCCTTTCCTGATCATCCATTTTCTTCGTGCACGATTCTTTCAAATAACATCCCGCTCATTCATTCCATCATATAGCCCCCCCCAGATCTCTCATCCTCTGTTGTCTCACTTTCTTATTTAAAATGTTCACACCATAAATCGGCAAAAAAATGCCGCCTTATTACCTTGCATATTCTATTCGGCATGAATTTATTAAGTCCTATAGCGGTCAGACTATTTTTTATCTTGCTGGAAATGCTGTAAAAGCAGATAGTTATATCGTACGGAAGACTCCAAACAATAAAATGGCACATCTATTGCTATATTTTCGATTAAAAATCGAGACGCCAAATTGAAATCAACAACTCAAAGGAAAAGCTTCACTTTTTTGCGTGGACGAATTTAGGGAGTGCCTCATGTTGAATAAAAACGAAGAAAAGAATCTTCACAATAATCAGCCTGAAATTGTCCAGAAAAACCAGTCGTCCCTCTATTTTTTCCCTTTCCTGACAACCTTCATCATTATGTTTGGGGTCTGGATGCTTCTCTCCGGCAAATTTGATCCCTTTCATCTCAGCCTTGGAGTCATTTCCTGTGCTATTGTTGCTTTTCTGTCATCCGACCTGTTGTTTCCATCGCCGAAACTAAAAGGGAAGCTGACTGTTTTTATACGATGGCTCTGTTATCTCCCCTGGCTGACAATAGAGCTCTTCAAGGCCAATTTTCATGTAGCCTATCTCGTTTTCCATCCAAGGATGATGGATCTGATTGATCCAAGAATTATCAAATTTAAAAGCACGCTTGATAGTGAATTAGGATTGGTGACATTTGCCAATTCAATCACGCTTACCCCAGGTACGATTACGGTTAATGTGTCAATAGACGGAGATTTTAAAGTTCATGCTATTGACAAAGCTTCCGGCGATCCGTTGCCGGGCGAAATGGAAATAAAAATTGCCAAAGTCTTCAGGAAGGTCTGATGGATAATATCTTTTTATACTCAAGTCTTTACCTGTCTTTTTTAATGGTTTTTTCTTTATACCGCGCCGTAATCGGACCTACCGTCCTGGACCGCATGATCGGCGTTAATGCCATAGGAAGCAAGACCACGGTAATGCTGATACTGATCGGTCTTCTTTACCACCGGGTCGATATGTTTGTCGACATTTGCCTGGCCTATGCCATGCTGAATTTTATCGCTGTGCTGGCGGCATCCAGGTACTTCCATAAACGCCAAGGATTATCGGATGAAATATGATGCCAGTGAGCACGTTGGACACTTTGTTAAAAGCGACTTAGCCGCACTTCAAAAATTATTCCTGTAATTTTATTCAGGTGCTTAATATGGATATCCTTGTATGCATACTGCTATTTTCCGGGCTGTTCTTTTTAACGGCAGGATCGATTGGAATTCTGCGTTTTCCGGATTTTTACTCCCGGCTGCATCCGGCAGGCAAGCTCGACACCTTAGGCACCCTTTTGGCGTTGATGGGACTTGCCCTCTTCAGCCTTCATCATTTTTCATTAGGCGCCCTGCTCACCAGTTTAAAAATTATGCTCATTATCATATTTGTTTTTGTAGCCAGTCCCACAGCCACCCATGCAATTGTTGACGCCGGCGTCAGGGCTGGTCTGGCTCCTTGGACCAAGGGCGAAAAAAGGAGGTAACCTATGTTCTGGCAGATAGATCTGGCCATCCTTACGCTTGTTGTCGTCACCGCTGTCGGATCGTTAATGGTCAAGGATTTGCTCGGCGCCGCCATCCTGTTCGGGGCTTATAGTTTTCTGATGTGTCTGCTCTGGTCCATCATGGGAGCGGTGGATGTTGCCTTTACCGAGGCTTCGGTGGGCGCGGGCGTCAGCTCCGTATTTTTTGTTGCCGCTGTTTTCCGTACGTCAAGGAGGACAAAAGATTGAAAATCATCGGACTCATCATCACGATTATAACGGGAGCATTTCTGGTTTATGCCGCAGTCGATTTTCCGGCCTGGGCGGACCCGAATTCTCCTGCCAGCACATACCTTTCTCCCTACTTTATTGAAAATTCAATGAAGGATACGTCCGTACCCAATTTCGTTACTTCATTGCTGGCAGACTATCGTGGCTTTGACACCATGTTTGAGACGACGGTCATTTTTACAGCGGGCCTCGTCTGTTTCATCCTTTTACGAATCTCTGGAGGGAAAGAGCCGGAGACCAGACATTATCGGCATGTCCTTACCGGCGTCACCGTAACGCTTAAAGAAGGACGTAAAATACCCGCGTCTGAAGATTTTGAAAGAATCGACGACCTCTGGACGCCTCCTGATCTGATCATCAAAACGGGTTGCCGCTTAATGATTCCTTTTATTCAGCTCTTTGCTCTCTATGTCATTGCCCATGGACATTCGAGCCCCGGTGGGGGGTTCCAGGGCGGTGTCATCCTGGGGGCCAGCATCATTTTGCTGGCGATATCGCACGACCTGCGAACCGCACTTGAAAGAATGCGCGAAAAAGTGGTCGCTATTCTCTGCCCAGTGGGCGTTGCCATCTATGCAGGCACCGGCACCCTGTGCCTTTTATTAGGACTCAATTTCCTTGATTACAGTGCACTCGCCTCAGTGCTCCATGTCGACCCGATATCAGCACGCTCCCATGGTATTCTCATGGTGGAAATAGGTGTCGGCATCGCTGTCATGACCACTATGATATGGATCTACAACAACATTTCATCGGCGGGCAAATACAACCAGGGACTCTAAGATATGTCTGAACTGATACCGACTATTATCGCCAAGTATAATTACTGGATCTATATCACCTTAATGATGATCGGTCTTTATGCCATGATTGCCAAAAACAACCTGGTCAAAAAGATTGTGGGCATGAATATCTTTCAAACGGCTATCATTCTCTTTTACGTATCCATCGGCGTTAAAAAAGGGGCCACCATTCCGATTTCAACAGGTGGCCATGGGGCGGCCCATGAAGTGGTACATGCTGCGGATTACCTCAATCCGTTGCCGCATGTACTGATGCTGACCGCCATTGTTGTCGGTGTGGCTACCCTCGGAGTTGCCCTGGCCTTGGCCTTAAGAATATATAGCCGGTACAACACCCTCGAGGAAGATGAAATCTTAGCGCAGATAAGAAAAAAATGAGCCAACAATATCCTGTACTTATCGTCATTGTTCCCTTATTGTCTGCCTTTGCCATCAGCATTGCCGGCTGGGTGAATAAAAGACTGTGTTTTCCGATTATCGTAACGGCACTGGGCGTCGCCGTCTATGCGTCAGTTGGTCTGCTGTTAACGGTGTTGGAAAAAGGTGTGGTCATTTATCACCTGGGCGGATGGCCCCCACCGGTAGGCATTGCCTATTATGTTGATCATTTAAATGGATTGGTGCTGGTTGTCGTTTCCCTCGTCGCCCTTTTGAATGTGATAGCGTGCAAAAAAAGTATTGAGCTGGAATTTCCGGATAAAGCGGCGCCATTCTATACCTTATACATTCTCATGGTGACCGGTCTCTTGGGAATTGTGGTAACCGGTGATGCCTTTAACCTTTATGTACTGCTCGAGATCGCCGCGTTGACGGGTTACGGGTTGCTTGCCATGGGAGAAGAACGCGCCCCGCTGTCAACCCTGAATTATCTCTATATGGGTACGATCGGCGCCTGTTTTTATTTACTGGGGGTCGGCTATCTCTATATTGTCACCGGTTCCTTGAATATGGTGGATATTGCGCGGTTACTGCCCCCCCTTTACCAATCCAAGGCGGTACTGGCCGCTTTTATTATCTGTATGGTCGGGGTCTGGCTCAAGATGGCCTTCTTCCCTTTGCACGCCTGGTTGCCCAATGCCTACACCCATGCCCCTTCGGCGGCCAGCAGTTTGATTGCCCCGTTGGTCACCAAGGTGATGGTCTATGTGATGATACGGCTCATTTTAACCGTGTTTACCCCCGAATTTGCCTTTGCCACCTTGGCTTTGAACAACGTCGTGGTCTGGCTTGCCGTCATCGCCATTGTCATGGGCGCCATCCTTGCCCTGGCGGAACGTAATCTCAAGAAAATGTTGACCTTTATCATCGTGGCGGAAGTTGGCTACATGGTGGGCGGCGCCTGGTTGGGAAACCGTGCCGGCATGACCGGCGCGATCCTCCATATTGTTAACGATGCCCTGATGACGCTGTGCGTCTTTCTGGTGGTCGGCAATATTGTTTATAAGGTCAAGGGATATGCCTTTGAGGACCTGCAAGGGTTGTTCCGGAAAATGCCTTTTACCATGGGGGCCTTTGTTGTAGGAGCCATGTCCATTATCGGGGTTCCCCCCACCTGCGGTTTTTTCAGCAAGTGGTATCTGATCCTCGGGGCTCTTCAGGCCGGCCATTACGGCTTTGTGGCCGCCCTTATTTTCAGCAGTCTGGTGTCGGTGGTTCTGTTTTTCAGGATTTTTGAAATCTGCTATTACGAGCCATTCAGCGATCATCATGGACATGATCATCCGCCGGAACCAATGGATGAAGCACCGCTTTTGATGGTGGTTCCACTTTTAATTGTGGCCGTGATCTTAATTCTGGTCGGGCTTTACACGGGTGATATTGTTAATCATGTTATCAAATTTGCCATTCCTGAAGGTCTTGTGTGATAATGGAAACGATCACTTCAATCAAACCCTTGCTGGCCGTTCTGGTTTCGCTGTTAGTTACTCCCATGCTGATCTCAAGCAGATCTCCGAACGTCCGCGAGGGCTGGACCTTTGTAGCGGCCATAATCAAGCTTGCCATTGTCGCCTCCATGGTACCGGTAATCTTGCAAGGAACGGAGATCGTGTATACAGTCGCCGAAGTATTCCCGGGCGTTGCCATCAAATTCAAGGTTGACGCCTTCGGCATGCTCTTTGCGCTTGTCTCTTCCACGCTGTGGATTGTGACGACCATTTATTCCATCGGTTATATGCGCGGACTGAATGAACACAGCCAGACCAGGTATTTCTGCTTCTTTGCCATCGCCCTTTCAGCCACCGTTGGGGTGGCTTTTTCCGCCAACCTGTTTACACTGTACCTTTTTTACGAGATGCTTTCTTTTGCCACCTATCCTCTGGTTGCCCATCATCAGGATCAGGAGGCACGCAGCTCAGGTCGAAAATATCTGCTGTATATCGTGGGCGCCTCGATCGGGCTGGTTCTTCCAGCCATGATGATATGTTACAATCTGACAGGCACCCTTGAGTTCTCAAAGCAAGGAATTTTTACCGGAACGGAACCTAATGCCACCATGCTCGTGCTTCTTCTCATGTTGGTGCTCGGTTTTGCCAAGGCGGGGATCATGCCCTTTCATTCATGGCTTCCCGCAGCCATGGTGGCGCCTACACCGGTCAGCGCTCTGCTGCATGCGGTGGCTGTCGTCAAGGTCGGCGCTTTCAGCGTTCTTCGCGTTCTCACAGGCGTATTTGGCATAGACCTTTTGGCCCGCCTTAATCTCGGTATCGTCATCTGCTATCTTGCCGCCTTTACCGTTATTACAGCTTCACTTATCGCTCTTTCCCAGGACGGCCTGAAAAGGCGCCTTGCCTTTTCCACCATTGGCCAGCTTTCCTATATTGTATTGGGCGTGGCGCTCCTTTCACCTAAGGGGATGATAGGCGGCATGACCCATATTGCCATGCACGCCTTCGGCAAGATCACCCTGTTTTTTTGTGCCGGTGCGATTTTTGTCGCCACGGGCAAAAAGAACATCAGCGAAATGGTCGGCATCGGCAGAAGAATGCCGATTACCATGGTCGCTTTCTTCATTGGTTCTCTGAGCGTAATCGGTCTACCTCCCACCGGTGGTTTTTTCAGCAAATGGTATCTTGTCCAGGGAACTATCCAGGCTGATCAGTGGCCTATGCTGGTTGTGCTTCTTACAAGTTCACTATTAAACGCCGCCTATTTTTTCCCTATTGTGTATAAGGCCTTTTTCTGCACGCCGGAAGAGGCCATGTTTGAAGACAGAATAGAAGAGGCCCCAATATGGTGCGTGGTCCCTCTGGTGATTACCGCCGCAGGCTCTATCGCGCTGTTCTTTTATCCTACGCTCTTTCTCAAACTGGCTGAACTGGCGACGAGGTAACTGATGAATGCAAATGAAGTATTAAACATCAGGAGCGGACAATGAAACAAAAAAAAGAATTCGATTATTTTGACCGGCCTGAGACCATAAAAAAGCTATGGATCCTTCTTTACGTTGTCTGCGTGCTGACAATAGTTCCTGACTTTTTTACCGACCGGCATGCCTACTTTGGGGTTGACGGTTACTTTGGGTTCTTTGCACTGCTTGGATTTATTTCATGTGCCGTTCTGATACTCTTTTCCAAATTAATCGCTCTGGTGCTGAAAACTAAGGAGGATTACTATGATAGGTGATTTTCCGCCTGCAGCGCTCCTGATACTTGGCGCCCTGTTGGTGCCTTTCTTTAAGGGGAATGCCCGCAACTGGTATGTAATCATCCTTCCAGCGCTTGCCTTTTATTTGATTTCCCAGCTACAGCCCGGATCTTCCTGGCAAATTCATTTTTTCGGCTTTGACCTTACCTTTTTAAGAGTGGATAAACTCAGCAAGGTCTTTGGCTATATCTTTACCCTCAACGCGTTTGCAGCCTTCATTTATTCCTTTTATCTGAAAGACAGCACCCAGCATATGGCCGCCCTTATCTATATAGGAAGCGCCTTGGGCGTGGTCTTTGCCGGCGACATGGTTTCCCTTTATTTCTTCTGGGAAGTTATGGCGGTGGCCTCTACCTTTCTGATTCTGGCACGAAAGACCGAAAAGGCCCAGGGATCCGCTATGCGTTACATCCTGGTGCATATTTTTGGCGGGCTTTGCCTGCTGGCTGGTCTGGTAATCTATATCAACCAGACCGGATCGGTTGACTTTAATGCCATGACCGATCGGAACCTGGGAACCTATCTTATCCTCATTGGCATTCTGGTCAATGCCGCCGCTCCTCCCATGCACGCCTGGCTCCCTGACTCCTACCCCGAGGCTACGGTAACCGGGGGAGTCATTCTCAGCGCGTATACTACCAAGACTGCGGTTTATACCTTGATCAGGGGTTTCCCCGGCTGGGAAATACTTATAGTGATAGGATGTTGTATGACCATCTACGGTATTATTTATGCGCTTCTGGAAAACGACATGCGGCGCATCCTCGCTTACAGCATTATCAACCAGGTTGGTTTCATGGTCACCGGAGTAGGTATCGGCACCATGATGTCTTTAAACGGCGCCGCGGCTCATGCCTTTTGTCATATTATCTATAAGGCGCTTCTCTGGATGTCCGCCGGTTCAGTGCTGTATATGACGGGAAAAAGCAAGTGCACCGATCTTGGCGGCCTTTACAAAACCATGCCATGGACCCTGATTTTCGGCACAATCGGGGCTCTTGCCATATCCTCGGTGCCTGCTACAAGCGGATTTACCAGCAAATCCCTTATCATAGACGGAGCCAGTCATGAACACCTGTTCTGGGTATGGCTTATTTTGGAAATTGCATCGGCCGGCGTTTTTCTCCATGCCGGAATCAAATTCCCTTACTTTGTCTTTTTTGCCAAGGATAAGGGGTTGAGACCAGGGGAAACCAATAAGTCCATGCTTATCGCCATGGGTTTTTTAGCCTTTCTGTGTATTTTTCTCGGCCTTTACCCGAAACCGCTTTACGATATCTTGCCCTATGAAGTCCATTACCAGGCATATACTGTCAATCATGTGGTGGCCCAGTTGCAACTGCTTTCCCTCTCGGCCCTGGTCTTTTTCTTGTTTCTTAAGTTACTCAAACGGACAGAGACTATTTCCATTGATACCGATTGGTTTTATCGCAAAGGGGGACGAATCTTTTATTATCTCATGGACAAATCCCTGAATGGCATTAACAGGTTCGCAAATAGAGTCTTGGCCGAAGGATTGGCCGGATTTGTCGGTCGTATAGCAAGAAGTGGCCCGGAAATTTTCACCCTGGGGATCATGATTCCCCTCTGGAGCGTCTCCGGTTTGAAAGGTGAAAAACTTCAGGGCAAGATCGAAACGGCTCGTGCGGCTTTGCAAACGGGAACTGCACCGGTAGGAATCGGGGCTGCCTTGGCGACTGTTTTTCTGGTAATAATTTTTCTTTTAAACTAAGATTACTTTTAATTTCAGTTTAGCGGGTAGGCATGAAGAGGAGATATTTATGATTTCTGTAGAAGAACTGAAAAAGATTATACTGTTTGAGAATCTGACGGACAAGATGCTTGAACAATTGCTTCCCATAGTTCAGGTACAGTCATTTGAGGAAAGGCAGATCATTTTCGAAACGGGCAGCGCGGCCTCATATTTCTACTCACTAAGAAGAGGCAAGGTGTTGTTGGAGGCTGAACTCGCCTCTATGATTATCATCTCCCTGGGCGCTATCAAACCGGGGTACTCATTCGGCTGGGCTGCCCTCCGCAAGGAAGCCATCCACACCTCTATGGCTGTTTGCGCCGAACCCAGTGAAATCTTTATCATGCCTAAAGACGAACTTTTCAACCTTTTTGCAAGAGATCATACCATGGGATTCTTAGTTATGCGGAAGGCGGCCGATATTCTGGAGAATCGCCTTGAACGCCGTACGGCTCAGTTTCTCAAGGTCATCACTAGACATCCCGATATTGCCGAACTTCTGGGTCTGTCATAAAAGTATCCTCTTGTCCTTCTTTTGCGGAACGCAGCCCTGGATTCCGCTATTATCATGATTTCAATACTGTTATATTACGTTACGGACAACAAAAGAGAAACGGTAGTCCCTTGACCGGCTATTGAATCCAAGAGAATCTCCCCTCCATGTTCATAAACGACTTTTTGAGTAACGAGAAGGCCGAGCCCTATACCTCGTCCTGGTTTGGTAGTAAAAAATCTTTGGAAGAGTTGCCCCTTTACCTCATCAGTCATGCCGCATCCATTATCCGTGACTGTGATGTGGATGGTTTTACCGTGATCGGCGCCGGTCCTGATCCTGGTCTTAACAACGACCTCCCACTTCTTGGAAAGATCGACATCATAAATGCAAGCATCAATAGCATTTGAAATCAGATTCACCAATGCCCGACGCATACCGTCATACTCAATATCAGCCTCTTTGAGGTCAGGATCCAGGTCCATGCTCAACTTAACCTTATGAACTCCAGCCTCTTCTTTAAAAATTCTCATTACTTCCGGTACAATTTCATTAAGTCTGCAAGAACCGCGTTGGGGCGCCGTCTGTTTCGCATACCTTAACAAATCAAGGACAAGATCCGAGACTCGCTCTATATTGTGTTGAAACATGGCCCAACCCTCCTCCATCATATCGGGTTTTTCTTTAGTCATGCCTGTGTGGACCATATAGATGCCGCCGCCGAGTCCGGTCATGATATTCTTGATATAATGCGCCAATCCAGACACTGTCTCTCCAATGCTGGCAAGGCGCTCGGTTTTTACCAGCTCGTCCTGGGCCTGCCTGAGGCCAAGCTTGCATTCCTCAACCTTTTTCTCTAAATTATCGGTATAATCCTTTAACTGTTCGCACATGGCCAACTTTTTCTTAGCCCTTTCAAGCGAAACCATTAAAACTTCATCCCGCAGCGGTTTAGTGACGAAATCCGATGCCCCATGCTGGAGGGCAGCTATGGCGGTATCCATATCTCCGTGGCCGGTGATGACAATGACTTCCACCTCTTTGTTCAAGGTCTTGATCCTCTTAAGCACCTCAATGCCGTCAATGCCTGGCATCTTAATGTCGGTCAGAACGAGTTGAGGACATTGTTCCTTGAAAATCTCCAGGGCCTTTTCACCGTTCTCGGCCGTCAACACATCATATCCTTCGCTGGATAAAGAGAGTTTCAACATCTCCAGGATAGGCCGCTCATCATCAATGACCAATATCTTTGTCATTTAGACGCACCCTCTTCTTGATAGGCCGGAAAGCGAACCGTAAATGTAGTGCCCACTCCCAAGACTGATTCCACGCTGATATCGCCCTGAAAATCTTTCACCAGATTATAGGTGATAGAAAGCCCCAGACCGGTTCCTTTGCCCACTTCTTTTGTCGTAAAAAACGGTTCGAATATTTTTTCGCGGACATGTTTTGATATACCCGTACCGGTATCCGAGACCAGGGCCACCACCATACCATCTTTTTCGTGGGTGGAAATTGTGAGTTTTTTAATTTCCTTTGATTCATCTGCATCCAAAGCATCTCTGGCATTGGTAACCAGATTCAGAAAAATCTGCTCCAGCCGGTTCTTGTCGCTCATGATCTTAGGCAGATCTTTACCCAGTTTGAGAATTACCTCGATATTTCGCAATTTGAGTTGCTGGCCCATAATCGTAAAGACATCTTCTATCGGTTTATTTAAATCAACCGGGTAGACCCTAAAATCACTTCTCCTGCCAAAGTCCCGTAAATGGTTGATAATAGTGGCAGCGCGATCCACCTGCTCGTTTATGTTGCGGCTCACTGTCAAGAGTTGATCCTCGGAGACATGCTTTCCCCGCCGGATCATTTTAGCAAGAAAATCGCTTCCTACCCGGATAACGTTCAGAGGCTGATTAAGCTCATGGGCGATACCGGTTGCCATCTCACCAAGGGTAGCCATTTTGCCTGCCTGGATCAACTGGGCATCCCGTTCAAGACCGCGGGTAATATCCACGGTTCTAATAATGAGGGACAGACCAAGGCCTTCATGATGCAGCTTTCGAAACTTGCCGACACGGGCATGTAAATCAACAAAAAAATGACCGCCGTCTTTTTTGCGAGCCCATAGCTTGTGCATAAAGCCATATTCGTTATTAGAGGCAAGTTTGCGAAGCTCTTCACTGATGCGCTGGTTGTCATCATTATTGAAGAGATCAATAAAGGACGTTCCCAGCAATTCCTTGCGGGAAGATTGATATTTTTCCGCAGCCTGCTTGTTTAAATCGAGGATTCTGGCCGTTTTCATCTCAACCATGAACAGCGGATTCGGGTCATAATTAAACAAGACCCGATACTTTTGTTCAGAGGCCTTTAATTCCTCTACAGCCCTCTTCCTCTCATATATTTCAAGCTGTAGCTGCTCAATAGCCATCATCAGTTCGGCTGTGCGCTCCCCGACTCGTTGCTCCAGACCGTCACGAGCCTCCAGCAGCTCCTGTTCCACTATTTTTCGGGATGTAATATCATGTAAAATGTGAACACTGCCCTTTGGTGTGCCGTTGAGGTTTGAGTAGATAGCCGCGCTGATGCTGACGTCCAGGATTTTACCTTCTTTGGTATGTCGCCGGCTTTCTATACCCGAGAAGCTTTTTCCCGACCGCACCTTATCGATCATCATTCTGGTTTCCGGCCAATTTTCCTCCGGGACATAATCCAGTTTCTGTCCCAGTCGCTCCTCCGGCGTCCAGCCGAACACCTGCGTGAAGGCCGGATTAATATAGGTGCATTTGCCCTCCATATCATAGACAACAACAGGGTCAGGACATGCATCCAACATCGTGCGATATCGCTCTTCGCTCTCATGGAGTGCATCCTCGGCCTGTCGGTGCCTGATGACTCTCCCCAGTCGCTTGGCAATCATATTAACGAGATCTCTCTCTTCCTTCAGAAAAGGGCTCTTGTAATCCACCGATTCATCATGAAGATAACAGACTTCCACCAAGCCCACACGTTGGCCGTGTATGACAATGTTACTACTTAGATTCCATTCCGTTTTTTTATAATTTTCAGTCAGATATTCCTGATTCTGATAAGTAATGCGAGCGCATGCAATTTCCTGATACTGAAAGGCGGGGGGAATGAGATCTACCATCCCCTGAAAAATTTCTTCAAATGATGTGTCAAGTCTTTCAATAAGATCGGAGACACCGAAAAGACAGTGTAATTCTTTGACTCTTTTGTTAAGATCTTGCGTCTTCTTCCGTAGTGCATTCCCTCTTAGTTCCAACTCGGCAAGCATTTCTTCTTCAATCTTAAAGACATCCCAGAAAAGCCGGGCCGCCATATGATCCATCAAGCGGATATGGGCCGGCTTGGTGCGGGAGATCTCCTCGGCGATCTCATCGCGGCCCGTCAGCTCAATGATCATATTGAGAACTTTTAACTTATAGAGATCCCGGTAATCCGTAGTCGTATAAATCCGGTGTTCCTGGGCGTAACGGTACCCTACCGTTTCAGGATTGGTATCCGACACCGCTATGATATTCATATGAAGCTGATCAAGCTTTTCAGCAAAGATCATATCCATAAGCGCCTTGCATCCAGGACCGCCGCCGACAATTGCCACATTAATTGTTTTAGTTCGATTCTTCATTTGATTATCAGTAATTGCTTAAGACTTTTGCATATACCGGTTGAACCTCACGGAAAAGGTCGTTCCCTGCCCGACCTCCGACTCAACCGAGACCTCTCCGCCCTGTTCATTTACTATCTTCTGGGTGATGAGAAGACCGAGTCCTGTGCCGCGGCCCGCCTTGGTGCTGAAAAATCTGGTAAAAAGCTTGGCCTTTACCTCATCCGTCATCCCCGCTCCATTATCAATGACTTGAAAAAGAATGACCTCGCCTGAACCTGCATCGCTTTCGAGCCTGGTCTTTACCTTGACTTCCCAGACCTTTGATGTATCTATATCGTAAAGACAGGCATCAATGGCATTCGAGATAAGATTCAGCAAGACATCATTGATACCGTCCTGGTCTAACAAGGCCTCTTTCAGGTTCGGATCCAGGTCCGTGCTGAGCTTTACCCCGTGTTGACCGGCCTTCTCTCTCATGAGCTCAACGCCTTCTAAGACTATCTTGTTGGGACTGCATACGGTTGGCTCAGGCAGCCTTTCCTTTGAATATTTCAATAGATCAAGCACCAGATCCGAAACCTTCTCAATATTGCGGCGGACCATGCCCCATCCATCTTGCTGCATACGGGCTTTTCCCTTGGCCATGCCTACGTCGACCATATACATGCCCCCACGCAGGCCTGTCAGGATATTTTTAATGTAATGGGCCAGTCCGGCGACGGTTTCCCCTATGGTGGCAAGACGTTCGCTTTCCATCAATTCTTCCTGAGCCTGCCTGAGCTCCAGTGTACGCTCTTCGATTTTCTGCTCTAAATTCTTGGTATAATCCTTTAACTGGCTGCTCATGGCAATCTTCTGCTTAGCCCTTTCAAGGGCAAGAAGCAGCGCTTCAAATCGTACCGGCTTGTTAATGAAATCCGAGGCTCCGTACTTGAGCGACTCAATCGCGGAGTCCATATCGCCGTGTCCCGTCACGACAATGACTTCCGTATCCTTATCTATGGCTTTTATCCTGCGAAGAACCTCCAAGCCTTCTATCTCGGGCATTTTAATATCGGTAATAACAAGATTGATGCCTCCTCCTTCTTTCTCGAAAATTTCCAGCCCTTCTTTGCCGTTTTCAGCAGTTATGACTTCATATCCTTCACTCGTGAGAAAGATATCCAATACTTCCAGAATGGCACGTTCATCATCAATTATGAGAAGTTTTGTCATTGAAACGGACCTCGTCTGTGTAAAAACAGACCTCGTTAGCGTACATCTAAAAAGATGCGACTTTTTTGGACATGAGGAAATACATAATGAAGAAAAATTGTAAAACTCCAATCAAAAGGCCAAATGCATCAATTTTCACATTTTTCAATGTTTAATTTTTGATCGAAATACAATAAAAATAAACTTGTTATAATATGATTAAAGTTTAGGGTTTAGGAGGTCTGAAATAGGAAAACTCAGTTCTAATATAGTGCCGGTGTCAGAGGTTGACTTAACAGAAATATCACCGCCAAAATCCTTTACTATTCTGTATACAATTGAAAGTCCTAATCCGGTTCCCTTGCCCACTTCTTTTGTCGTAAAAAAGGGGTCAAATATTTTCTTGAAGATTTGATCCGGTATACCTGGACCGGTATCAGAAACAAGGACGACCACTTTACCCTCCTCTTCATGAGTGGTGATGGTAAGTCTTTTTTCCGTTCCCGGACCTTTCGCTTCCATCGCTTCTCTGGCATTGGTAACCAGATTCAGAAAAATCTGTTCCAGCAGGTTTTTACTGGCCAGGATCTTTGGCAGACCTTCATCCAGTTGGAGGTCAACCTCAATGCCCCGCGATTTCAACTGGCTTCCTAAGAAGGAAAATACAGCCAGAATCGATTCGTTTAAATCCAGTGGATAAGATCTGGAGGCGTTTTTACAGCCAAATTCACGCAAATGATCGATGATCTTGGCGGCCCGATCCACCTGACAGCATATGTTACGGCTGACCTTTAATAATTTGTCCTCGGAGATCTTCTTTTTCTTCTCGATCGATTTGGCAAAAATATCAGACCCCAACCTGATCACGTTTAAAGGCTGGTTGAGTTCATGGGCAATGCCGGTGGCCATCTCTCCCAAGGTGGTCATTATACCTGCATGGGCAATCTGGGCTTCCTGCTCCAGACGTCTCGTGATGTCAACCGTCCGGATAATATAGAAGGGTCCCGATGACTTCCGCTTTTTTTGAAACTCTGTAATCCGGGCATGGAGATCAATAAAAAAATGATGCCCGTCTTTTTTCCGTGTCTCTATCCTCGGCAGGATGACTTCGCGTTCCTTTTGGGCGGCTGAGCGGAGTTCCTGCCAGAGTTGATCCGCATGTTCGGGATCAAGAAGGTTGAGAAAGGACATATCTGACAATTCCCGAGAACTGTATTGATACTTGATGCCGGCCTGCTTATTTGCATCCAGGATCATGGTTGAGTCGGCATCAACCCTGAAAAGAGGATTTGGATCGTAATCAAACAGAAAACGATATTTTTCCTCTGATGCCCTCAAGTCCTTCTCTATCGATTCACGTTCATTAATTTCATACTGCAACAGCTCATTTGCATGCTTTAATTCAGCCGTACGCTCTCTGACACGATGTTCAAGCATATCGCGTGTATTACGTAACTCCTCCTCGGCACGCTTTCGTTCCGTAATATCAACAATATTGCCCAAGATCGCCTTGTTTCCCTTATATTCTATGCATGTATTTCTCCTTAAAACCCATATCGTCTCACCGTCCTTTGTCAGGCCTTTGGCTTCATACTCCGAGGGAGCTTCTTCCCCCAGCAATCGTTTTTCCTTTATCTTTTCGGTCAAAGGCCTGTGTTCGGGATGAACCAGTCTCCAGGATTCTATGCCAATTATTTCGTTTTTTGAATATCTGTAAGTCTCGACAAACTTGTTATTGGCAAATGCAATTTTTCCATCCTGGTCGATAATATAGATCCCGGTGAGTGAATTCTCAACCAATGTGCCATACTTTTCCTCAGCTTCTATGAGAGCCGTCTCGGATTGCTTGCTTTGAGTAATTTCCTGCACAACTTCAACCATTTCGGTGAAGCGGTCATTTATCTTCTTGATCGGATAGCCGCGAATAAGCCATACTCGACCATCCGGTGTTGTCATCTCCATTTCCTGTGGCAGGCCTGTTTCATGAGCCCTTTCAACGGGACAACCTGTGCATGGTTTATCGCGTCTGGCCCAAATCTCGAAACAGTTACGTCCTACAATTTTTTCAAGGGGCAAACCAATGGTCTCGGAAGCAGCTTTATTGGCCCAGAGAACTTTATGCCCGGTATCTTGAAGCACAAGATGCTCTAAAAGGCTGTCAAGAATAACTTCCTTTTCGATTTCCTTGTTTTTCACTGCTAACATGGCAAAAAACCCATTGTAAAAAAGACACTTTTTGAGCAATTAATTATCCGAATTTACTATATCATAGACCTTGACATAATCAACTGTAAGATGATAAATATCAACGTAACTATATGTCTTGTTTATGAGGCGTCATAATTTCCAACATACTATTATCAAGTCAAGATTTGCCAAGGAATTAAAGGATTTCTCTGAGGAGGAACAAAATGACGAAAAAAATATTAATTGTTGACGATGAGCCGGATATTAGAACCTTTATCAGCGCTGTCTTAGAAGAGCATGGTTATGCAACCATAGGCGCTAATAACGGGGTAGAAGGGTTGGAACTTTTGCGTAAAGAGACTCCGGATCTGGTATTGCTGGACCTGATGATGCCTAAAAAAAGCGGCATCAGCATGTTTCAAGAGTTGAGAAAGGACCCGAATTTGAGCAATATTCCAGTGGTTGTCCAAACAGGAGTTTCCGAGGTGACAGGAGTTGATTTTAGGAACTTTATGTATCAACAACCATTACGTGATGAGAAGAAATTTGTTGAAAGCACGGGTCTGACAAAATACACGATACCGGATGGTTATATTGAAAAACCGATTGATCCTGATGAGCTGATCAAGGCTGTTAAGAAAGCCTTAAAAGAAGAGTAATAAAGGCACATTGCAAAGCCGTTTATTCTACGGTCATATTGGGGGGGGGTAAGGTTAAACCGCCGAAATTTCCGTGCGCGATTTTCACAGGCTGTTCCTGTCTGATTCAACCCGCGCTTTTTAATGTTAAGTTTTCAACAAATATGGTTCAAATATCCTAGTAATTTAGCAATATTACGCACAGAAAGCCCATATCCCATCAATTCCTTTATCCGCTCCACATTCTGATCAATCCTGCTTTTCTGCAAGGTGCCTTAGGATTTGCCCAGCGTCTGGCCCTGTGCCTTCTTCCTTGCCATGACCTCTCTGGTGCAGACTGATCAGATCACTCTCCAGTTCAGCAAATTGTTTTGCTCGGCCGCGTTTCTGGTGATCTCCTATTCCCTTTCCACCATGCTCACAAAACACATCCGCGAGACCGATAAAAAAAGGCAATCGCTGCTCATCGATGAAGAGCACTCCAACAAACTGGCATCCATTGGCCGCCTGGCAGCCGGCGAGCCCATGAAATTATTTTTACGACCAAAACGCCTGGCAATGGCTCAGGCTTCGGACTTTCAATAACTTATGGGCTGTTAAGAAACTCAGTGGGGAAATCACGGTAAGCTCCGAAGTCGGCGAGTGGGCTACCTATGAAATCCTTTTGCCGCGTAGACCCGACAACTCAGCAGAGAGAGATAACAATGAGTGAAATGAAGGTATTGATCGTTGACGATGAGGTAGAATTCGCTTCAACCCTGGCCGAACGGCTCGAACTCATAGACATCGTGGCGGAAACTGCCAACAACGGCAAGGATGCTCTATCAACCATACTTGTCCGGCCGCCGGATGTCGTTATCCTGGATCTGAAAATGCCTGACCTGAGCGGCCTGAAGGTGCTGCACGGTATTAAGTCGCATGATCCATCAATTGAAGTCATCATGCTGACCGGATACGGTGATATGGACTCCGCCATTGAGGCGCTCAAGTACGGTGCCTCGGATTTCATTACCAAACCGGTACGACTTGAAGTGCTGCTGCTTGCCATTGATAGGGCTAAGCAGAAGATTGCCATGAGCCGGCAGTTAAAGGATTATACCAAGAATTTAGAGCAGAAAATCGAAGAGCGTACGCTGGAGCTCAGGCAGGCTCAGGAAGAATTGATGGCAAGCGAACGTCTTGCCACCATAGGGGAAACCGTCGCCGGACTGGCCCACTACATTAAAAATATCCTGACAGGCCTGCGCGGGGGCAGGTATATGGTCGACGTAGGCATGGCCAAGGGAAAACCCCGTATGCTGCAAGATGGATGGGGTATGGTCCGCCGCAATATTGAGAAGGTTTCAGGACTTGTGCTTGATCTTTTGAAATATTCAAAGGAAAGGATGCCTGAGCCAACCGTATGCAGTCCCAACAAGATAGTCTTAGAAGGCGTTGAGCTCATGAGAGCAAAAGCCGGTCAACACGGGGTAAAGCTCAGCACGGACCTGGATCCGAACCTGAAAGAGGCCTTGTTAGACCAGGACGGAATTAATGATATCTTGCTGAATCTTATCTCTAATGCCATTGATGCCTGTCTTTACGATACAGATACTGCAAAGGACTGGGAAGTCAAGGTGAGGACCAGGCTCGAAAGCGATGCAGGTTCAGGCGAGGCCATTCTTTTTCAAGTCATTGATAATGGAGCGGGGATGACGGATGAGGTAAAGGCCAAGCTTTTTAGCAGATTTTTCAGCACCAAGGCTGGCCGCGGCACAGGGCTAGGCCTTCTCATCACCCAGAAGATAGTAAGTGAACAGGGCGGAGCGCTCTCATTTGAGTCGGAGGTCGGGCAGGGAACGACCTTTTCCGTGAGGTTCAAACGGTCTATGCAAAAATCGTAAGCAATTACTGATAATCTGTAGTTCAGACTTGAACTGACAGTTACCGGTTTTCCAGAGGTGTCTCTGTCAGTTCAAATTCAGCTACCAGAGATGCCCGCCAAGATTGCACTCGGCCAGCATTAACGAATCGCTTCCTTTGAGGGGAGGCAAATTTTTTGTGGTTTGGGTTCAGTTCCAAGCGCCGGCAAATTGGTATCCCATTTGGTACCCCGTCAAAAAAAAGACAAAAAAAGGGGTTACGGAAACACCGTAACCCCTTGGTAAAACTGGTCGGGATGAGAGGATTCGAACCTCCGGCCCCTTGAACCCCATTCAAGTGCGCTACCAGACTGCGCTACATCCCGGCCTTATTCCTCATGAATCATTTTTATTGTAAACGATCTATTTAGCATGACGGATGAATAACTGTCAAGAAGCATTACGCGAAACTTATTATTCATCCTGCAATATTTGCCGGATGGCAAGCAGTTCGGATTTCAGCCCGGCCAGAAGGGCCGTCACATCCTTTTTGCTTTTTTCCGGCTGACCTTTCAGCTCACTGCCTTTTCTGCCGGCAAAGAGTTTTTTCGCTCCCGGAATGGTAAAACCATCTTCCTTGAGCAGCTTTTTGATGGTCAGAATATTTTCAACATCAACCCGGCGATAGAGGCGCTGCTTGGAGGAAGCTCGCTGTGGCCGGATCAGCTGTTTGAATTCCGACTCCCAGTAGCGCAGCACATGCTGCTTGACCCCGGCTATTTCGCAAACCTCTCCAATCTTGAAGTATCGTTTGTCAGGAATAACACCTTGGTGTTCTGCTTCCTCACCGATTTGGCTTTCCATATGATTGTGAGGTTTGCCGGTCACTTATCCGCTTATCTTGATGATTTACGTTTCTCTGTCAGCTCCACTGTTCTATCGTAACATCTTCAAACGAAAAACTCTTCCCCATTTTATCCATCCGGCAAATCAGGAATTGATTTTCTGCCGCAGACTCTTGCTCGCCTTGAATGATACCATGCTGCGTTTGGCAATTTCCATGGTTTCGCCGGTGCGGGGATTTCTGCCCATGCGAGGGGCTTTATTTCTTACGGTAAAGGTGCCGAACTGGACGATCTTAACAGACTCCTCATTCAACAGAGTCTGCTTCAGCGTCGAAAAGACAAGATCGACCAGCTCGCCGGCGCTACGCTGGGAAATACCCAGCTTTTCATTGATCGCCTGGGCGAGTTCCTTTCTGGTGAGATTTGATTTCATGCAGTTATACCTCACGTAACTGACCGTCAAAATGAGTCAGTAATATATCGATAATTTTCTGGTGCTCCAGGACTACGGTTTCATCATCAAGTGTCTGTTCAGCTGATCGGTAGGTAACTTTGATAGCGACACTCTTCATCCCCTTGCTGATCGCCCCGCCGCGAAAAACGTCAAAAAGTTCGACCTGCTCAATGAGAGAAATGCCGGAATGCAGAATCGACTCAACCATCTCACCTACGCGGACCTGTTCGGGAACAACAACGGCTATATCCCATTTCACTGAGGGAAACTTGGGCAGAGAGGTAAACTGTTTTGTATCTTTTGCTACTGCAAGCAGTGCGTCAAGATGCAGATTAAGGAAATAAACATCCTGCTTGATGCCGAAATCGGTAAGCACCTTTTTGTCAATCCGGGCAAAGCACCCTAAGGATTTTCCCTGAACGCTGACCCGGGCAAAAGTGTCAGTCTCACAATAAGGTTCCACAGCCTCCCGCGCAAGATCAAAATCGATACCTGAAAAACCAAGACCGGCAAGCAGGGTCTCAATCACGCCCTTCACATCGTAAATATCGCATTTTCCCTCTCCCATATGGAGAAGCGGGGCGCCGGGCAACCTCCGCCCACTCAGCACGGCAGTGAGATAGGTGCTTTCCTCCGGCTGCTCAAGACCAGTGCCCGGCACGAAACATTTGCCGATCTCAAAAAGTCGGATATCGGCCACCTGATAATTAACGTTGCGCCGCACATTGTCAAGCAGACCGGGAAGCAGCATGGAACGCAGCACGCTCTGGTCCTCGGCCAGCGGATTAAGCAGCTGCACCATTTTTTTGCGCGCATCATCTTCGGCAAGCCCCAGCATGTCCAGATGGCGGGGATTAACGAAACTGTAGTTGATCGCCTCATAAAAGCCAAGGGCGGTCATGGCTGCGGAGACATCCTGGCGCAGTTTGCGGGCCGGATCCTGCCAGGCTGCCGACATGGGCACCAATGGCATGGTCTGGGGAAACTCGTTATAGCCCTTCAGCCGGGCTACCTCTTCAATGAGGTCAATTTCCCGCTCCAGATCAACGCGAAAACTGGGGGGGGTAACCAACAGGGTATCGTCGCTAAACGGCTGGACAGCAATTTCAATGGCGGACAGCATGGCGGTGATCTCATCAATGCTGAAATCATAGCCGAGTAGATCATTTGTCCTGTTTACCCGCAGCGTGATGGGTTCATTATTTTTCACGCCCTCGGCACAGTCAACCCCGTTTGCTACCACTTCAGCGCCCGCCACCTCGCAGAGCAGACGGACAGCCCGCTCCATGGCAATAGGGGGAAGCTGTGGATCAACCCCGCGCTCAAAGCGATAGGATGCCTCTGTTGCCAGATTGAGGCGCCTGGCGGTGCGTCGGACGCTCACCGGAGCAAAACAGGCGGATTCCAGCAGCACCTCAGTGGTGTTCGCATCGACCTCGGAGTTGGCCCCGCCCATCACCCCGGCGACAGCCACGGGCCGCTCGGCATCACAGATCATCAGCATGTCAGAATCAAGGGTCCTTTCCACATTATCCAAGGTGACCAGGGATTCTCCGGCCCTGGCCCGGCGGACTACAATGACTCCGCCGTGCAGCTTCTTGAAATCAAATGCATGAAGCGGTTGGCCATATTCAAGCATGACGAAGTTGGTGACATCAACCACATTGTTAATGGGCCGCTGTCCTACGGCCAGCAGTCGCTTCTTCAGCCACCAGGGGGATGGCCCTATTTTGACATTTTTTAATAATCTGGCGGCGTAACGGGGGCAGTCCCCATGCTCGACCGTAACGCTGAATTCACAATTTTCACCGGTCAAGCGGGGAATGTCATGCACCGTAACCGGCGGATTTAATGAGGTGCCGCAAAAGGCGGCGCTTTCCCGGCCAATGCCCATGACTGAGGCGCAGTCAGGACGGTTGGGGGTCAGATCAACTTCAATGACCGTATCCTTGAGCTCAAGCGCCTGGGCAAGATCAGCACCTGACTCATGCAACCAGGTGAGCTCCATGATGCCGCTGTGACTATCGCTGATACCCAGATCCTTTTCTGAACAGAGCATCCCATGGGAAACCTGGCCGCGGATCTTGCTCTTTTTGATCGTCATTCCGGAGGGCAGAACAGCACCGGGCAGGGCAAGAGCGCTGAACAGACCGGCTCTGGCATTGGGCGCGCCGCAGACTATCTGCACCTTTTCCCCACCAACCGCCACCTGGCAGACCACAAGTCTGTCCGCATCAGGATGGGGTGAGACCGATAGAATCTCGGCTACCTTGACCCCGTCAAGCCCGCCGAAAATCTCCTCAAGCGCATCAACCTCCAGGCCGGCCATGGTGAGCCGATCAGCCAGTTCACCCGGGGTGATGTTCACATCAACAAATTGTCTCAGCCAGTCAAAAGTAAATTTCATGAACGAATCGGTATAAGGTTTTTAGTCTGTAGGGACATAGTCTATAAGTGTTTAGTTTGTAAGTGAGGAAAAATGAACAAATGAGGCTCCTTGAGCACCAGCATTTCGACCATTTTTATGAACATATTTCATGTCTGAACACCTAAAAGACTACAGTCTAACACTCTTAACAACCTGGTAGTTTCCGTCAAAACTGGGAAAGAAAACGCAGATCATTTTCATAGTAGAGCCGGATGTCATTGATGCCGTATTTGAGCATGGCAATACGCTCTACGCCGAGACCAAAGGCAAAACCGCTGTACTCCTCCGGATCATAGCCCACCTGTTTGAACACCTCGGGATCGATCATGCCGGCACCGAGAATCTCCAGCCATCCGGTCTGTTTGCATACCCGGCAGCCCTTGCCCCGGCAGATAACACAGGCGATATCAATTTCAGCACTTGGTTCGGTAAAGGGAAAGAAACTCGGCCTGGCGCGTATGGCCGTGCGCTCATCAAACATCCGGGCAATAAAAACACCGAGCACGCCGCGCAGATCGGCAAAAGAGACCTTTCTGTCCACCAGAAAACCTTCCACCTGATGAAACATCGGGGTGTGGGTTATATCGGAATCGCAGCGGTATACCTTGCCAGGGGCGATCATCCTGAGAGGCGGCTGCCGGTTTTCCATGATGCGGGCCTGCATGGGAGAGGTGTGGGTGCGCAGCAGCAGACTTTCATTGATGTAGAAAGTGTCATGCATATCCCGGGCTGGATGATGTTTGGGAATGTTCAGGGCTTCAAAATTGTAGAAATCAGTTTCAACATCCGGTCCCTCGGCAACGCCGAAGCCCATGCCCTCAAAAATGGCGCAGATCTCTTCCATGATCTGCGTTACCGGATGCAGCTTGCCTAAAGAGTAAGTACGGCCCGGCAAAGTCAAATCCACGGTGGAGGTCCCGCTTGTTTTAATACGAACGGCTTCTTCCAGTTCCGTCTTTTTGGAGGCAAACTGATCTTCGAGATCTACTTTAATGTCATTGGCCAGCTTGCCGAGTCGGGGTCTTTCCTCTGCGGCAACCTGACCAAGTTTGCGCATCAGTCCGGTAAATTCGCTTTTTCGGCCGAGATATTGGACCCGGAACGGCTCAAGGTCCTTCAGATCATTAAGAGCTGCCAGGTCCCGGCATGCCTCATTCTGCAGGCGAAGTAATTCTTCTTCCATAAATTTACCAAAAAAAGTCAACTCCGTACCGATTATGGGAGAGGACTCTCATGCCTGATAATGAATGGCCCTGGGCAGGGCCATGATTGTTTTATAGAAAGTCGACTCCGATCTTCCATGGGGAATCACTATCATTCCGCACGGATGCGGCTCGCAGGAGCCAGGGGAAACGTAACGGAAATCTTCCGTTACGATCAGGAAGCGAGCTTCGCAACAGCTGAAAAGGCGTTTGGATCGAGAATAGCCAAGTTGGAGAGAACCTTGCGGTCAAGCTCCACATTTGCTTTCTTCAAACCGCCTATCAGACGGCTATAGGATGTGCCATTCTGTTCGGCTCCAGCACCGATACGCACGATCCAAAGACGTCTGAAATCACGTTTTTTGGCGCGGCGGTCACGATAGGCATAGGTGAGAGCGTGATCAACCGCCTCTGCAGCCGTACGGTAAAGGCGATGGCGGGCTCCACGAAAACCCTTGGCCAGTTTAAGAACTCTATTTCTTCTGCGGCGTGCTTTAAAACCGCGTGTCACTCTAGGCATTACAATCTCCTTGATCTACATATAGGGCAGAATACGTTTGATCCCTTTATGGTTGGCGGAATCAACAACTGCTGACTGGCGCAGATTTCTTTTCCTTTTAGTGCTTTTTTTCGTCAGAATATGACTGGTAAAAGCCTTTCTGCGAATAAGCTTGCCGGAACCGCTCAATTTAAAACGTTTGGCAGCTCCTCTATTGGTCTTCATTTTTGGCATAACATATACTCCTGTTTATAATAAAATTACAAGTTCTAGATTTCAGCTTTGCAGCCTGAAACGGATCACAGAGTAATCCGTTCGCTAAAACTTGAATACCTATAAAAATCTCTATCCCTTTTCAGCTCTTCATTGCGCCCATGGGGGGCTACAACCTAACCGGCAACTATCAATTTTTGACTATCTCGAAAAAAACTCTCGACAGCCATACAGCGCATGATAAGTTGCAGATAATCGTCACGAAACTTCTGAGCCGTGACTTTTAGCGATACTATCAACCTTTCGGCGCGACGAACATAACCATCTGACGGCCTTCCATGGTCGGCGGCTGGACAATGACAGCAACATCTTCCAGGATTGCGCCTATCTGATTCAAGAGTTCCAAACCCAGGCTATCGGCATAGACGATCTCTCTTCCCCTGAATCGCAAGGTCACTTTAACCTTATTTTTCTGCGCTAAAAATTTTCGAATATTGCGGACCTTGAAATCAAGGTCATGTTTTTCGGTCTTCGGGCGGAGCTTAATTTCCTTTACCTCGACAACGGCCTGTTTCTTCTTGGCCTCCGCCTGTTTTTTGCTCTGCTCGTATCGATATTTGCCATAATCCATGATCCGGCAGACCGGAGGTTCTGCCGAGGCTGACACCTCAACGAGGTCAAGGCCTACCGCTTGCGCCTTTAACATGGCCTCTTCCGTCGAGATTACACCAAGCTGATTTCCATCCGCATCAATGACCCGCAACTCTTTCTCTCTGATCTGGTCATTTACTCTGGCCTTCACTTCACGGCCGCTCTTAACACTCTTTTTTCTTTTAATACGCTTACCTCCACATTATTCCATACTAAAAACTTTACAAAGCCTGCCTGTCCGAGCACACGACAGTATCAGCGAATCCGGCTCTCCTCCCGAATCATCTCTGCAAAATCCGATACGGACATGGGATCGAGGTTCTTACCATCGCGCAGGCGAACCGTCACCGTATCCGTATCCTTCTCTTTATCTCCGATAATCACCATATAGGGAATTTTAGCAAGCTGTGCTTCTCGGATCTTATAATTCAACTTTTCATTACGGGTATCCTTTTCCACCCGCACATTGGCCTGACGCAGCTCCTGATACACCTTTTCAGCATAATCAAGCTGAGCATCCGTGATATTGAGAACCTTTGCCTGCACGGGTGCCATCCACAGCGGAAAGGCTCCGGCATAATGTTCAATGAGAACACCGAAGAAGCGCTCCAGCGAACCCATAAGCGCCCGATGGATCATGATGGGCTGATGGTCCCTGCTGTCTTCCGCAGTATAGGCAAGCTGGAAACGCTCCGGCAGGTTGAAATCCACCTGAATGGTGGAACACTGCCAGGCGCGCCCGAGCACGTCCTTAATCTTGATGTCGATTTTAGGGCCGTAAAAAACCCCCTCACCGGGATCAACCGTGTAGCTCAGCCCCTTCTTATCCAGGGCCATCTTCAAGGCGTCGGTGGCCTTCTGCCAGTTCTCATCCGAGCCTACATACTTCTCGGGTCGGGTGGACAGATAAATATCATATTCACTAAAGCCGAATGTCTTTAAAATGTGAAGATTTAAATCAATAATATTAAAAATTTCTTCTTCAAGCTGCTCCGGCAGGCAGAAAATATGTGCGTCATCCTGGGTGAAACCGCGCACCCGCATCAAACCCTGCAGTGCGCCGGTACGTTCGAAGCGGTAAACCGTTCCCAGTTCGCACCAACGGATGGGGAACTCACGGTAGCTCCGCTTCCTGGTCTTGTAAATAGCGATATGGAACGGACAGTTCATGGGCTTGATCTGATAGCTCACATCCTCCACTTCCATGGGAGAAAACATGTCATCCACATAGAAGTCAAGATGACCGCTGGTGGCCCACATCTCGCGTTTGGCGATATGCGGGGTATACAGCAACTCATAGGCGTTGCGGTAATGTTCGTCCTTCCAGTAATCTTCAATGACCCTTCTCACCAGCGCACCCTTGGGCAGCCAGAGAATCAGGCCGGGGCCGACCTGGTCGCTGATGGCAAAGAGCTCCAGCTCCTTGCCGAGCTTGCGGTGATCCCTCTTCTTGGCCTCTTCAAGCTGAAAGAGATATTTTTTCAGCTCCTTGGCATCATAAAAGGCGGTGCCATAAAGGCGCTGCAGCATCGGCCTCTTCTCATCCCCGCGCCAGTAGGCACCGGCAATACGCAGCAGCTTGAAGGCTTGCAGCAGACCGGTATAAGCAATATGGGGCCCGCGGCACAGATCGACAAAATCACCCTGTCTGTAGATGCTGACCGTATCCGCCTGGGTCTGGATATCGTCAAGCAGCTCAACCTTATAGGGCTCGTCCTTTTCCTGAAAAAATTTCTTCGCCTCGGCGATGGAAAGGGTTTCCCGGGTAAAAGGCAGGTTGGCCGCCACAATCTCCTGCACCCTGGCCTCTATGCCCGCAAAATCATCCGGTGTAAACGGCTCTTTCCGGTCAAAATCATAGTAAAAACCGTCTTCCGTGGCCGGTCCGATAGCCACCTGGATATCCGGCCCGTAAAGTTCCACCACTGCCTGGGCCATGATATGGGAGGCGCTGTGGCGCAGAATATCCAGGCCTTCGAGTGAATCCTTTGTCACTGGTGCAATCACGGCATCTTCAGTCAGAGGCTCGGAAAGATCAAGCAGCCTTTCCCCCACACGCACGGCGACAATGCTCTTCCGCTCCTTGCTGGAGCAGAGCGCCTTCACCGCCTCAGCTACCGTGGTTCCGACGGGAAAAGTCTTTGCCTCTCCTCCCGTGGTGCTTAACAGAATATCTGCCATATTGTCCAGTTATGTTGTTCTTTACGGAATGTTTCATATGGCATGAACAAATAAACTTCGCAACATTAAATATTGCGAAGTTTATTTGTTCATGCCAGAGCTATGTAAATAAAAAATTGGTAGGCACGGGCGGGATTGAACCGCCGACTTCTACCATGTCAAGGTAGCACTCTCCCACTGAGTTACGCGCCTGTATTCTTCATGAACCCGTAAAAATAAGGTGCTGCGGCCGACAGCAAGGCTTTGTTATTGAACAATTTTCACGTCGCCGCACTGCCGGATATTTTTAACGGGACATCATTTTTCATGGTATCTCTAAACGGGAAGGAAATACCAATAATGAGCGGCAATGTCAAGAACATTATACATTAACACGCAAAGTGGTCAATACCTTTTCCGCGCCTCAATTGCCCGGCTCAGGGTCAATTCATCGGCATATTTGATATCCATGCCCATGGGTATGCCGCAGGCCAGCCGGGTGACCTTGACATCCTTTTTCCCCATGCTGTCAATGAGGTAGGCAGCCGTGGCCTCTCCCGGCACCGTGGAACTGGTGGCAATAAGCACTTCAGCCACCTGCTGCCGGTCAATCCGATCGAGCAGGGCCTGAATCTTGAGCTCATCGGGGCCGATGCCGTCCATGGGCGACAACACCCCGTGCAGGATATGGTACTGGCCCTTGAAAATACCGGTCTTCTCGATGGCCATCAGATCCGCCGCCTCCTCAACAACACAGATCAGACTGCTGTCCCGCTGGGGATCGGCACAGATGGCGCAGGGTTCCGTCTCGGAGAAGGCAAAACAGTTAGTGCAGAGCCGGATCGTTTCATGCAGATCCTGTAAATCCCGGGCCAGGGATTGGGCCTCTGAGGCAGGACGCCGCAGCAGATGCAGGGCAAGCCGGGTTGCCGTTTTCCTGCCCACGCCGGGCAGACGGTTCAGATCGGCAATCAGTCTTGCCAGGGCGGGGGGGACGACGTTCACTTTTGTCTCTCAACCGCCGAACATGCCGGGCAGATTGAGGCCGAGGCCGCCTGTCAGCTTGGCAAGTTCAGCCTGGGTCATCTCCTTGACCTTACGCATGGCATCGTTGACTGCCGCCACCACCAGATCCTGCAGCATCTCAGCCTCATCAGGATTGATGGCCACCTTTTCAATCTGCAGCGAGACAATCTCAAATTTGCCATTAACGATAACGGTGACCATGCCGCCACCCACCGTTGAGGTAATCGTTCTTCCGGCCAACTCCTCCTGCTTCTTGCTCATCAGGTACTGAAATTCCTGGGCCCGTTTTAAAATCGAATCCATATCCATTATATTGGTCCTGTTAGTCTTGTTGGTCTAATTGGTCTTACTTGTCTTATTGGTCAGATCAGCCAGCCCGGTGTCAACGAAACCTTGGACCGGTTCGTATAGCTCCCACCTGTCCGCCGAAGACATCCACCGTCATCTGCACCAGGGGATCATTTGCCAAGGCGCGCCGTTCCTCCTTGGGACCGTCCAGGACCGCTTCGCCCTGCCCATCCGCCTTGTCGCCCCGGCTGCTGATCCTCACCCGCAGATCCTTCTGAAAAAAATCCAGCACATAGACACTGAGATCCTTCACATTATCCGGCTCCTGCAGCAGGGTGCAGTCAGAGGGATTGTCAAACCTGACAAGAAGATTCCCCTCATCTTCCCGCGGATTTTCACAGAGCTTCAGAACCTGCGCCATCCAGGGCTTTCTTTCCTTAACATAGGCGACAAAGCTGTCCCAGTTCTTGCGCACATCCTTTGTGTGTGTCTGGATGGCAACCCTGCCATCTTTCTGCTCTCTATTTTTTGGTTCCGCTATTTTCCCCACCAGGGCTTCCAGCCTTTTCACCTTGCTGTCAAGCTCAGGTTCAGCGTCTGCCGGCGGTTCAGGAACTACGGGTGTTTTTTTTTCCGGCAGCGGCGCAGCAGGCGGTTTCGGGGGAACAACAACTGGTGGCTTTTCCGGCTCTTTAGCAGCAGATGCGGTACTCGGCATGGGCTGCCCCACGCCCCCAACTTTGATCATCTCATCGAGCCGGGCAAGAAGCGCTGCCGCCGGGGTCACCTGTCCGGCCTGCACCGCCTTGATAAAGGCCATTTCCAGCACCAGCCGCGGATGGGCCGAATACTGCATCTCACTCATGCCTTTGAACAGAAGCTGAAACAGCATGGACAGGGTCTCGGGACTGTGGTTTGCGCTGAGTTCCCGCAGTTCGGCAAGCTCCTGGTCAGAGACATCGAGCAGCGCTTCCGGTCGGGGACTGGTGCGACAGATGAGCAGGGCACGCAGATAGGCAAGCAGGTCCGTGGCAAAACGCTTCAAATCAATCCCCGCCACATAAATTTTTTCCAGCAGATCAAAACACTGGGCCAGATCGGCAGTCAGCAACGACCGGGCAATACTGGCAAAAATCTGCTGATCGACAAGGCCGAGCACCTGCACCACATCCTCATCCGTTACCCGGTCCCCGCCGAATGAGAAAACCTGATCCAGCAGGCTCAAGCCATCCCGTATGCTGCCGTCAGCCTCCCTGGCAATCATCTCAATGGCTTTGCGGGAAATCTCCACCTGCTCCTGACTGGCAATTTTCGCAAAAAAGGCAACAAGCTCAACAAAAGAGACTCTTTTTAATTCATAACGCTGGCAGCGGGAAAGGATGGTAATGGGAACCTTGTGCAGTTCGGTGGTGGCAAACATGAAATAAACATGTTCGGGCGGCTCCTCCAGGGTCTTCAGCAGGGCGTTGAAGGCCTCGGTGGTGAGCATGTGCACCTCATCGATGATAATGACCTTGAAACGGCATTTGGTGGGAAAGAAGCGGATATTCTCCTTCAGTTCACGGATCTCCTGGATGCCGCGATTTGAGGCGCCGTCGATTTCCTGCAGATCCACAGCATTGCCGACAGTAATTTCCCGGCAGGACTCACAAACATTGCACGGTTTGTCATCTGACTCGCCCGTGCAGTTGAGGGCCTTGGCCATGATGCGGGCCAGGGTGGTCTTTCCCACCCCGCGGACACCGGAGAAAATCATGGCATGGGCAACCCGGTTGCGTGCCAGTCCGTTCTGCAGGGTGCGGACAACAGGCTCCTGACCGACGACATCGGCAAAGGTCTGTGGTCGCCATTTCCGGGCTAGGACAAGATACGACATGGGCAAACTGAAGAGATGACGGCTTTATAAAAAGTCATTGTCGCGAAAATAAAGAAGATAAAAAAATGATAGCCAGGCACCCCCACGGCACACAGAGGGGATTCATTACCGCTGCTTCCTCCCGGACCTGACGGGGTTCATGAGCCTCTGTTGCGCGGGACCCGGCTATCAAACTCTTAAAATATGAAAAACAGAGCTGTAGGTCTCCCTGACAATATGTATTTTTGCATATTACACTTTTTTCCAGGCCTTGCAAGAGATATGGAAAAATACTGGCGGAGAAGGGGGGATTCGAACCCCCGGTACGTTGCCGCACACACGATTTCCAGTCGTGCACCTTCGGCCTCTCGGTCACCTCTCCGCTTAGAGCAATTTTGCAAAGTCAAGTACTTTACAAACAAAGTTCAGATTTTGAAAGCGGAAAATTGAATGGACCCGCAAAAAATCCCAGGAGGGAAATACACTGCCGATAAATCAACAGGTTAAACTCCGTGACAAAGACAACATTCTGCATTTCCCCGGGTCGCAAGCTTCATGGCGCCGCTGTTTTTTTCCTTTTCCGTTGAAAAAAAGCGCGCAGCACCGCAGCGCATTCCTCGCCGAGAATACCACCCGTCACCTCCAGGTTATGATTGAGGCGACCGTCCCGTCCCACCTGATAAAGCGACACCATGCCGCCGGCCTTGGGATCATCGGCGCCATACACCACCCGGCTGACCCGGGCATGCACCAGGGCACCGGCGCACATGACACAGGGTTCAATGGTAACATACATGGTGGTGCCGGAGAGCCGGTAGTTGGCAAGGCTGCGCCCTGCCTGGCGCAGCACCACCATCTCCGCATGGGCCGTGGGATCGCTGTATTCAATGGGACGATTACCGTCACAGGCCAGCACCGTGCCCTGGGCATCCACCAGCAGCGCGCCTACGGGAACCTCACCCCGCCCCGCTGCAAGCTCAGCCTGCTCAAGTGCCAGCTGCATATAGTGAACATCGGGCAGGACCGCCATCAATCAGCAGTTTCGTGTCTTTTCTGCTTGTTGGCAAAATTTGCCGCATACCAGCCGGCCACACACCCTTCACCCACCGCCTTGGCCATCTGCAGGGGCGGTCCGGCAATGTCTCCGGCCGCATAGACCCCGGCCAGATTGGTCTCCTGCCGCTTGTTCGTATCGATATAGGAGAATGTCTCCATGTCAAGCTGCACACCCAGGTTGGTGGCAAGCTCCATGGCGCCCTTGGCGCCCAACTCAATGAACACCCCTTCCACCTCCAGGGATGAATCATCTTCCAGCAGCAGTTTCTCCACCGCGTTTTCCCCGATGATCTCCTTGACCCAGGTGCTGTGAACCTTGACGCTGCTGGCCTTTAGTTTGCCAGCCAACTCCTCGGAAACCGCCAGTTCCTTGGCAACCAGATGCACCTCGGAGGCATATTTGAGCAAGGTCAACGCCCCGTCCACCGCCGCGCTCTCATTACCCACCACCGCCACCTTCGCGTTGCGGAAAAAATTGGCGTCACAGTCAACGCAGTAACTGACGCCTTTACCGGTCAACTCTTTTTCGCCATTTACCTTAAGCTTGTTTTTGGAGGTGCCGGTGGCCAGAATAACCGTTCGTGCCAGATAGGTGGCGCTTTCCGAACGCAGCTCGAAATGATCATCACTCTGCTCAATGCCCAGCACGTCTTCCTCGGCGAACAAAACGCCGAAGCGGGAGGCCTGCGCCCGCCCGATGGCGAGCAATTCCTTTCCCTCGGTCACCCCGTCCACACACAGATAATTTTCCACATGGCCCCAGTAAATGGCACTTTTATGCGGACGTCCCAGCACCAGCACCGAGGCTTTTTTACGCACGGCATGAACGGCCGCCTGCAGCCCGGCCGGTCCCGCACCGACCACAATGACATCAATCAGTTCAGACATATTGCATCCCCTTTATTATGAAAGTGAAAGTTCAGAACTCGTAAAGTGCCTGAAATTGCGAGTTGCTGGTTGTTTCTCATCAACTTGGATTCCGGCTGAAAACATGCCGGAATGACGAACTTAGGACAGTTTTCCTTCCTTTCGTTAGCGACTATGCCGGGGAAGGGGCTGGAACCACGAAAGATCGTAACCGGACAACACGGACTTCAGGCACTTAAAATACTTTTTACGTAACAGGCAATTTTGGTTATGTTAGGTGCATACATTAATTCCGCTTTCTCTGAATGTCAAAAGAACAATGCTATGAAATTTCTCGCCGACCTGCACATCCACTCACCTTTTTCCCGGGCCACCAGCAAGGAAAGCAATCTGGCGGGCCTCTTCGCCTGGGCCCGGATCAAGGGGATCCACCTCATCGGCACCGGCGATTTTAGCCATCCCGGCTGGTTCCAGCATCTGAAGGAAAATCTGGTCCCGGCCGAACCGGGCTTCTACCGGCTACGCGATGAAAACGTGCCGCCAGCCTTTAATCAGGCCGCTCCGGAGGCCATTGATGTGCGTTTTATCCTGACTGCCGAAATCAGCTCTATCTACAAACGCCATGACCGGGTACGCAAGGTCCACAATATCCTCTTTGCCCCTGATTTCGCCGCGGTTGAGAAAATGAACCGCCGCCTGGCCGCCATCGGCAATATCGAGTCGGACGGCAGACCGATTCTCGGTCTCGATTCCCGCAATCTGCTCGAGATTGCTCTGGAAGAGATGCCGGAGGGTTTCCTGGTGCCGGCCCATATCTGGACCCCCTGGTTTTCCCTGTTCGGGTCCAAGTCCGGCTTTGATTCCATTGAGGAGTGTTTCGGCGACCTGTCCCACCACATCTTTGCCCTGGAAACCGGTCTCTCCTCCGACCCGGACATGAACCGCCTTGTTTCCGCCCTGGACCGCTTCACCCTTATCTCCAACTCGGACTGCCATTCTCCGGGAAAACTGGGCCGGGAACTCAACCGCTTTGACTGCGGCTTTGATTTTTTCACCATGCGGGAGGCCCTGAAAGACCCGGGCAAAGGCTTTGCCGGCACCATGGAATTTTTCCCGGAAGAGGGCAAATATCATCTGGACGGCCACCGCAAGTGCAACGTCAGCATGGAACCCCAGGAGACAAAAAAACACAGGGGCGTCTGCCCGGTGTGCGGCAAACCCCTTACCATCGGCGTCAGCCACCGGGTGCTCGATCTGGCCGATCGCCAAACCCCCAACTATCCGGCCAACGGACCGAGTTTTAAAAGCCTGATCCCCATGCCGGAAGTCATCGGCGAGATCATGGGCAGAGGGCCTGCCACCAAAGGGGTTCTTGAACAATACCAGAAGACGATCAACCGTTTCGGCTCCGAATTCAACATCTTTCTCCACACCCCGGTGGAAGAGATCAGCCGCTTCTCGCCGCTGCTGGCCGAAGCCGTGGCCCGCATCAGATCAAACAAGGTAATCCGTCAGGGCGGCTTTGACGGCCAGTTCGGCGTTATCCGCACCTTTGCGGAAGGTGAGATCAACCGTCTGCGCGGCCAGGCAAGCCTTTTTGCCGACCCGCTACCGGCAAAAAAGAAAAAAAATGAAGAAAAAACCACTCCCCCTGCAGAGATCCTCCCCCTGTTCCCTCCCCTGCCTCCAGCTGAAAATAAAACAAGGAACCTCAACCCCGAGCAGCAGATGGCCATTGCCAGCACGGCCGATCGCATCCTTGTTTCCGCAGGTCCGGGCACAGGTAAGACCCATACCCTTGTCTCCCGCCTGGTCCACCTGCTGCAGGTGGAAAAAACAGATGCCGACCAAATCTTCGCCATCACCTTTACCAACCGAGCGGCAAACGAAATGCGCGAGCGGCTGGCAAGCCGGGCCGGCGAGCAGGCGAACCAGGTTTTTGTCGGCACCTTCCACGGCTTCTGCCTGGAATGGCTCAGGCAGGACACCCCAGAGCTGACAGTAATCGGCGAAGAGGAACGGGCCGTGCTGCTGAAAAAACTCTTCCCGGATAAACCTGCAAAAGAGCAGAAAAAATTAAGCAGCAGCATCACAGACTTCTACCTCGGGACCGAGGTGGACAACCAGGACAATCAAGAGGAGATCAACCGCTACCTCAGTGAAGTTGCGCAGCTTAAGGCCATTGACCTGGAGGCCGTCATACCGGACTTCGTGCACAGACTGAAAACCGACCAGGGCTTCAGCAGCAGGGTTTACAGCCGGGTTGCCCATCTCTTTGTCGATGAGTTCCAGGACGTCAATTCCTCCCAGTACGAGCTTGTCACCCTGCTTGCAGGCTCGGCCCGGATCTTTGCCATCGGTGATCCCAACCAGGCCGTCTACGGCTTCCGCGGCAGTGATCTCCATTTCTTCCTGCAGTTTGCCGCAGAGGCGGGCACCCAGTGCCTGGCCTTGACCCGTAATTACCGCTCAGGTTCGGCAATTCTTGAGGCGGCAACAGAGGTGATCGAACACAACCGGGTGAAAGGTGCTGCCCGCCTTGAGGCGCAGAACAGGGAAACCGGCGAGATTACCCTTTTCCCTGCCGCCTCCGGCAAGGCCGAAGCGGAGAACGTGGTCAAACAGATTGAAAAAATCCTGGGCGGTATTTCAAGCTTTTCCATCAACTCGGGCCGCTCCCAGGGTGAGGAGGCAGGCTTCAGCTTCCAGGACATCGGAGTTCTCTACCGCCTGGGCCGCCAGGCCGATGATCTGGTAGAGGCGCTCTCACGCCGGGGCATACCTTTTCAGATCATCGGCGCCCGCCCCTTTTTCATGGAAAAGGAACTGGGGGGGCTCTACTTCTGGATTCTTGCCGCCGCAGACAAGGCTACCTTCTCTGATTATCTTGGCCTGTGCCGGGCAGTGCCGGGCATCGGCCCGACAAGCGTTGCACTGCTAGAAAACCGCATAGCACTGACCAGCCGAAATTTTTTCAGCGAGGCCCTGACCTTGCCCCTGCCGGTCAAAGCAACCCAGGCCATCCGCTCAGTGATGGAGGGTATCCGTTGTTTTCAGCAGGATGCGGATGCCGATCTGGCCGCTGCCTTACTCCCGGTTTTTGATTTTTTCGGGGCTGACCACAAATCCGCCCCGGCCAGACGATTTATCGAACTTGCCGGCGCCTTCGGAAGCCTCACGTCATTTGCCCTGCATCTGGCGGAAAACGCCCGGGCCACCATTTATGATGATCGGGCTGAGGCGGTGTCGCTCATGACCCTGCACGGGGCAAAAGGGCTTGAATTCCCTGTGGTCTTCATCACCGGACTGGATGAGGGGCTGCTGCCCTGCCGATTAATGGGCGGCGATATGGAGGAGGAAAGGCGCCTCTTTTATGTGGGCATGACCCGGGCCAAAAGCAAACTAATTCTCTCCTACGTCAAACCGAACAAGCCCTCGCCCTTTCTCTTCGAGATCCCGGACCGGCTGATACAGATCATGGATGACGAAAGGGTAAAACGAAAAAAACCGGCAGCAAGGCAGCTAAAATTGTTTTAGGTGGATAGGCTGTAGGTGTTTAGGTGTGTAGATTAATAGAAGCTAACCCCTACAGACTAATAATCTGCCAGACCACGACAACACACCTTCAGACTAAAAAGCTACAGACTAAACACCTAATAGACTATGCAACTATGCAAAATCAAAATCGGCAAGGCCACGGTGGGGCTGATCGGCCTTGAACAGGCCATACAGCAGGCGGTCAGCCGCAAGATGAGCGAGAATGAAGCCACCGACTTTCTTTTTGAAGTCGTCAACCGCGAAAACTATATCCCGGCCACGGCAAGGGTGCTCTACCGCCAGGCACTGCGCCGGGAATACCAGACTGCCCAGAGCGGCGGGGACCAGAGCCCCCAGCAGCTCACCATCAAGATCCTCGGTCCGGGCTGCGTAAGCTGCAACAAACTCAACACCATGATCTTCGACATCATGCAACGGCTTGATATCGCGGCTGACATTGAACAGATCCATGACCTTGACGAGATCTGGCGGCACGGCGTCATCACCACCCCGGCCCTGATCATCAACGGCAGCATCAAGTGCTCCGGCCGCATGCCACCTCCGGCAGAAGTGGAGCAGTGGCTGGTGGAGGAGGCGGAGCGTTTATAATTCTTAACCTGGAGGAAATGATGAACACTGAACAGAGCAAGATCTTCACCCCATTCACCCTGAAGAACCGCACCCTGAAAAATCGGCTGGGCGTCGCCCCCATGACGAGAATGTCCTCAGTCAAGGACAGCATCCCCCGGCAGGACGTCCTTGACTTTCTCGTACGCCGGGCCAGAAACGACGCGGCAATCGTCTATACCGAAGCCATTGTCACCGATTACGAAAGCGCCCAGGGCTATCCCGGCCAGGCCAGGCTGGTCACCCAGCGGCAGATCGACGGCTGGCGGCCGGTGGTGCAGGCCATCGAGCAGGCAGGAGCCCTGGCCATCATGCAGATGTTCCACTGCGGTCGCATGAGCTGGAACGAGGTCAATCCGGCAGGCCGGGTCATTGCCCCGAGCGCAGTAGCTCCCAAACAGAATAATACGCTGACGGGCGCCCCCTACCCGGCCCCGGACGAGATGAGCGCCTTTGATATCGCACATGTAATCAAAGGGTTTGCCGAAACCGCCCGCGGCGCAGTAGCCGCCGGCTTCAAGGCCATCGAGATCCACGGCGCCCATGGCTATCTCATCAACCAGTTCCTCTCCTCCTATTCCAACAAACGCAGCGACAGTTTCGGCGGCTCCATGGCCAACCGCTTCCGTTTTGCCCGCCAGGTCATTGCCGCGGTGAAAAAAGAGGTACCGGATGATATCATCCTGGCCTTCAGAATCTCCAACTGGGGGATTGCCGATATGGAGGTCTCATTGTTTGCCAGTGCAGAGGAATGGCAGGAAATGATCAGCCTGATAGCCGCTGAGCCCATTGATGTCATTTCCGTCTCGACCTATGATTTTCGGGACAAGGCATTCGGTACGACAAAGAACATGGCCCAGCTCACCAGGGAGGTTACGGATCTGCCGATCATGATCTGCGGCAAAATCCATGACCAGGACAGCGCCGAAGAGGCCCTGCTGCATGCAGATATTGCCTTGAGCGGTAAATCCACCCTGCTGAATCCCGAATGGTTGGAGGATGTCAGGGCCGGCAAGTCCATGCCTCCCTATACGTCTGATCAGGCCAACATCGCCTACACCACCGAGCCGCTGCCGTAAAAATGTCCTTAAGCGGCTGTCGAGCAAACCGGGTTCTTTGAAACGAGCGTGACGTGTGCAAATAATCTTTCACCGATGCTTTCAGCACGCGACTACTACGTGTCATCAGCATTTGCCTCATCCTATCCGTCGTTCCCGGCGCCTCACAGAATCGTGCTGTGTTATTAACACCACGGCTCAGCATCAGTACATTCACTTTGTGCGGCGAGCACATTCATCGCAATATGCGCTCGGCGCAGGGGAAACTTCACCATAAATTTGTTGAATTTTTACAATTCATGCTTCCCCGCTTCCCCCGCCGATCAAGTCAGTCAAAGAGCAAACTCCAGACTTAGGGACTTGGAAAATACTAAATTACCGTTTATAATGTTTTCATACTTTAAAAAGAGGAGGATCTGAGTATGAAGACATCGACTTTGGTTCGGAATGGAGTATCGCCAGAACTGGTGGGCTTGATTTCACGTTTGGTTGATTTGATTCCCTGGCCTATGCGACGTTCTGCGATGGGAGATGTGACATTGTTGTTACTGGACGGCAAGCATCGTGTAGCTGAGGATGTATTTGGCTGGGGCCGGTCTGTTGTGGAAGTTGGAATCAAAGAATTTCAAACCGGCATTTTGTGCGTGAACGATATTTCCACACGGCTCAA
>JAHIVT010000124.1 GCA_018816555.1 Pseudomonadota bacterium
GTCGGATCAGCATGGTGTGACCGCCAGCGTTGATGCTGCAGGTATGTTAACCCTGACCTCAACTGACGGCCGGGCTATCCAGGTTACCGGTAACACGAGTACGGTTCTTGCCGGCAGTAATATGAGTACCTTTGGCCAGATAAAACTCTTCCAGATCGGCGCCAATGAGATTAAGATAAATGATGAAGCCCAGGTAATGTCCCTGAATGTCACGGCCAGTGTGACAGCGTCGGATATAGTTACCACCAGTGTTGATTCTGTTTTGAGCAAAGATTCAGTTATTACTGCTGTATCGACTCTAAAAGCCGGCAGCGTCCTCGGTTTTGACGGCACCGGCGCAACAAACATTGCCGCTAGCGATATTTCAACGACTCAAGATACCATCTTGACTGCCGGCTCGGTACTGGGATCCGGGACGACGATTGAATCAGGCTCTATTCTCGGCGGTTCAATCTCGAATGCCGCCGCTGTAACCACAACTGATGAGTCTGTGTTGAAAACCGGCTCCATTCTGGAATCTATGTCAGTGCTCGCCGCTGGGACCGTTGTCACTACCCAGTTTATTGACAGTGCCGCCAACACCTACACGGTCGGCACCACGCTGTCCAGTGATGTCACGGTCAGTACGGCGGTGACCTTGACCGCCGATATGAATATTGCCGCCGGTTCAGTCTTTAGTGATGAAGACAACATCTTCGCCGCTGGTTCTTATATCGGTGCTGATGTTGTAGTTTCAGATAATTCAACCATGACCCTTGGCATGACCTTGAAGTCCGGCTCCATTATTGCGGGTTCTACATCGACTATCAAGGCAGGGTCAACTATCGGCGGCGATCTGACCCTAAGTGGTGCGAGTACAACCGTGCTGGCGGATACGCAACTCAAAGCCGGTTCTATTATAGGCAGTAACAGTGCCTTTGCCAAAGGCTCCACCATTGGCGGCAATGTCACTACCAGCGCCAATGTCACCACCTCCGGCGAGATGACCCTGGCTGCCGGTTCTCAGCTGAAAACGGCAAGTACCATCAAGGCCGGTACCGTGCTTACCAATGATATCTGGGTGGCTGGCGGCGATCTGCTCAAAGCCGGCACAGTCCTGCAGGGTGATGCCATTACCTCGGGTACGAATTATCTCAACAACTCCATGACTCTGAAGTCTGGATCTGTGATGGCGAGTGGCTCCGTTTTTGCGGCGGCTCAGACCGCAGCAACCGGCGCGTCTGCCACAACCAGTCTGTCGGACATTGAGAAATTCACCCTCGCTGATGTAGACGTTACCTCTCAGGAAGGCGCCCAGGTGGCAATCAGTATCGCTGACTCTGCCTTGAAGAATCTTGATAAGATCAGGTCAGACCTCGGTTCCGTACAGAACCAGTTAACCTCTACCATTGCCAATATCTCGGTAACCCGCGTCAATATTTTTGCGGCGGAATCTTCAATCCGGGATGTTGACTTTGCCGAAGAGTCTGCAAACTTCTCAAGGATGCAGATTCTGAGTCAGGCCAGCACCTTTGCCATGGCCCAGGCCAATGCAAGCTCTCAGAACGTCCTGAGCCTGCTGCAGTAATAGCGGATGGTGCGGAAGCCTTGGTAATTCCAGCCTGATGCTTCAAGCAGGCTGGGAGGTGCAGATAAATCTTAACAGGGTAACGGTCCTTAGCTGATCGTTACCCTTTTTTTTGCCGCGCTCCAAGCCCTGAAGCGAGAAAAACGGCTTGTGGACAGGGAAAGGTGCCATGGCGAAGAGGATTATAACAAAGAAATATCTTAAGTTTTCTGAGTAAAAGACGATAATATGTTCATGAGTAAACAATTAAGCGCAGTTAAACAGGTAATGAGGGCGAAAATTCTTGGGATTGGCGGGATTTTTCTCTCTGATCATGGTGAGTGACGGATATGGCCGGGACAATCAGTACATTGGGCATCGGATCGGGCATCGATCTGCAGGGTATGCTCGAACAGTTGCGGGAGATTGACCAGCAAGTCGTTGATGCGAAAACCGACAAGGTTAAGGGGTACCAGGACCAGCTGGCGGAATTCACCACTGTCAACAACAAGCTGTTGACCTTGAAAAGTTCGGCCCTGAATCTGTCCCTGTCCAGTAATTTTCTGGGACGGACTGTGACCAGTTCCGACGAAACCGTGGCAACAGCCACCGTTGTTGACGGCGCTGTGGAGCAGAGTGACCAGCTTGAGGTGACCCGTCTTGCCGCTAAAAGTTCATGGCTGTCGGCTTCCGGTGCGGCCTCCGCCGACAGCAGCGTTTATGTGCCGGTGAGTGCTGAATCGACAACGGGTGTTGCTGACAGCGCCGCAACGGTGGTTGCCCATGCCGGAGAATCCATGCTCATCACCTTTGGCGAGGCGGATCAGATCATCCTGAATGTGGCCGGTGATATGACCATGGATGATCTGGTGACGGCTATCAATACCCATGTGGATAATGTCGGCGCCGGAGATAATGGACGGCTGGTAACCGCGGAAACCTATGATGTGGAAGGGGAGACATTCCTGCGCATCAGAAGCGATGTGGCCGCCGGCACGGGTGAGAGCAACCGAGTGGCGGTTAATGAGGATCTTGCCGCTATCGATTTTGCCGCTCCTGACACCACTTTTTCCTTCCAGGTCGGTGAGGGTGATCCTGTTTCCATCACCATTGCGGCCGATACCACCCTGACCGAGCTTGCCGCGCTCATTAACGATGCTGAGGATAATCCCGGCGTCAAAGCGGCAGTGATCAACGACGGTGATGCCTCCACTCCCTACCGCCTGACCCTGCAGTCGAACACCATCGGCGAGGATGGCCGTATCACGTTTCTGACCCAGCTGGCCGATATGACCCTGGATGAGCAGCAGGGGGCCGAAGGAGCATCGCTTAATGCTCAGTTTTCCCTAGACGGCATTAATTATCAGCGTAAGGCGAATTCTTTTTCCGATGTTATTTCCGGGGTGACCATCACCCTGGAGAGTGAGGGCACAAGCACCATCACCGTCGGCAATAACAATACAAACATCAAAGACATGATCCAGGGACTGGTTACTGCATACAATGACGCGGTCCAGGAAGTGCGGACAAATTCTTCCTATGACGCCGAGACGGGTAAATTCGGCAGTCTGTTCGGCACAACGCTGCGCGATCTTCCCAATACGTTGAGAAATCTTATGACTTCAACGGTCAGGGCAGACGAAACCGGCAAGGTCACTAATCTTTTTGATTTAGGCCTGGAATTTAACAGGGATGGAACCATATCGCTGGATGAAGAGATTCTTGATGCGGCTCTGGCGGACCAGCCGGATGCGGTCAGCGCTTTTTTTGTCGGCGATTCGGACCGGGGCATTCAAGGCTTTGCCGACCTGGTCAATGAGCGGATGCGGACCCTTACGGGTAGTGAGGGGCAGATTGCAGGTGAGCAGCAGTCGGCCCAGGACAGGATCCGTGATATTGAATTGAAGGTCACCGCTGAAAACGACCGGCTGGACAGAAAATATGAATTAATGGCTAAACAATTTGTTGAATTAGACCGATATATGCAACAGATGACATCGCTGTCAGATTATCTGGGAAGCCAGTTTGACAGCATCTCCACTGCCTGGGGCGGTGTTGGCAGCAGAAAGTAGCCCCCACCGTTATTATTTTATACAAGGAGAATACAATGAATTCAACACAGGCCTGTCTTGCCTACCGGCAATCCGGAATCAAGGCAAAAATTCATCCCGTAAAGCTGATTGCCATGATGTATGAAAGAGCTCTTGTGCACCTGGAGCTTGCCGAAGAGGGTGTCCTTGAGAAGGAGCCGCAGAAACGGGGGGAACATTTAGGTAAGGCCATAGCCATCATCACCGAACTCTATGCCTCGGTGAAGGAGGGTGACGAATCTGATGCGGCAGTGTTTCTGCGCGGACTCTACAGCGCCATCCTGGTGGAATTGCCCAAGGTTTCCATATCAGGAGATGTCGGGATTCTGCAACAGGCGAGAAGGTATATCGAGCGCCTGAAAGAGATTTGGGAACAGACGGCGTTAAAGGAAATGCAGGAAGAGTTGGAATCGAGAAAAAATGAAAACGGTGAAGCCCATGTCGTTTTTGAAAAAAAGGAGCGCGCTGCTGCAAGAGCTGCTGTTTCCCCTGGCGTTTCCTTTTCTATTTAGGGGCCGTTACGAAATAACCATTATATTTCCAACCCTTTCGTGACGGCCTCTTATGCCGGTCACCGTATTGCAAGGTAGCAGTTGTTTTTTTAAAACGGTTTAGCTATGATGAATCAAAGAGTATATCAGGAATCAGAGCAGCTGATCACGCAACTTTTGGATCTGCTGGCTGAATTTGCCTCAATCCAGAAGGATCATGCCGCTTGTCTGGCCGAAAACAGGTTGAAGAATCTGATGAGTTGGAGACAGCAGCGTGAGCAGACCTTCCGGCGGCTCAGGCAGGTGCTTGACCAAGTTGCCGGCCTTGCCGGTTGCGATGAGGCGGTTCGGCAACGGTTATTAAATGATCTGGGAAAGATTCTGGAAAATGAAAAGAAACTGGCGGGATTGGCTGGGGCGCAGCGTGACAGATTACAAGGAAGTCTGTGTGTCATGCGTAAAGGGAAACAGGCATTGAAAGGCTATAGTGTCTATCAAGGCGGAAGCCCCATGCCGAAATATTTAAGCAACAAAAGTTGATTGAGGTAGGGCTTCCGCTGACCCGGAAGTTCTTTTTACCATCAGTCACAAGCGGAGGTTGTCATGGATGTCAATATCGCTACGGATATGAAGGGCGTTAATGTGTTGGTGGTGCCGACAAATGTTGAGCGTGAGGATGCTGTCAAGCCACCTGTGCAACCGGTCCCTGCAAGCAGTGAAAGTGATACGGTTAAGCTCAATAACCAGACCCGGCAGGACAAATCAGCGAAAGAAGATCTAACCAGCCAGGGAAAGCTCAGCCAGAAGGAACTTGAGGATGCTGTTAAGGAAATCCATCAGCGTTTTCAGTCAATGGGAAGCAGTTTTAAGTTTGGTCTTTATGAGCACCAAGAGACGCATAGTATTGTCGCCCAGCTGCGGGACAAGAAGACAGACGAGGTCGTCAAGCAGTTTCCCTCTGATGAGGTGCTCAAACTGAGGGAGAAACTCCAGGATCTCGTTGGATTGCTTTTTGACGAAAAAGTCTGAGTAGTCCTTTATTCTTTTCATAAAAAAAACAGCGGCGATTTAGCAGATCGTCAATGCCCTCCTATGCCCTGACTCCGTTAATTCTCGAGCCGTTCCTCCCTTTCTCTCAATTTTTTTCCCTTGACAATCAAGCAATCACATTTTATATAAACCATTCGGAAATGAATAATGGTTCATTATCTGTCATTATCTGTTAGAGAGGACATATCTGACTGTAACTTTATTAAAGGAGACGGAATCAAATGGCAAAATTAGTTGCGCCGCATGGTGGAAAAGGTCTTGTATGTGCACTGCTGCATGGCAGTGAACTGGCTGCTGAGAAAGAAAAAGCCGCTAAGCTGAAAAAAATTCAAGTTACCGGCCGCGCCAAAGGCGACTTGATCATGATGGGTATTGGTGGCTTCAGCCCTCTCACAGGTTTCATGACCAAAGCCGACTGGAAAGGCGTTTGCGAGAAAATGCAGCTGTCTGACGGAACCTTCTGGCCCGTACCGATCACCCTTGATATTGACAAGGCTGATGCAGATGACATCAAAGTAGGCGATGAGATCGCTCTTGAGCGTAACAACGAGATCATTGCCACCATGAAGGTCACCGAAAAATTTGAGATGACCGAAGCTGAAAAGAGATTTGAATGCGAGAAAGTTTTCAAGGGCAAAGGCGTAGACAGCGCTGACGACAAATTCTGGGCAGTTGCCATGGAAGATCATCCAGGCGTACAGATGGTTATGGCTCAGAAAGCAGTCAACATCGCCGGTCCTGTGAAAGTTGTGTCCGAGAGTCAATATCCTGTCGAGTACAAAGGTGTTTATATGCACCCGGCCGAGGTTCGCGCCATGTTCGAGGAAAGAGGATGGGCCAACGTTGCCGCACTGCAGCTGCGTAACCCGATGCATCGTTCCCACGAGTACCTGGCCAAGATCGCCATCGAGGTATGTGACGGCGTTCTGATCCATTCTCTGATCGGTAACCTGAAAGCCGGTGATATTCCTGCCGACGTTCGCGTGAAAGCCATCAACATCCTGTGTGATCATCACTTTGTCAAAGACAACGTCATCCAGGCCGGTTACCCGATGGATATGCGCTATGCCGGTCCCCGCGAAGCTCTGCTCCATGCCACCTTCCGTCAGAACTTCGGCGTCAACAACATGCTGATCGGCCGTGACCATGCCGGCGTTGGTGACTTCTACGGTCTGTTCGAGGCACAGGATATTTTTGAAACCATCCCGAAAACCGGCGATGCAGGTAAAGATCTGCAGTGCAGAGCGATGAAGATCGACTGGACCTTCTACTGCTCCAAATGCGATGGCATGGCTTCTCTGCGCACCTGTCCGCATGACAAAGCAAGCCGCGTTATCCTCTCCGGAACCAAACTGCGTAAAGCTCTGTCCGAGGGTGCTGAGGTTCCTGATCACTTCGGCCGTGAAGAGGTTCTCGTTCTCCTGCGAGAATACTATGAAGGCCTTACCGAGAAAGTTGAGGTCAAGATGCAGAAAGCCGCTTCCGGTGCCGCAATGAAATAAAGAAGTAGATACTATTTTCTCATAGCAAAAAAAGGAGGTGCTGCAAGGCACCTCCTTTTTTATTTGGAGCCGCTGAACGCTGTCTTGACTGACATCAGGGTTTAAGTGAAATCAAGGCGCCATCCGCGGAACAATTAATTTTCCCCTCCCTGGCAAGCCAACCAATGGCGCAGAAGACCATGGCGTTGGAGTTTTTGCGCCCCATAATCGCCTTGATCAGTTTTTCAGTCGCCATCTCGCCATGCTGGCTGAGATGCTCGAAAATTTCTCCGGCCACAAAGCCCATCGTGTCAACGAGGGCGAATTCTCCCTTGTCGGTGAATGGAGATTTTATCTTTTTTGTTTCTTTTTTATCTTTGCTGCTGCCCAACCGCGAAACGGTCTCTTCCACTTTCTTTTTTATTTTTTTGCCGGTTTGTTCAGCCTGAAATGTGGAACGGGCAATAACCTTGCCCACCTCCTGGCCGGCATGAATCAATTTGTTTTCGGCAGATGCATCGTTTTTCGTCTCTTTTTTTTCACTCATTTGGGCTCCTCCATGCTAGAAAAATCATCAGAACTTCCAGGTTATATGGTAATACTCTAGCGGAACTGATTTTATTGTCAAGGGACTTGAAATGACGGTTAAAGATTGTATGGTGCAGCAATAAAAAATTGAAAGTTGACTGAGGATCATCTGATGAAAATAATTGATGTCGGGTTGGGTAAGAGATCATACCCGATTATGGTGGCGGTTGGTTTGCTCGGTGAAATCGGCCAGGATTTGCGGCAAAGGGCCGTGGCCAAGCGCTATGTGGTGATCGCCGATGACCGGGTGGCCGGGCTCTACGGCAAGACACTGATCGAGTCGTTGACCAGCCAGGGAATCAGCTGTGATCTGCTTATTTTTCCCCACGGTGAAGCCAGTAAGAACATGACAACCATTGCCCGTTTGGTCAGCTCCCTTGCCCAGCTCGGGGTTGATCGTAAGGATTGTCTGATTGCCCTGGGCGGCGGGGTCACCGGCGATATCACCGGTTTTGTCGCCGCCATCTATATGCGGGGTATTTCTTTTGTCCAGGTGCCCACCACATTGCTGGCCCAGGTTGACAGTTCGGTGGGAGGCAAGACCGGGGTTGATATTCCTGAAGGCAAGAATCTGGTGGGGGCATTTTATCAGCCGCGCGCTGTCTATATCGACAGTCAGGTACTCACCTCTCTCCCTCCTGATGAGCTGTTAAATGGGCTGGCGGAAGTGATCAAGTACGGCGTCATCTATGACAGGGATTTTTTTGATTTTCTGGATGCCAACCGGGAACAGATTCTCCAGCTGCATCTGCCGGTCATCGAAGAGGTGATTGTCCGTTGCTGCCGGATCAAGGCTGCCGTAGTGGCTGCGGACGAGAAGGAGGCGGACCTGCGACGCATCCTTAATTACGGTCATACTCTGGGACATGCCGTGGAGGCGGCGTCGGATTTCTCCATTGCCCATGGCATGGCTGTGGCAATGGGCATGGTCGCCGTAAATAAGCTGGCCCAAGGCAAATCCCTTCTTTCTCCCCCTGAGGCGGAGCGGATCAGTCAAGTCATTGCCGGCTTCGGCCTGCCGGTAGTGATCCCGCCGGAGCTCGACCATAACCTGATGAAATCCTTTTTAAAGACAGACAAGAAGGCAGTGGCTGGCCGTCCCTTTTTCGTGCTGCCGACCCGCATCGGTCAGGTGACAATTACCGATGAGGTGGCGGAAGAGTTGATTGATATGGCATTGGGGGGGAGATAAGGCATAAGGCATAAAGGCATAAGGCATAAGGCAAGAGGCATAAGGCAGGAGGCATAAGGCAAAAGAGAGAATTTCTACCTGAGATCTTATCCCTTTTGCCTGCTGCCTCTTGCCTCGCTTTTTACACCGCGCAGCGGAAGCCTATGGTGTTTGACCAGGTGTCAGGCTCCAGCAGACGGTCGGCTGCCGTAATACCTGTTTTGGAGGACCAGCAGCCTCCCTTCAGTACATAAACCGGGGGAGTGCGGTTGCTTGCTTGCCGTGATGGGGTATGCACCGTTGACGTCCATTCAAAGACGTTGCCCAGCAGATCATAGACGCCGAATGGACTCATGGATGGTTTGCCGTGGCGGATAACAGGGGTTGTGTCGCCTGTAAGCGATGATTCAGTGTTGGCAAGTTCCCCATGCCATTCATTTCCCCAGGGTAGGAGAAGGCCCTCAGGGCCACGGGCTGCTGCTTCCCATTCGTCCTCGTTGGGCAGCCTCTTGCCCGCCCAGGCGGCAAAGGCCAAGGCGTCAAGGCGACTCACCTGCACCACCGGATGGTTCCCCTTGTTTTCCAGGGAACTGCCCGGTCCCGAAGGATGACGCCAGTTTGCCCCCTGTGTCCTTCGTGAACGGGTGCCGCGGTTGATGAACAGTACGTTACGCCCCGTATCCGGATCGATTCTGTTGCTGATCCGACCTTCCACGACATTGCCGAAACCGGCCCGCTCGGCATCGGTTTCATAGCCGGTCTCGCGGACAAAAAAATCAAAAAGATCATTCGTCACCGGCAGCTGAGCAAGGTAAAAACTTTGTAGAAAGATTTTCCTGACCGGCCGTTCATTACAGGCGGGCTGATCACACCCGATCAGATAGTGCCCGACGGGTATCTTGATAAATTTCGGCATGAACCGCTCAAGAATCTGTGCGATGTAATCATCATTGCTTTCCGTCAGCGTCTCGGGAGGTGAGGCAAGGGCCTCATCCGGTTCAATATAGTGACTCAGGTCCAGAGGCCGGGCTGTATCGCTCTGCCCAGCATCTGTTCCTCCAATTTCGTCAATAGGGGTGATTGCGGCCTCATCGATAATTTCGGATTCCTGTTCAAGAATCTCGGCCTCATCGAGTACTTCAAGCTCTTCCTCGTCGAGAAGTTCCCCGGCCGCTGGTTCGGCTTCAGTGGGTCCGGCACCCTCAGTGCCTTGGTCCGTTCCTGTGCCGGCCAGATCTTCATCGGTAAAGGCGGCATCCGGGGAGCCGGCCTCATCGATAATTTCGGACTCCTGTTCAAGGATCTCGGCCTCGTCGAGTACCTCAAACTCTTCCTCGTCGAGGAGTTCCCCGGCCGCCGGTTCGGCTTCGGTGCCGCCGCTTCCCGCAGCGCCTGGTTCCGTTCCTGTGCCGGCCAGATCTTCATCGGTAAAGGCGGCATCCGGGGAGCCGGCCTCATCGATAATTTCGGACTCCTGTTCAAGGATCTCGGCCTCGTCGAGTA